>DVLJ01000134.1 GCA_018715565.1 Candidatus Ventrimonas merdavium
AGCAGAAGGAAGAGCCGCAGGACTCCGCCTTCGGGGCAAGCGGTTATGAAGATAATTTTGCAGTGGAGAAGGCGGTGTATCAGGAATACGGCCGGAGGATCAAGGACGCGGTGGCGGCAGAGGATCTGGAGGCGTTGGCAGATCTGACGGCGTTCCCGGTCTATATCGGGTTTGAGGAAGGCGGACAGCTGGCAGAGAGCAGGGAAGAGTTTCTTGCGCTGGGGGCGGAGCGGATCTTTACCGATGGGCTGTTAAGCTCGATCGCGGAGGCAGACGAGACCGCCCTCTCCCCCAGTATGGCAGGCTTCGTCCTGCAGTCGGGGGACGGGCCGAACATCATATTCGGGGTTACGGACGGAACCCTTGGGATCGTGGGGATCAATTATGGGTTTTCCTGATGGAAAAGAAAACGGCTAGTATAGAAAGATTTTCTCTGACTAGATCCTGGATCTGGAATTTTTTTTCAAATTTCCTTGCGCTTGCTGTGATATCATGATAAACTCTTAACAACATATTAACAAAGCAGAGTGATCTGCGGAAAGAGGGAAGCATGAGAAAATACAGACGTTTTGCAGCGCTGGCAATGGCGGCAGCCTTGGCTGGTTCTATGACCGGATGCCAGAGCAAACCTGCGGCAACGGAGACCACAGCGGCGACAGGGACAGAAGCGGCAGCAGAATCCGCTCCGGAAACGGCAGCGGAGGCGGCCGGAGCTTATACTCCTGGTACATACAGCGCGACCGTGACAGGCATGAAGGAGATGACTGTCACGGTGACCTTTGATGCGGATGTGATCACAGATATCCAGCTGGAGCATGGAGAGACGCCGGGGATCGGCGAACCGGTATGCGACACGATGCCAGGACAGATCATCGAGCTGCAGGGCCTGGGGATCGACGCAGTATCCGGCGCGACCCTGACCAGCAACGCGATCTTAGAGGGCGTTGCTGACTGTGTGGAGCAGGCCGGCGGCGACGCAGAGGCGCTGAAGGCGATCAAACCGGAAGTGGTGAAGGCAGAGGATGAGGAATTGACTGCGGACGTAGTGGTGATCGGCGCAGGCGGCGCAGGCATGGCTGCTGCGGTAACGGCGAACCAGGCAGGCAAGAGCGTGATCGTGATCGAAAAGACGTCCAACATGGGCGGTAATACCGTACTGGCAGGCGGCGCGTTCAATGCGGTGGACGAGGGAAGTGAGGAAGCCCTGGCCCGCAATGACAGCGTAGAGTTCCATTATCAGCAGACCTATGAGGGCGGAGATGAGCAGGGGGATCCGGAGCTGGTGCGCAAGCTGGTGACGGAAGCCTATGGCGGCGTAGAATGGCTGATGGATCTGGGCCTGGAATTTGAACCGGGCTTGTTCACCGTAACCGGAGGGATGTGGGAGCGTGCACATAAGCCGGTAGAGCCGGAGGGATCCGGATTTTTCAAGACCTATCAGAAGTATATGGACGGGCATGAGGGAATTACGATGAAGTATGAGACCACGGCGAAGCACCTGATCGTAGAGGACGGCGTTGTGGTCGGCGTAGAGTGTGAAGGCAAGACGGGCAATCAGGTGACCGTGACCGCCAACAACGGCGTGATCCTGGCAACCGGCGGTTTTGCCCGCAATGTGGAGATGCGTGAGGAATACAATGCAGAGACCGGCATGTGGCCGACGCTGGATGAAAGTATCCTTTCCAGCAATGCTCCCTCTATTACCGGAGACGGAATCCTTATGGCAAAAGAGGTAGGGGCTGAGCTGATCCAGATGGGCAATATCCAGCTGCTGCCTTTAGGCGATCCGGAGACCGGAAGCCTGACCGGTATGATCGGCAATGCGGTAGAGACCCGTATCTATGTGAATACGGAAGGCAAGCGGTTCGTGAATGAAGGCGGACGCCGGGACGAGATGACCCTGGCTCTGTTTGAGCAGCCGGACAAACTGATGTATATCGTGATGGACAGCGACGTATATCCGACTGGGGAAGAGAAGAACAACTTTAATGAGTCCATCAATGAACTGGTAGAGGCGGGCCGGGCCTATAAGGCAGACACCCTGGAGGAGCTGGCAGAGCTGATCGGCGTACCGGCCGAGAACCTGACAGCTACGGTCGAGGAGTACAACCGTCACTGCCTGGGCGGCGATCTGGAAGGGGAGGCAGATGAGTTTGGCCGGACCCTGTTCACCGACGGAAAGAAGATCAATGACGGCATCAACGACGCGCCTTACTATGCGGCGGCTCGGGTTCCTACCGTGCACCATACCATGGGCGGCGTGAAGATCAACGTCAATACGGAGGTCATCGATACCGAGGGCAACGTGATCCCGGGACTGTATGCGGCCGGCGAGGTTACCGGAGGCATCCATGGGACCAACCGTCTGGGCGGCAACGCGCTGACGGATACCATCGTATTCGGCCGGACGGCCGGGACCAACGCCGCCGCGTTTGAACGGTAAGAACCAGGAAGCAGGACGGCCCTCAAAAAAGATTTTGCAGACCTTCAGATCTATGGTATAATGAAGGCAGAAAAACGGACGGAGAGCATACAGACCGATTCCGGAAGGAGGGTTTTCTATGAATAAAGACAAGCTGGTCATTACCATTGAGCGTCAGTACGGAAGCGGCGGACGGGTCGTGGGTAAGCTGCTTTCCAAGGAGCTGGGGATCCCCTATTATGACGATGAGATCCTGAGCATGACCGCGGAGCGGAGCGCGGTGGGCGAGCAGTATTTCCGGCTGGCGGACGAGCGGGCAGGGAACAACCTGCTGCGCCGGATCGTGGGAGCGATCCATGGCGGGCTGCCGGGACAGCCGAAGATCGAAGGAGACGTTACATCCCCGGACAATCTGTTCAAGTTCCAGTCGGAGGTCATCCGGGAGCTGGCGGAGCAGGAGTCCTGCATCATCATCGGCCGGTGCGCGGACTATATCCTGGATGCCGCCGGCAAGGAGGATCTGATCAAGATCTTCGTGTATGCGGACACGGCGACCTGCATCCGGCGGACCATGGAAGTGGATGGGATCACCGACACCAAGGAAGCACTGAATAAGCTGACCAGGATCACCAAGCAGCGCCGGGAGTACCACAAGTATTTCACCGGCAAGGAATGGGAGGACCTGGACAACTACGACCTGCCGATCAATGCCAGCCGTCTGGAATTCGACCAGATCGTAGAGCTGATCAAGACGTACATCCGGATGGTGGGATACGACGTATAAAGCCGCTGTGTTCCCGCGGAAGATCCGGACAGCAAGGGACGGGCGGCAAAGATAAGGCAGCGGGAGCAGGAAGGATCTGCGGCGCGGAAGCAGGCTGGAGGACAGCGCTTTTGCGCCGCTTTTTCTGTTCCTAAAAAACAAAGAAATCTGTAAGAAATAGTTCCATCATAGTTGAGGTGGATGGACTATAATAAAAACAGCAAGAGGCGAGCACGGAAGGAGGATTCCAGGATGGACCGGTTGGAGCAGCAGGCGGCATTTTGTTTGGAGATCGACAGGGAGAAGTTTATCGGGAGGCAGACCTACCTTTCCGATGGGGAGCGGAAGGAGAACGACGCGGAACACGCCTGGCATATGGCGGTGATGGCGCTGGTGCTGTCAGAGTATGCCAATGAGGAGATCGACGTCCTGCGCACCATCTCCATGCTTCTGATCCATGATCTGGTAGAGATCGACGCGGGAGATACCTACGCTTACGACGAGGAGGCGTTAAAGACCCAGGGGGAGCGGGAGCAGCAGGCGGCGGACCGCATTTTCAATCTGCTCCCCGAGGACCAGGCGGCGGAGTTTTTTGGGCTGTGGCGGGAATTTGAGGAGCGGAAGACACCGGAATCCCGGTTCGCACACGCCATGGATAATTTCCAGCCGGTGATGCTGAACGCGGCTACGGATGGGAAGGCCTGGGCAGAGCGGAACGTCCGCTTAAGCCAGGTCTTAAAGCGGAACCAAAAGACCGGCGACGGTTCCCGGAAGCTGTGGGAATACTCCTGGGAGCATTTTATCCAGCCGAACCGGAAGGCGGGAAAGATCCAGGACGACTGCGGCGGGGAAGCCTGACTGGGAATGCAGGAGGCGGGATGATGCGCGGGAGGAAAAAAAGCGGGAAAAGAGAAAACGGAAAAAAGGAACACGGGAAAAAAGGATGTGGAAAGGCGGCGCTGCTGTTCCTGGCCGCGGCTCTTATGACTGCCTGCAAAGGAGCGGAGGAGACCAGACCAGAGTGGCCGGTGCCGATGGTGACGGTGGTATCGGGAGAGGAGACGTATCTTCCGATCGAGGACTTTAACTATGCCGAGGAGACAGACCCTTCTTATGGGGGAGACGGCACGATCGCGGTGAACGGTGGCTATCTGGCCATATCGGATGTGTGGGGGATGCCGAAGGTCCCTTATCGCCCGGATCTGGAGGTCCGGGCCGCGTTGGAGGCGGATCAGGTCTGGTGCCGGCTGTGGGATGAGGATGGTCAGGCAATGACCGAGGACGGGGAAGTGGGACTGCCCCTTGCCGGATCGGAGCTTCCGGAGCCGGAGCCTGGGAAGGATTATACGGTAGAGCTGCAGATGCGGTTCGGAGAAGCGGGAAGCTGCTCTGGCTATCAGTATTTCTTTCAGGTGACGGCAGAGGAGCAGCTCCCAAAGCTGCGGCTGACCTGCTCCAGTGACGAGGGGGAGAAAGAGATCCCCACGGAACAGGGGGCGGGAGCCTTTCCGGTGCTGATGGGCCAGGAGGAGCTTCCGGTCCTGTCAAGAGACGGAGTGATCGGCCTTTCCTTTGGGGAGGGAACGGAACGCTCAGACGGAACCGGTTTTTCCGGGGGATCGGATCTTCCGGCGGAGACGGCGCCGGTGGAGGAGCAGGTGTATTCGGTGGAAGTGTATTCGGTGGACCTGACCCACTCGGGCAGCACCGGTGAGATGATCCTGGCTGATATGGGAAAAGAAGACGTCCCTGTGGATCCGGAAAAGCTGCTGCTCCCGCTGGCAGAGCTGGGACTGGATGAGACGGGGGATCGTAAGAACGAAGAAGGCGGGATGCTGTGCGGACTGCTGATCTTCTGCCGCTTTGCCGACGGACGGGAAGGATATTACGCCGCGGCGGCAAAGCTGGAATGAGACAAGCTCAGGAAAATACCTGCCGGGCCAGCCGGCGCCCTTCCGGCGTGGCGGCAAGTCCGCCCATGGCGGTCTCCCGGAGCGAGCAGGGGAGGCTGTCGCCTACCTCCTTCATGGCGTCGATCACCTGATCCACGGGGATCTCGAAGATCACGCCGGACAGCGCCATCTCTGCGGCCATAAAGGCCAGGGTTGTGCCGGAGGCGTTTCGTTTGATGCAGGGGATCTCTACCAGGCCGGCGACGGGATCGCATACCAGGCCCAGCTGAGCCTGAAGGGCGATCGCGCAGGCGTGACCGGCCTGGGCGGGCGTGCCGCCGCACAGCTCGGTCAGAGCTGCGGCCGCCATCCCGCAGGCAGAGCCGCACTCGGCCTGACAGCCGCCCTGTGCGCCTGCCAGACTGGCTTTTTCTGCGATGATGATCCCGATGCCGGCAGAGGTAAAGATGGACTTTACGCAGGCCTCCCGGGACGCCTTCCCTTCCTCCAGCATGCTCACCAGCACGCCGGGGAGGATGCCGCAGCTCCCGGCTGTGGGCGCGGCAACGATCCGGCCCATGGCGGCGTTGTACTCACTGACCGCCACGGCCCTGGCGACCGCATGGTTGAAGAACGGCCCTAAGATCCCGCCTTTCTCTGCATAAGCCTTCATCTTAGAGGCTTCGCCGCCGGTAAGACCGGAGGTGGAGCGAAGATCGGGGGCCATGCCGGCCTTTACCGAATCCTGCATAACGGAAAAACGCTTCTCCATTCTCTGCAGCAATGCCTCACGGCTGCATTCTAATTCCTCCATCTGATCGCGGATCACGATCTCAGAGATGGAGGTCTTTTCTTTTTCAGCTGCGTCGATCAGCTCCTGGATGGAATGGTAGTTCATCTTGCATACTCCTTTAACGTTTGATAAAGATCAGCTCCATGATCCCGGGAAGACGGCGGATCCGCTCATTTAAGTCCTGGTCGGGTTCGCTGTCTACCTCTACCATCATCACGGCTTCCCCGCCTTTTTTGGAACGGGTCAGGCTGAAATTGCCGATGTTGATGCCGTGATCTGCCATCAGATTGGTCACGGCGGCGATGGCTCCCGGCTCGTCCTGGTGCCGGATGAGGAGGGTATGGGCCTGGCCGGTAAAGTTGACCGCCAGACCGTCTACCCGGTGGATCAGGATGCTCCCGCCTCCGATGGAAGCGCCTTCTACCTCGCAGGTCTTCCCCGTCTCACCCTCCAGGGTGAGGCGGGCGGTGTTGGGATGGGCTCCGGGGATGGAGCCGGGATGGAACTGGCAGCAAAGCCCGCGTTCCCTGGCTAGGGCCCAGGCGCTGCGGATGCGCTCGTCGTCGCTGGAGAGTCCCATGATCCCGGACAGGAGCGCTTTGTCGGTCCCATGCCCCTTATAGGTAGAGGCAAAGGAGCCGCTTAACAGGATATCAGCCTTCACGCACCGTTCTCCCAGGATACTGAGGGCGATATTCCCCAGCTTTACGGCGCCTGCCGTGTGGGAGCTGGAGGGGCCGATCATGATCGGCCCGATCACATCAAATACATTCATGGGAACAGATCTCCTTTCCAGGCAAGGTTACTCTGCGGCAGCCGCGGCGGGCTTCAGCAGGTGCTTGACAATATAGGTGCTGAGGAAGATCCCGAGCACGGCAAAGACGGCCATCATAAGGAATACGATGCGGTAGCCGGAAAGCCCGTCCGTGTTGTCCAGGATCGCTCCGTAGATCGCGTACATAAAGGCGCCGGGCAGGTAGCCGATAAAGGAGCCCATGGACATGGCCGCACCGGTGATCTCCCGGGGGACCTGTACCTCATCCATCGGAGCGAAGAAGATCGCACGCATACTGAATACGCAGGCGCTGATGCCCAGGGTGATGGCCATTCCGGCGATCACGCCCATGCTCTCATGAGGC
>DVLJ01000135.1 GCA_018715565.1 Candidatus Ventrimonas merdavium
TCCTCCATCGACACCCGGACGGAGGCCCTCGTCCAGCAGGGCATGGACAGCCTCATGGCGGGACGCACCACCTTCGTCATCGCCCACCGCCTGTCTACGGTGAAAAACGCAGACTGCATCATGGTATTGGAGCAGGGACGGATCATCGAGCGGGGCACCCATGAGCAGCTGCTGGCAGAGAAGGGCCGATACTATCAGCTCTACACGGGAAATGCCATCAGCGCATAGTCCCCATGCGGGTTCCATACCGCCGTCCCGCTTCCACGAACCGCTCTGCAAATTCCGGGCAGGACGGATAGTAGAGATGGGGAAAGCCCCAGAAGAAATGAGGGCCGCTGTGAACGCACGCCCAGCTCTGTCCTGACACCGGTTTCCTGGCGATACAGTCCCGGCCGTTGTCCTGGCTGTCGTAATAGTGGAATTCATGGCCTTTTACCTGGCCGCCGGGCCGCAGCAGCCCGGCGGCATGTTTTTGCCCTTCCGCCGCCTCCAGGGAAAGATACCCAAAACGGACCAATTTCCCCGTATAGAAGCAGCTTCCCGGGAGCACGCCGCACATGGCATGGGCGGCTCCGGTCTCGTCCCGCAGAGTCTGATGGAGGTACAAAAATCCCCCGCACTCCGCCAGAGAGGGGATCCCTCCGGCGATCGCCGCCCGCACGGACTCCCGCATGGATGCGTTTTCTTCCAGCTGGGCAGCGTACAGTTCCGGATATCCTCCTCCCAGGATCAGGCCGTGCAGCCCTTCCGGCAGACGCGGATCATGCAGCGGAGAAAAGGGGACCAGCTCAGCCCCCAGTCCCTCCAGCAGACGCAGGTTCTCCTCATAGTAAAAGCAGAAGGCCTCGTCCCGGGCCACGCCGATGCGCACCGGGCTGAGGGCTGGGACAGGAGCGCTGGGAGCGGCGGGAGCGCCGGACGCAGCGGAGCTGCCCCAGTGTGCCGGAGTACGGCCAGGAGCGGGGGCAGACTCTGCCCTGCCGGAAGCCTCTGCCCCGCTCAGGTCCGCTCCCACACATCCTGGATTTCCTCCAGCGGTCATGCTCCCGGCTGGATATCCGTCTCTCACACCCGCGATCTCCAGCACCCGTTCCATCTCTGTCCCTTGCTCCAGCTCCCGGGCCGCCTTCCGGATCCGCTCCCGCATATCCTGGATCTCCTCCGGCAGCTTTAAGCCCAGATGGCGGCTTTCTAAAGAAAGAGCGGGGAGCCTGGGCAGAAAGCCCAGCACCGGGACTCCCAGCTCCTCCTGGATCACCGGCTTCACCCTCTGGAAAAAGGCGCCGGAGATCTGATTGAGCATCACCCCGGCGATCCGTTTTTCCCGGTCATACTGGAGGAATCCTGCCAGGAGAGGGAGCAGGGATCGACCCATGCCGTGGGCATCCACCACCAGCAGGACCGGTAAGTCCAGGGCGCAGGCCGTATCATAGGCGCTGCCCTCCTCCCGTATCCCGCCCAGGCCGTCGTAAATCCCCATAGCGGCCTCCACCACGGCCACGCCGCCTCCGGCCATCCCATCGGCGTACAGACGGCGCAGGTCCTCCGGCCCGGAGAAAAAGCCGTCTAGGTTCCGGGAGGGCAGCTCCAGCACGGTGCGGTGGAACATGGGATCGATATAATCCGGCCCACATTTAAAGGCCCTTGGCCGGAGTCCCCGCTCCTTTAAGGCCTCCAGCAGGGCGCAGGTGATCATCGTTTTCCCGCTCCCGCTTTTTACCGCTCCGATCATGATGCCGGGGATCCTTCCCCCGCGCTTTCCGTCCATAGGCTCACGCTCCTCCCTTTTCTCCCGGATACCGGATCCTGCACAGGTAAATCGGATTTTCCGCCTGCATCAGATGATATGGTCCAGCCTGCTTTGCCCGGCTTACCTGCACCTGGATCAGCTCCTGGTCTGCCTCCGGGGTCTCCCTCCGGACCTCCTGAAGGATCGCTGTCAGCTCTCCCACGGTCTCCAGGCTGATCGCGGTGATGACCACGCAGACCGCCGGATTTTTCTCCCGCAGGGCGGCCAGGATCTCTCTTAGCCGCCCGCCGCTCCCTCCGATAAAGGCATGGGTGGGGGCGGGAAGATCCTGGAAGCAGTCAGGGGCCGTGCCCTGGATCACGGCGATGTTGGGAAGGGCGAGCCGTTCCCGGTTGCTGCGGATCAGCTCCGTCCCCTCCTCCTTCTGCTCGATCGCATAGACCCGGAGCTTACCGGACCGGGCGGCGATCTCTGCCGCCACAGACCCAGTCCCGCTGCCCACGTCGTAGACCACCGCGTCCTCGGTCAGGCCCAGCTTGCAGACTGCCAGCTCCCGGATCTCCTCCTTGGTCATGGGCACCTTTCCCCGGATGAAGGCTCCGTCCGCCTTATCCGGCGCCAGCGTCCGCGGCTCTGCCTGCTCCCGCAGCACGGCCAGGAGGTAAAGCCCCTCTGCGGTTATCTCCGCACACTGATGAGGGGTGCACAGCCGCACCGACTCATCGGGATAGGACAGCTGATAGCCCACCACCACCTGACAGTCCGCCAGGCCATTTTCCAGCAGGACATGGCCCACGGCCTGTACGTCCCCTGGGCCGGAGACCAGCAAAAAGACCTTGCGCCCGTGCCGGACTGCCTCCGTCACCTCCGGCTCCCAATTGGTGCGGCCGCCCTTCCCGTGGATGCTGAGGATCGTCCCGTCCTCCCAACTCATCCCCCAGGCCGCCGCCAGATAGGTCACAGAGGAGATTCCCGGATGGATCTTTAGGTCGATATGTCGTCCTGCTTTCTCTTTCCAGGACTGCAGCGCCTGATACAGGCTCTGGCAGCCGCTGTAAAATCCGGGGTCGCCGGAGAACAGCACCGCCGCCTTCCATGGTCTTCCCGCCGGGAGCGCCTCCAGTATCGGAAGGATCTCCTGGGGGCGGTAGCAGGCGTATTCCTGCCGGAAGGTGCGGTCTCCGGACTCAGCCGCTCTCACCTGTCCGGTCCAGCTCCGGGCGCACTCCAACATCCGCTTAGCGCCGAAGATCACATCTGCCTCCGCAGCCGCCTCCAGGGCCCCTGCCGTCAGGGTATCCCGGCTTCCCATGCCGATTCCGATCAGGGCGATGGAAAGGCTGTCCTCTCCGCCAAGGCGGCTCCCCGTCAGCTCCTCCAGACGGCGGCACACCTGGTCATAGGACAGACCGTCCTGCTGCTCTGGATTTCCGATCACATACAGGGCCGCCCCCAGCTTCTCCGCCGCAGAGACCTTTTCCGGAAATCCCCCTGCCGTTCCGCTCTCCTTGGTGACCAGATGGCGGATCTGAAATTGCCGCATAAGCGCCAGGTTCAGTTCCTCCGAGCAGGGACCCTGGATAGCGATCACCTGCCTGCCTTTCAGTCCGGCTTCCCGGCATGTGGCCAGGCTTTCCTCGCTGGGCAGCACCCGGACATACAGCCGCTCCCGCAGCTCCGGATGGCGGCAGTACGCCGCTAACGCTTTGCTCCCGGTGGTCAGAAGGACCGGTCCCGTGGTATGCAGCAGCGCCGCCGCGCAGGCGTCGTGATCTGCAAACCATCCAGCTGCCGTCTCAGATCCCGGCCTTTCCAGATTTCTTAAACAGATATCCCCCCTGTTCTCCGATGCCCCTGGGTCTGATGCCCCTGGGGCTCCCTGTCCTCCCTGTCCTCCCGGCTGCCCCAGCATCCCGCCTGTCCTCCGCTGAAGGCGCAGAAAGGGGACTCCCTGATGTTCGGCACTCTGCCGGATATTCTGGGACACCTCCACCGCAAAGGGATGAGTGGCGTCTACCACTGCCAGGAATCCCTCCTGTCCGATAAACTGCTCCATTTCCTCCTGCCCCATCCGTCCCTGGCGGAGATCAATCCCTGGAAGGGGAGACATCACCTGGCTTCCATACTCGGTAGCTACGCAGACCACCGCCGGAATGCCTGCCCGGGACAGGGTCTCCGCCAGCGTCCGCCCTTCTGTGGTCCCGGAAAATACTAAGATCCGTTTCATAATCGATATCCCCGCTTGGTCACCAGCTTCCCATCCTGCAGTACAGACTGGGAATTGCCGATAAAGACTGTGGTAAACATATTGACCTGCCGCTCCCGCAGCTCCTTTAAGGTACATACCGTCACCCGCGTGCCCTCCCGGCCGATATTTTCCACATAGCCGCAGGCCCGCTCTCCCTCCGCCCGCTCCAGCAGGATGTCGCAGGCCTTCTGAAGATAGTCCGCCCGCTTGCGGCTGGAAGGATTATAGAGGGCAATGGCAAAATCCCCGTCCACCGCCGCCAGCAGCCGCCTGCGGATCTGCTCCCAGGGCGTCAGCAGGTCGCTTAAGCTGATCACACAGTAATCGTGGTTTAGCGGCGCTCCCAGAAGGGCTGCGCCGCTGTTCGCCGCCGTGATCCCCGGGACGATGACCAGCTCACAGCCAGGGTATTCCGGGGACAGCTCATACATCAGGGAGGCAAGCCCGTAGACTCCCGCGTCCCCGCTGCAGATGAGGGACACGGTCTTTCCCTCCATGGCCTTTTCATAGGCCATCCGGCACCGCTCCACCTCCTGCCGCATTGGCGTGGACAGCCGCTCCTTTTCCCGGAACCGCTCTCCCAGCAGGTCCAGATACACCGGATATCCCACGATCACATCGCTTTCCTCCAGCGTGCGGACTGCCTGTCCGGTCATCATCGCTTCCTCTCCAGGGCCTATGCCCACTACATAAACGCATGGTCTCTTCATGCTCTCACCACTCCCATCTGATCTGCCTGGGCCGTTTTGCCACGGCCAGGGTCACTCCGTTTTCCGCCTGCTTTTCCAATACCAGCACTCCGCCGTGCCCACAGGCTGCCAGGGCCGCCCGCTCGCAGACATTGTCCACGCCTACGGTCTGCGCGACAAAGGGGGAGCCGTGAAAGACTCCTTCCACCGCCTGGAGCTGCTCCTCCGAAAAGGTCACAAACGGGATCCGGCGCGCTCTGGTCAGGCTGCAGAGCCCCGGCTCGTCCTGTTTCCGGTCAATGGAGGCCACGGCGGCCACATCATCCCAGGAGATCCCCAGCCGCGCCAGACCGGCCTCTGCCAGGGCGCTGATCTCCGCCTCGGTCTTTCCCTTCCTGCATCCGATACCCAGAACATAGTCCCTGGGTTTTAGGCGCAGGACCGCCCGGTCCGCCTGTTCCGGCATATCCGCCCGCTCCGAGATCAGCACGTCCGCTTTCTCCTCCAGGAGCTGGCCGGGCCGGAGCCAGACCAGACGTATCCCCTCCGGAGGCTGGGCTGCAGACAGGCGCTGATCCTCTGACGGCCGGGATGCAGGCAGGCGCTGATCCTCTGATGGCTGGGATGCGGACAGGCCCTGATCCTCTGACGGCCGCCTGTCTGTGCCCTCCGGAAGCTCCGCCGCCACGATGATGGTCTCTCCCCGCAGGACCTTGGAGGAGACCTGGACAATGCCCTCCCGGTCCACGATCCGCAGGCCGTTCTTCTGGGCAAACACATCCACAGCAAACTTCCCGCGGATATCCGTAGCCGTCGTCACCACCGGGACCGCCCCCAGGCGGCTGGCCAGGAGCCGGGCCAGCTCATTGGCCCCGCCCACATGGCCGGACAGCAGCGGGATCACATAGCGTCCTTCTTCATCCACCACCAGGACCGGGCTGTCGGAGAGCTTGTCCTTCACCCAGGGAGCCACCGCCCGCACCGCGATCCCGCAGGCCCCTACAAAGATGAGGGCACAGTGGTCCCGGAACTGTTCTCCGGCCCACGCGGCCACTCCCTGCTCCGGCTTCCGATGCAGCGTCACCGGCTCCTCCGGAAGGCATTCCCGGATCCGGGATGCCAGCTGTTCTCCCTGATTCGTAAAACTGATCACACGGATCCTCATGCTCCCCTCCCGTTCTCCGAGGAAGCTGTCTGGGCGGCTTCCTGCCCCCGTCCCTCAGTCTCCCCCTGGGGTTTCCGCTTCCGGAACCCGGTCTCAAAATCCGGGTCATACAGCCGGGAACGTTCGTATCCCCGGTGAGCGATGGCCTCCCCCACCAGCACCACGGCGGTCTTGCTGATCCCGTGGGCGCGGGCCTCCTGCGCCAGCTCTGCCACCGTGCAGAGACAGACCTTCTCCTCCGGCCAGGTGGCCTTGTACACCACTGCCGCCGGGGTATCCGCCGGATACCCGCCCGCCATCAGCCGTTCAGCCAGCTCCTGAAGCATCCCGGCGCTCAGATAGACTGCCATGGACGCCTGATGGGCCGCCAGCGCCTCGATGCGTTCCCGCTCCGGCACCTTCGTCCTCCCCTCCATCCGGGTGATGATGAGGGACTGGGAAATGCCGGGCAGGGTGTACTCCAGATCCAGGGAAGCCGCCGCCCCAAAACAGGCTGTGACCCCGGGGCAGCTTTCGTAGGCGATGCCCAGCTGGTCCAGAAGGTCCATCTGCTCCCGCACCGCCCCGTAAACGCTGGGATCCCCGGTGTGGAGGCGCACCGTGGTCTTTCCGGCATGCTCTGCCTGCTCCATCACGGCGATCACCTCCTCCAGGGTCATTTCCGCGCTGTTATAGACCGTACAATCCCCGCCGGCATAGGAAAGCAGCTCAGGGTTGACCAGAGAGCCGGCATAAATGACCACGTCCGCCTGTTCCAAAAGCCGCATTCCCCGCACCGTGATCAGATCCGGCGCGCCAGTCCCTGCTCCTACAAAATAAACCATGCTATTCCTCCTGTTGTTGTTTCTCCTGCTGTTGTTTCTTCTGCTGCTATCCCGGCCAGACATTCCTGCTCCGCCTTCCCCATTTCCTTACGGCTCCTCCTCCATCGCCTGCCGCAGCAGCCCATAGGCCCCAGCGCTTGCCGCCAGCTGCCCGTACTCCTTGGCATACATGATGCACTCTGTCCGCAGCCTTCCGGCGGCTCTCCGCTCCAGATAAAAACAGGTCCGCTCCATCACCCGGTCCATCACCGGCTGGAACCGTTCTGTTTCCTTTAAAATGGCAAGAGCTTCCTCCGTAGTCCGGCATTCCAGGATCCGGCGTACCGGCCCGGCCCCCACCCCTTCCAGCAGGGCAGCGGCCCCCAAAAGCTCCATCCGGCAGTCTCCTTCCTTAGAGTGGGTATTCATGATCCCGCCGGACACCTTGATCAGCTTTCCGATATGCCCGGTCAAAAGGAGGCTGGAAAATCCCAGCTCCGCCGCCATATCCAGGGTATCGCCGATAAAATTGCTGCATTTCACGCTGCGGTCCAGGTCATAGCCGAACGCCTGCTCCATAAAATCCAGCCCGTAATTCCCCGGGGAAATGACCGCGATCTCCGCTCCCATGGCCCGCCGCTGCCTTAGCTCCACCTGGATGGTATCCAGCAGCGCCCGCTCGCTCATGGGCTCCACGATCCCCGTGGTGCCCAGGATGGAGATCCCCCCTTCAATGCCCAGCCTGGGATTGAAGGTTTTCTTTGCCAGCTCCTCCCCGCCGGGCACTGAGATGACGATTTCCAGATCCCCGTGGAAATCCAGGGTCTGGCAGACCTCCGACACCTCCCGGAGGATCATTTCCCGAGGCACCCGGTTGATGGCCGCGCAGCCCACCGGCTGGTCCAGTCCCGGCCTGGTGACCCGGCCTACGCCTGGCCCGCCGTCAATGCGGATGCGGACGGAAGGACCGGGGACAGGTCCATTTCCCCCCGCTTCTTCCTCCTGCCCGGTCATGGATACCGCCGCATACACATACGCTCCCGTGGTCACATCCGGGTCGTCTCCTCCGTCCTTTTCCACTGCGCAGGACACGATTTGACCGGACCGCTGGATGTCCAGGATCTTAGCGTGATACGGGATGCCTTTCGGGGTCTGGATCATGATCTCCGTCTTTTCCCGGCCCGTCAGGAGCATGTAGGCCGCCGCCTTGGAGGCCGCCGCCGCACAGCTTCCCGTGGTAAATCCTTTTCGCAGCATTGTTCCCATCGTCATCTCCCCAGCTCGTACAAGATCGCGTTGCAGATGGCCGCCGCCACGTTGCTCCCGCCTTTTCTGCCCCGGTTCACGATGTGGGGCACGTCCGTTTCCAGGATCAGTTCCTTGGCCGCTTCCACGTTGACAAAGCCGACGGGAACGCCGATGATAAATGCAGGACGGTAGGTCCCCTCCCGGATCATCTCATAGAGACGGATCAGGGCCGTAGGGGCGTTCCCCACCGCAAAGATCACCGGCTTGGGAAGCCTTGCCGCAAATTCCATGCTGACTGCCGCCCGGGTCGTCTGCCGCTCCCCGGCGATCCTGGCTACCTCCGGCTCCGCCATGAAGCAGTGGGCCGTTCCGCCGTGACGGGCCAGAGCCGTCTTATTGATCCCTGCCAGGGCCATGTTCGTGTCAGTCACGATATCCGCCCCCTGGAGGATCAGCTGCTTTGCCGTCTCCACCGCATTTGGCGAAAACGTCAGGGTATCCACATATTCAAAATCGGCGGTGGTGTGGATGACCCGCTTGGTCACCGGCTCCTGGTCCTTCGGGAGGACGATCCCCCGCTCCGCCAGCTCCCCGCCGATGATGGCAAAGCTCTCCCCTTCAATCTCATTCGGTTTATAGTAGGTTATCTGCATATGATCGCTCCTATCTCCGCCAGCAGCCGGTCCTGTTCCGCTCTCTGCCGGATGGCCGCCCGGTAATACCCTTTCTTAAGCCCCCGGAAATTTTCACAGTCCCGGATCAGGATCCCCCGCTCCAGCAATTCCTTTGCCAGCGGCACTTCCGTATAAAAAAGCAGGAAATTGGTCTCCGACGGATATACCTGGATCCCCAGCCGCCCAAGGCCCTCCGCCAGATACGCCCGCTCCTGCGCGATCAGGCTCCTGCTCCTGCGGCAGTATCCCCGCTCCCCCACAGCCGCCGCTCCTGCCCGCTGGGCAAAGACTGACAGGTTCCATTCGGGAAGCTGGGCCTCCACGATGTCCCGCAGCTGCGGATCCCCGCAGCCCAGATAGCCCAGCCGCACGCCGGGGATGGCAAACAGCTTGGTAAACGCACTTACCACGAACAGCCTCGGAAATTCTTCTAGCCGTGGAAAATAGGACCGGCTCCCGTCCTGCTCCGTCAGTCCCAGGAAGCATTCGTCCAGGATCACCGCGATCCCCTGTTCCCTGCACCGCACCAGCACCTGCTCCAGCAGATCCGGGGCGATCCGGTTGCCCACCGGATTGTTGGGATTTGCCAGAAATACCAGAGAAAGGTCCTTCGTCAGCAGCGGGAGGATCCCTTCATCCAAACGGAAGCCCTTCTCCGCCTTCATCTCATAAAACCGCAGGTCCGCGTCCCAGGCCTTTGCCGCCTTTTCATAGCCCAAAAACGACGGCACCGGGATCAGGATCCGTTTGGGCCGCAGCCCCCGGACAATGGCGGGAAAGAGTTCGGAAGCCCCGTTCCCGCACAGGACCCAGTCTGAGGGGACTCCCTCCCAGGCCCCGATGGCAGCCCGCAGGGCCTCCTGCCGCTCGTCCGGGTAGCAGGTGCAGTCCTCCACCGCATCCCGAAGCGCCTGCCTTACAGACTCCGGCATCCCCAGTGGATTGATATTCACGGAAAAATCCAAGGTTACCTGATTGCGGTAGATATCGCCTCCGTGCATGTGTGCCTCCTTCTGTGTTCCTTTGCTCGTATCCTTTTGCCCGTATCTCTCCGGCGTGTTCCTATGCCCGTGTTCCTCCGGCGGCCCCGGCCTTCTGTTTTTTACAGAAAACGCCCCTCCCCGGCAGCGCCGTAACATCCCCGCCGCCAGATGCGCTGTCAGGTGCCGTGCCAGATGCGCCATCAGATGCTATGCCACGTGCGCCATCAGATGCTATGCCAGATGTGCCGCAAGATACAGCGCCGCCAGGCACAACCCCAGGCACAGCCAGGCTGTGCCATATAAAAGCCGGTGGGCCCGCCGGATATCCTCTGCCTCCACCGGCCGGCCGTCGTCTCCGATAGTGGGCTTTTTCACCACCTTGCCGAAATAGCTGGCGTCTCCCGCCAGACGGATCCCCAGGGCTCCGGCGCAGACAGCCTCGGTCTGGGCGGAATTGGGGCTGGCGTGATTGCGGCGGTCCCGGCGCCAGATGCGCCAGGCATTCCTTCCGTCAAACTCCCTGCCCAGCAGATACGCCGCCGCCGTCATCAGCAGGGCGCTGAGCCGGGCCGGGATCCAGTTGACCGCGTCGTCCATCCTGGCCGCCGTCCGGCCAAAGTCCAGATAGCGTTCGTTCTTATAGCCGATCATAGAGTCCATGGTATTGACAGCTTTGTAGGCAAATCCCAGCACCGGGCCGCCCAGGGCCAGGCAGAGCATGGGGGCGATCACTCCGTCGGAGGTATTTTCCGCCACCGTCTCCACCGCCGCCCGGATCACTCCCGCCTCGTCCAGGCATTCCGTATCCCGGCCCACGATCATGGAGACCGCCTGCCGGGCCTCCGCAAGGGTCCCGCGGACCAGACGGTCATACACCTTCCCACTCTCGGTCTTTAGGCATTTCAGCGCCAGGATCTGATACGTCATCCACGCCTCCACCGCCGCGCCCAGAGCAGGAGCCGCCTGATAGGCGGCCAGAAGGACCGTCCCGGAAACCGCAGCCGCCGCCAGCACCACGAAAGCGGCCAGCGCCGTTCCCCGCCGCCGCAGGCTGCGCTCCCACGCTCCTGGCTCTGGCCCGTCCGGTCTCTGCCTGTCCGGTTCCCGCGAGCCCGACTCTGGCCCGCCCAGCCTCTGCGCTTCCAACTCTGGCTCCGGCCCGCCCTGTTTCCGCGATCCCAGTTCTGGCTCCGGCTCGCCCGGTTTCCGCGATCCCATGCCTTGCCTTCCTGCCTCCGCAGATTCCCACCGCTCATCCGGGTACAGCAGCCGTTCCAGCCCGCCGATCAGCCTCCCGATCAGCCGGACCGGATGAGGCATCCAGTACGGATCCCCCAGCAGCAGATCCAACAAAAAGCCCGCCGCAAATGCACCCATGTGCCATGTGATCATAACCGCCGTTCCTTCCATCCTTGTTCCTTATTGTCCCTTGCTGTTCCCTATTTCAGCCGCTGGCCGATGCCGCAGAACACCCGCTCCACCCGGTCCGCCCTGGCCGCCAGGCGGATCTGGATCCGGCCCACCCGCTCCCGGTACGCCCGCTCCAGCGGGTCCATGGGCACGATCCCATTTCCCACCTCGCCGCAGATCAGGATGCAGTCCGGCTCCCACTCCAGAAATCCCTCCAGCGCATCTTCCGGCTCCGCCCCCTGCTGCAGGCACCGCTTCACCCACAGATGCAGATGGTCGATCACCGCCCGCTCCCCCGGCATTTTCCCAAAGGTCAGATCCAGGGAGACCGTTTCCCCATCCAGAACATTCCAGCGCTCATCCGGGTGCAGCTCCCGCGCATAGTCAAACTTTCCCTGCCCCCGTCCGCCGATATAAAGCTCCATTAAAATCTCCCTCCTATCGCCGCGGCGATCGTCACCGCCAGCTCGCAGAGCAGGACAAAATAGCCTGCCGTATCCCCTGTGATCCCGCCAAATTCCCGCTCACACCGCCGCCGGTAAAAGACAAAGCTTCCCACCGCCGCCGCCAGAGCCAGTACACCTGCGCCGCTCCCGCAGGCAAGCATGGCCGCTCCCGCCAGCCCAAACTGGACATACAGCGCCGCCAGCACCGTCTGTTTTTCTGCATGGCTGGACATGGCCCAGAGCATGCCTCCGCCTCTGGCATTGGGGATCGTCATCACTCCGATGCCGCTTAAGCACCGGGAGATCACAAAGCCCAGGGCCATGACCGCTGTGCTCCTGAAATCCCGGATCTCAGAAAATCCAGCCAGATAGAGCAGATAATAAACCAGGAGCATGATCACAGAAAACGCCCCGATATGAGAATCCTTTAAGATCTCCAGCTTCCGCTCCCTGCTCTGGTAGGAATGGAGCGCATCCATGGTATCCAGGAAGCCGTCCACATGGAACCCGCCGGTCACCAGGACCGGAAGGGCCGTTCCCGCCAGCAGATAGGCCAGGAAGCCGATCCCCAGCCGCAGGCAGATCCATCTCCAGAGCATCAGCCCCAGACCGATGACCGCCCCCACCCACGGGAAAAAGCACAGGACCAGCCGCTGGTCCTCCTCCCGCCAATCAAACTGCGGCATCGGGATCCTGGAATACATCGAAAATGCGATCCCGCAGGAACGTACCCATTTCATAACTGAACGCTTCCTTTCTTTTCGTTTCCTCAGACCAGGTTCAAACCGGACGTTTTATGCGGATGTTTTATGACTGCAGGCAGCCCGGCCACCACCTCGATCACTTCTTCCGCCGCCCCGGCCAGCCGCCGGTTGACAAGGGCCAGGGCCTTTAGGTATTCCTGGGTCCCTGGATCATATGCTTCCCCGTCCTCAAACACGTTGTTGCTGACGATCACCAGATGGCGGACCCCTGCACGGACCGCTTCGATCCCCGCCAGGATCGTTTCCGCCGTCTCCTCCGCCGTTTTCTGGCGTGGGCCGAACATCTCATTGGCAGTCAGGTTCGACATACATTCCAGCAGAACACAGGCGTCGCCTGGCCCTTCTCCAGCCAGCAGCGGCAGGATCTGTCCGATCCCCGCCGGACATTCTACTGTCCGGAATCCTTTTCCCTGACGCAGGCTCCGATGGCGCTCCACCTTCTGCCTGCCTTCCTCATCATAGACCTGCATGGTTGCCAGATAGTATTTCCTTCCATTCTCTGCGCGGCTGCACAGCAGCTGCTCCGCAAATGCAGACTTTCCGCTGCCGCTGCCGCCAATGATCAGTGTCATCATATCCTTGCCTCAATCCTCTTTCTCCCCTGTCTCAAACCGGACGTACGGCTCCAGTTCCATGTCGGCGAACAGCGTCTGATTCTGATACAGCGCCATGGCCAGGTCTAAGAGGGCGAACATCATCACCGCTCCCGTCCCCTCCCCCAGGGCCATCCCTGCGTCCAGGACCGGCTCCAGGCCCAGCTCTTTAAGCAGACGCCCGGCTGCCGGCTCCTTGCTCTTATGGGAGGGGATCAGGTACTCCCGCACCCCCGGCTTCAGCTTCTCCGCCGCCAGGGCCGCCGCCACGCTGATCACGCCGTCCAGCACCACGGGAATGCGGGCCAGCGCCCCTCCCAGATAGATGCCAACCATGCCTGCAAGATCCAGGCCGCCAACAGTGGAGAGCACCCGCAGCGGATCCTCCGGGCCCAGCCCATACTGCTCCAGCGCCTGGCTGATCACCTGCCGTTTCCGGCGCAGACCGGCGTCGTCTAAGCCCGCCCCACGGCCGGTGATCGCTTCCACCGGGCAGCCGGTCAGGGCCGCGGCCACCGCGCTGCTGGTGGTGGTGTTCCCAATGCCCATCTCCCCTACGGCCAGCAGCTGATAGCCCCGCTCCTTACAGCCCAGCGCCAGCTCCATCCCGGCGCGGACTGCCGCCAGGGTCTCTCCTTCTGTCATGGCCGGTTCTTTTAAGAAATCCCGGGTCCCCTGCAGGATCTTCCGGTCTAAGACCCCAGGGATCGCTTCGTTGCTGTGGATCCCCAGATCCACGGGGATCACGTCCGCTCCCGCCCGCTTGGCCAGCCTGCATACGGAGCTTTCCCCCAGGCCCATGGACCGGGCCACCGCCGCGGTCACCTCCTGGCCGGACTGGCTGATCCCTTCGGCTACGATGCCATTGTCCGCGCACAGGACCAGCACCGCCTTTTTCCCGATCTGAAATTCCGGCGTTCCAAAGACCGCCCCCATCCGGGCCGTCAGCTCCTCAAACCGCCCCATGCCGTCCAAGGGCTTTGCCATCCCGTCCCACCGGGCCTTGACCTGATCATAGACCGCCCTGGACGGCGCTCCGATCCTGAGTTCCTCCAGCTCCTGTCTTGTCATCGGATCCTTCCCTCCTTCTAAATCCGGGCTTCCCGCAGCATCCCGTAGATCTGCTCCATATCCAGGCAGCCCCGCAGGGTATCCGCCAGCTTCTCATACTGACTTTCCTTAAACGCCTGGTAAGAACGCATTTCCCCGGTCTCACATACGATCCCTTTTTTCTCTGCCAGCATCCCGATCACCGCCGGGGCGATCCCTTCGGCGTCAAAGATGCCGTGAAGATAGCTGCCATAGACATTGCCCCGGGAGATCAGGAGCGGGGGGCATTCCCCTGCTCCAAAGCCCGTGACTGCTCCTTCTGTCTCTGTCATCACCGTCTCCCCCATATGGATCTCATACCCGGACACCGTCCGCCCGCTAAGACAGCCAAGGGAGCCCCGGATCCGGGGCAGCGCCGCTTCCTTCTGCTCCCGCACCTTTTCCCGCTCCAGCACCGTTTCCACGGGGAGCAGCTCCATTCCCCGCAGGCTTCCCCCTTCCTCCACGCCGTAAGGATCCGAGATCCGGGCTCCCAGCATCTGGTAGCCCCCGCAGATCCCGAACACCGGCGTATCCGCAGACAGCTTTTTCACCGCCGCCTCCAGGCCGCTCTCCCGCAGCCACAGAAGATCCCCCATGGTATTCTTGCTCCCCGGCAGGAATACCATATCCGGGTTCCCCAGCTCTGCCAGAGAAGCCACATACCGCACCGTCACCTCCGGATGCTGCTCGAACACATCGAAATCCGTAAAATTAGAAATCCTGGGATACCGGATCACCGCCAGGTCGATCAGCCCCCGCTCTCGCCGGTCAAAGCGGGCGGTCAGGCTGTCCTCATCCTCCAGGGCCACCTGCATGTAAGGCACCACCCCGGCCACCGGGACCTTGCCCAGCTCCTCCAGCATGGCGATCCCCGGATCCAGGATAGACTTGTCCCCCCGGAACTTGTTGATCACCAGCCCCTTCACCCGGGCCCGCTCCGTCTCGGTAAGGAGCATCAGCGTCCCCAAAAGCTGGGCGAACACTCCGCCCCGGTCGATATCTCCCGTCAGGAGCACCGGCGCGTCCACCAGCTCTGCCAGTCCCATGTTCACAATGTCGTTTTCCTTCAGGTTGATCTCCGCCGGGCTGCCAGCCCCCTCGATCACGATGATGTCCGCCAACTCCTCCAGCTTCCGGAACGCCTTTTGGATCTCCGGGATCAGGCTTTTTTTGTAGGAAAAATACTCCCTGGCCGGCATATTGCCTACCACTTCCCCGTTGACGATCACCTGGGAGCCCATGTCGGTGGTGGGCTTTAGCAGGATCGGGTTCATGCACACCAGGGGCTTCTGCCGGGCGGCCTCCGCCTGCATCACCTGGGCGCGGCCCATTTCCAGCCCCTCCTCCGTAATGTAGGAGTTCAGGGCCATGTTCTGGGATTTGAACGGAGCCACCCGGTATCCGTCCTGGGCGAAGATGCGGCACAGCCCTGCACACAGCAGGCTTTTCCCCGCGTTGGACATCGTTCCCTGCACCATGATGACTTTTGCCATATCCTGTTCCTATCCCTTTCCAGGCTGGGGGAGCTCCTTTAAGATCCCCTTAGCCTTTGCATATTCCATCAGTTCCCGGCAGGCGCCGTTCCACGCTCCGAACTCAGTCAGCGTACAGATCGCCGCCCCGCACCGGTCCAGCTCCAGTCTGGCCGCCTCCACCATCGCCTGGTCCGCCGGGCAGAACGCCTTCGCCAAAAACACCTTTCCCGCCAATGCCTGGGCCACGGCGGCGTCCCGGTCGTTCTCCCACAGGATCCCCGCAGAAAACGGGACACCCTCCCGCTGCAGCCTGCGGAACACCGGGCCGCCGGTGCCATTTCCGGCGATCACAAATACCTGGGGCGCTCCCTTCGCCGCCGGAAGCTCCGGGCTCCCGGAAAATTCGTCAAAGCTCCCCGCCGTGATCCCGTACAGCTCCCGGATCGCTCCCGGAGCGAACACCTCCTCCGGCGTTCCAACCCGCTCCGTGTACGCTCCCTTGACGCACAGAATCTGATCCGACACCCGCTCCGCCAAGTCCAGCTCGTGGAGGGAAAGGATCACCGTCAGCTGCCGCTCCCTGGCCATGGCCTGGAGGAGAGATAAAAATTCCAGCTTATAGCGGATATCCAGAAACGACGTAGGCTCGTCCAGCACCAGGATCTCCGGCTCCTGGGCCAGGGCCCGTGCCAGCATCACCCGCTGCCGCTGGCCGTCGCTGAGGGTCAGGAATTCCCGGTCCGCCAGCTCCGTCACATGGACGAACTCCATAGCTTCCCGGACGATCTTCCGGTCCTTCTCCGACAGGATCCCCAGCCGCCCGGTGTAAGGGTAGCGCCCCATCTCCACCGCCTCGGCTGCAGTCATCCGCTCTGGCCTGGGCCGCTCCGTCAGCACCACGGAAAGCCGCTTTGCCCGCTCCTTTTCCGTGCACTGGTCCAGCCGCAGATCCTCCACCCAAACCGTTCCGCCCAGGAGAGAAAGCTGGCCGGTGATGCTTTTTAAGATCGTAGATTTGCCCGCCCCGTTGGGTCCGATCAGGGTCAGGATCTCTCCCTTTTTCAGTGTGATTCCGATATCCCGGATCAGCGGTACGCCGTCATACCCCACGGTCATCTGCCGGGCCGTAAAAAAATAGGTCTGCATCACAATGGAACCTCTCTTAATGGAACTTCTCTTAATGGAACCTTTCTTTTTTCTGATGGAGCATGACCGAGATCACCACCGGCACCCCGAAGATCGCAGTGACCGTGCTGATGGAAAGCTCCGTAGGTGCAAATACCGTCCGGGCCAGCAGGTCGCAGAACAGGCACCACACCGCCCCGCCCAAAAAGCAGGCCGGGATCACCACCATCGGCTTGGATGTCCGGAACATGCCCTGGATCAGCTGGGGTACGGCAATCCCCACAAAGGAGACCGGCCCGGCAAAGGCGGTCACGCAGGCGGAAAGCACGCTGGAAAGCAGGACCAGGGCTGCCCGGAACCTGCGGACATCCACCCCCAGGCTTTCTGCGTAGGCCTCTCCCATCTGATAGGCCGCGATGGGCTTGGACAGGAAAAAGACCAGAACACCTGTCACCGCCGTGACCGCCGCCATCACCGCCACATTGTCCCAAGAGATACCGGAAAAGCTTCCCATGGACCAGTTATGCAGGTTCACAATGTCCGCGTCGTCGGCAAAGGTGACCACCAGATCCGTAACTGCAGAGCAGATATACCCGATCATGATCCCGCTGACCACCAGCAGGGACGCGCTCCGCAGCCGCCTGGAGATCAGCAGCACAAAGCCCATAGAAAGCATCGCCCCGGCAAAGGCCGCCAGGATCAATACAAGGGAGCTGATCCCTCCCGCCTGCCCCAGGAAGAACACCATCACCAGCGCCACCGTCAGCTTGGCTCCTGAGGAGATCCCCAGCACAAACGGCCCGGCGATGGGATTCTGGAAATAAGTCTGGAGCAGATACCCGGACAGGGCCAGCGCCCCGCCCAGG
>DVLJ01000136.1 GCA_018715565.1 Candidatus Ventrimonas merdavium
CCCCGCGGACGGGGGACGGGGCGGCAACGATGGATGCCGTGCCCGGACGGAATTCACTGGTCCTGGCATAGGGATCCGCTTTAAACAGGACCTTGCCCGTCTGCGTGGTGATGGCGTACTTATAAAGGGTGCCGGGCTTTAAGCCCGGGATAAAGCACTCGAAGATGCCGGAGGTCTCCAACACTTCCATGGGGGATGCGTCCGGATCCCAGCAGTTAAAATCACCGACCACGCTGACCGACTCCGCGTGGGGGGCCCAGACAGCAAAGTATACGCCGGCGCTGCCGCCGATCGTCATGGGATGAGCGCCCAGCTTTTCGTAGATCTCATAGTGCGTGCCCTGTCCGAACAGGTAACGGTCGGTCCCGGTGATGACGCCGATGCCCGCCGGTTTCTTCTTTTGTTCCTTCACAGCCATAATCCTATTCCTCCGTAAGCTCCAGGACAACGCCGGTGTTGCCCGGTAATGTAAGAGTAAGTCTTCCGTCCTCTGCGGGGATGATGGCATCCTCCATCAGGTCTGCTGCCCCCGCGGCCGCCTTCGGCAGGGGGATAGAAAGAACGGCTTCGCTGTCATCGCTGTTGACGGCAGTGATGAGCACCGAGGTCTCGCCGTGTCTTGCAAATGCGTACTGGCGGTTCGTCAGAAGCAGCTCCTGGTAGCGTCCGGCATGGAACGCATCCCGGGAGGTGTGGATGGCTGCCAGTTTCGCCAGCCACTCCGTCAGCCCGCAGGTCATCTTCCGGCCTTCTGCCATGGTGATGCAGGGACGCAGGGCGGTATCACTGTCCCGGGTCCGCATGCCCTCCACAGCCCACTCGCCCCCGTAGTAGACGGAGGGGATGCCGGGCAGGGTATAAAGGAGCAGATAGGCCAGGGGCAGGTGCTCCTTTTTCTTCAGCTTGCTGGCGATGCGGTTCTCGTCATGGTTATCCAGGAACGTGTACAGCTCGGTGCCGATGGCCTGGAGCCTGCGCACGTTATGGGCGATCTCAAAAAAGTTGTGGTCGTTCAGCCCGGAATACAGGCTCTTATGTAACTCATAATTGGTCACTGAGTGGAGCATCTCGCTGTTGACCCAGCGGCTGTAGTCGCCGTGGATTACCTCGCCCATCAGCCAGAAGTCCGGCTTCATCTGCCCGGTTGCCTGCCGGAGCTCCTTCATGAACTGGAAGTCCAGGACATTGGCGCAGTCCAGACGGATGCCGTCGATATCAAAGGTGTCCACCCAAAACCGGATCACGTCAAACAGGTAATTCCGCACCTCCGGATTCTGAAGGTTCAGACAGGGCAGCTCGTAGTGTCCCTGCCATGCGTCGTAGCCGAAGCCGTCGTTATACGGGCTATTCCACCCAAAGTTCAAGTTCCGGTACCAGCCGCAGTAAGGGGAGCGTTCCCGGTTCTCCTGGATATCCCGGAAAGCGAAAAATTCCCGGCCGGTATGGTTGAACACGCCGTCCACGACGACCCGGATGCCGGACTGGTGGCAAAGGTCCACGAAACGGATGAAGTCCTCGTTGTCCCCCAGGCGGCGGTCTGTCAGCCGGTAGTCCCGGGTATCGTAGCCGTGGGAGGAGGATTCAAACAGCGGGCCGATGTATACGGCGGTGCATCCTAAGTCCTTCATATGGGGGATCCAAAGGTCCAGCTCCTCGAACCGGTGCTGTACGGGCGCGTCTCCCAGGTTCTCTCTGGGCGCCCCGGTCATGCCAAGGGGATACATGTGATAGAATACTGCTTGTTCGTACCAGGTTTTCATAATCTTGATCAGGTCCTCCTGCTGTTATGGTATGATGGATTCTGTGGCGCAGACCTCTTCTAACAGTTTAAAACGCCTCAGAAGGAACTGATACCGGAGCTGGACGGCCTTTAACTCATAGATATAGCAGTCGATGAGCGTGGGGTCCACCACCTCTTCCAGCTGGTTCCGGACCGCTTCCATCCGGTGGCGGGTCCGGTCGATCTCTGCTTTCAGTTCCAGATTCTCCAGGGACAGCCGTCTGGCTCTCCGCTGTCGCTTTGTACGTCCCGTCTTCATCTTCACTCTCCCGGTCGGATATTCAGCATCCCCTGAAGGAGCCGGGGATCCGGAAGGGGGTCCTGTGGGTACAGGCCGGTGCCGGTCAGCTTCAGAGGATGCTGTACCTCTAGTATCTTCCGAAACTGGAAAAATATACAGGAACGTCAAAAACTTCTCCGCCGAAGGTCCGCGGCGTTCTCACTCTTCCCGGAAAAAATCCTGTACCAGGAAGCCCAGCTCCATCAGCTGGCGGGTGACGCCGAGCAGGGTGGGGCGGTAGTAATTGGAAGTGCCGGACTGGCGGATCTCCACGAGGCCGGACTCCTTTAAGATCTTCAGGTGATGGGAGATCGCAGGGCGGGAAAGGCTGGTCTGCCGGGTGATCTCGTTGACATTCAGTCCATCCGTCCGTCCCTCCCGGAAGGCCCGGGCCAGGGCGTCCAGAATGGTCAGCCGTACTTCGTCGCCCAGGGCGATGAACAAGGGCATGCAGCTGAGAAACTGTTGTTCCAGGTCTTTTCCGTCGGTCATGGCTGGGGCTCCTCCTTGGTTTAAAAATTTAAACTAAGCAGATTCTAACACGGGAAAAGCAACAATGTCAACGATAAAATGACGAAAAATAAGAGAAAAATTCAGCGAAATACACAAAAGGGACCTGGCCGCAGGCGGTCAGGTCCCTGATACGTTGGAGTGGAACAGACAGATATTATAACATCTTCCGCAGGGCAGCGGATACGGACTGGGACTTCATCCCGATGATCACCTGGATCCCGGTCTTGCCGGAACGGATCACGCCGTTCGCGCCTGCGGCCAGGAGCTTGCTCTCGTCGGTCAGAGCGCTGTCCTTTACCTCAACACGGAGACGGGTGATACAGTAATCCAGGGAGGTGATGTTGTCCTTTCCTCCCAGGCCCGCCAGGATCTCGGCGGCCATGCTGTCGATATCGCTGCTTCCCTCAGCGCCGCTGCTCCCCATCAGGATACCGCAGACAGGAAGGCAGGCGGCCGGGAGCAGGAGTGCTTTCCCCAGCTTCTGCAGATACTTCATCATAGATCCAATTCCTCCTTTTTGCCTTCTTAGAAAAAGAGCTACAAAATGTTTGAAAAATAGGAAAATTATTCTGGAAATTTTGAATAATGGACAAAACTTCCATTTTTAGAAACTGACAAAGAAAATATTTCCAGTCACATCCATCATAAAGTCATTGCCTTTAAAAGTCAATATGGTTTTATAGATTTTTTAGAATTAAAAAAGAAAAATGCCATTGACATTTTCTGGGAATGTGTGCATAATGGAGAAACAATCACCGCCAGTTCCAGGCGGGACTATCTTGATTGATCCATGACGTTCGGGAGCCGGTCGGCTTCGCGGATGATCATCAGCCGGATCGGCAGAAGGATCCATGCAGAAGGATTTGTTTGTTTTTGGTATCGTGATATGGGGAGGTGGGGCCTTTGTCTGTAGGATAGGTTATCAGGCTGCTTTATCGAATGGATTCGTTTTTCTTTAAGGGGGGTGTGTCTCTGGACATCTGGAGGGAGTCAAGGTGGCTGCTCTGCGTGATCGCGGCAGGAGCCGGCTTCACTGATCTGAGGGATGGGAAGGTCTATAACTGGTGGCTGCTCTGGGGAGCGCTTGCCGGCTGTTGGATCCGGGGAACGGCGTTTTTCCCGGGAGCGTTCCTGTTCCTGGTCCCCGCCCTTGTGCTGTTCCGGTTTCGGATGATGGGAGCGGGAGACGGCAAGTTCATGGCCGTCATCGGAGGCTGGATGGGGATCGGGGACGGATGCCGTACCGTGTGTCTCGGACTGATGATCGCGGTTGTTTATTCGCTGTGCCGGCTGCGGCGCGGCAGGGGCCTGCGGGCTCGTCTTACCTATTTTTTTGCATATCTCATGCACATATTCCGTACAAAAGAGGCGAGAGCCTACGAAGATCTGTCCCTGGATGGGCAGTACCATAAGATCCCTTTGGCGGCATGCCTGGCGGCCGGAGTCTGGGCGGCCATGCTTGTTTTCGGCATATAGGGATCCAGATGGAGAATGAAATAAGGTTGGAGGATTTGGGGATGAAGCGGATTATGGCGGTGTATGACGTAGACCCGTTTTATGCGGACCGGTTTGCGGAATTTGTGAACCGGAAGGAGACCGTGCCGTTTACAGCGGTGGCGTTTACCAGTATCGGACGGTTGAAGCAGTTTGCGGAGCAGCAGGAGGTGGAGCTCTTGCTTGCGGGGGATGAAGTAGAGACAGAGGAACTGAAAGACATCCGGGCCGGGCAGGTGATCCGGCTGGGAGAGACGAACGCGGCCAGGGAAGGGGGCCGCAGTGTGTATAAGTACCAGGCGTCAGACAGTGTGCTCCGGGAGGTGATGGCCTGTTATCAGAGCCAGGAGCCGGGGGCGGCGTTCTTTCCTGCCGCGGGGAAGCGCAGCCAGGTGATCGGTGTGTATTCTCCGGTGGGGCGGTGCGGGAAGACCGCGTTTGCGTTTACCCTGGCCCAGGTGCTGGCCCGAGAAGGCCGGGCGCTGTTTTTGACGCTGGAGGAATTCTCCGGTTTGTCAGGGCTGACCGGGACAGAATTCCAGAACGGACTGTCAGACCTTCTGTACTATTACCGGCAGGGGCTGTATTCCCATCTGCGGCTGGGGAGCATGGTGTACAGCTGGGGGGATCTGGACTATGTGCCGCCGGTGGCGTATCCGGAGGATCTGGAGCAGGTGACCGGGGCGGAGATGGCTGGTCTGGTGGAGAAGATCGCCGGAGAAGGGGCTTATGGAACGGTGGTCGTGGATCTGGGGAACTTTTTCTGGGGCGCGGAGATGGTGCTCGCCATCTGCGACGGGATCTTCGTGCCGGTGAAGGAGGATATGATCTCCGAAGGAAAACTGGATGCGTGGCGCCAGTATCTGGAGCGGTCCGGCAGGGGGCGGCTGTGGCAGAGGACCCGGATGATCAAGGTGCCTGAGGAAGCCATGGCCTGCACCCGGGAGACGTACCTGGAACAGCTTTTGTGGAGCAGGACAGGAGACTTTGCCCGTGGCCAAGCTGGGTTCAGCCAGGAGTATGGGCCGGGAGCCAGCCAGGAATCTGCCCAGGATCTGGGACATGGCCCGCTCTGGGGGACGGGCCTGGAGAGAGCTCCATGGGAGGGGACCTTATGACGGAGCGAGAGGATCAGAGAGCCCTCCTGATCCGGCTGAAGGGTGAGATCCGCCAGGAACTGGAAGGGAGCAGGCAGATCAGCGAGGAAGAATTATGGGAATGTATCGACCGGGCCCTGCTGGCTGAGGCGGGAAAACGGTATCTGCCTTTAAAAGAACGGATGATGCTGGGGAAGCGGCTTTACGACAGCTTCCGGAGGCTGGATATCCTCCAGGAGCTGGTGGATGACCCGGAGGTGACAGAGATCATGGTCAATGGAACGGACCGGATCTTTGTAGAGAAGCATGGTTCTATGAGCCGGTGGGAAGGGAGCTTTGAAGGGACAGAGCAGCTGGAGGATCTGATCCAGCAGATCGTCAGCCGGATCAACCGGGCGGTGAATGTGGCCCATCCCATTGCGGACGCCAGGCTGGAGGACGGGGCACGGGTGCATGTGGTATTGCCTCCGATCGCCCTGGACGGTCCGGCGGTGACGATCCGGAAGTTCCCGGAACCGATCACGGCGGAGCGCTTGATCGCCTCGGGATCCCTGACGGAGGAAGCCGCCGGCTTTTTGGAACGGCTGGTGCGCGCGGGCTACAACATTTTTATCAGCGGCGGCACCGGCTCGGGGAAGACTACATTTTTGAATGCCATGTCCGCGTTTATCCCGGAGACAGAGCGGGTGATCACGATCGAGGATTCGGCGGAGCTTCAGATCCGCCAGATCCCCAATCTGGTAAGACTGGAGACACGGAATGCGAATGGGGAAGGAGAAGGGGCAGTGGAGATCAGCGACCTGATCCGGGCGTCCCTGCGGATGCGCCCAAGCCGGATCATCGTGGGTGAAGTGCGGGGGAAGGAGTGTCTGGATATGCTCCAGGCACTGAACACCGGGCACTCCGGGAGCCTGTCCACCGGACACGGCAACAGTCCGCGGGACATGCTTTCCCGCCTGGAGACGATGACACTGATGGGGGCGGACCTGCCCTTGGCGGCGGTGCGCAGCCAGATCGCTTCGGCCATTGACATCCTGGTACATCTGGGACGCCTCAGAGATAAAAGCCGCCGGGTATTGGAGATCACGGAAGTGGGGCGGTGTACAGACGGAGAGATCAGCCTGAACCCGCTGTTCCGGTTCGTGGAGGAGGAAGAGGATGAAAGAACAGAGCAGGGTGCGGAAGCAGGAAAAGGGGCCGGGGCGAAGACCGCACGGGAAGGAGGCCCGTGTCCGAAGGCCGGACATGGTCCGGAAAAAGGGCGAGGTGCGGGGACAGGCCGGGTCCAGGGGCGGCTCGTCCGGGTGGGGCAGCTTCAGGCGACAGAAAAGCTTAGAGCCGCAGGTTATCCGGTATGACCGATACCGCCTGTCCGTTTTGGAATGGCTGCTTGCCCTGGCCAAGGGGACCGCCGCCTGCGGTCTGTTATCCTATACGTTTTACCGGAGCATGACGGCATTTTTCCTGATGCTCCCGGCGGCCGCCCTGTTCCCCATCTATGAGCGGCGGCGCAGGAAGGAGAGGCGGCTGGAGGAGCTGGCTGCTCAGATGAAGGAGGGGATGATGATCCTGGCAGGGAACCTAAGCTCCGGCTTTGCCATTGAGAATGCGCTGTCAGTAAGTCGGGACGAGCTGGTGATGATGTACGGAGAGGAGGGGCTCCTTCCCAGAGAGTTTGCCTATATGGCGCAGCAGGTGCGTGTGAACCGGACGGCAGAGGAAGTGCTGGAGGATCTGGCAGAGCGGAGCGGTCTGGAGGATATCCGGAACTTTTCCGAAGTCTTTTCCGTGGCGAAGCGCAGCGGGGGTGACCTGAGCGGGATCATGCGCCACACGGCAGAGGTGCTGCGGGATAAGATGCAGGTGCGGGAGGAGATCCGCACGATGACGGCTTCCCGGCAGTTTGAGCAGAAGATCATGAGCCTGATCCCCTTTCTCATCGTGTTCTATGTGGAGGGCGCGTCGCCGGGATTTTTTGGACAGATGTATGGGACCAGCCTGGGCAGGGTGCTGATGAGCGGGTGCCTGGCCGCCTATCTGATCTCCCTCGCTCTGGCTGGGAAGTTCTTAGATATTCGGGTGTAAAAGATGAAAAGAAAGAATGAGCAGGGGCGGACGCGGTCCGTTTGGCTGCTGCCGGTCTTGTGCGGTGCGGGGAGCCTTGTGCTGGCCGCCGCGCTGACACTGACGGGAGAAACGGCAGGGAAGGCGGTCCATGCCCTTTCCAGGGAAGGGTATGGAGGGGATGTAAAGACCTATGAGCTGCTGGTGGAGGGGCTGGAGGCTGAGCCAGTACCGGTCTCGGTGGAGGTAGGTCCCCGGATGTACACGAAGGAAGAGGCGGAGGCCTGCTTTTATGCCATGATGGATGGGATCGAGGATATGATCCGGGGAGAGAACCCATCCCTGATGGAGGTGGAGAAAGACCTGATCCTTCCCTCGCAGGTGGAAGGGATCCAGTTTCGATGGCACTCGTCAGAGCCGGAATCCCTATCTTCCCAGGGGAAGGTCCGGATGGAAGGAGAGGAACCGGTGGACGCGGTCCTGTATGCCGCGCTGTCGGCTGGCGCGTATCAGGCTGACTTTGAAGTGCCGGTCCGTTTGGTCCCGCCGCAGCTCTGTGAGGAGGAGCAGAGGCTCCGGCGGCTGCAGGAGACGATCCGGCAGGAGGACGAGGCGCAGAAGGAGGAAGCGGCTCTGTCCCTGCCGGGCGAGCAGGACGGTAAGCGGCTCTCTTACCGGGAAGCCGAGACCGCTGATTACCGGGCGGTCCCTCTTCTGGGGCTGGCCCTGGCTGGCCTTTTGATCGTCCGGGAGCGGGAGCAGGAGCGAGAGAAGGAAAAGAAGCGGGAACAGGAGCTGCTGCTGGACCATGCGGAGCTGGTGTCCAAACTGATGGTATTCATCGGCGCCGGGATGACGGTGCGCTCCGCCTGGGAACGTACGGTAAAGGATTATGAAGCAGGCCTTGCTCATGGGCGGCTAAAGCCTCGGGCGGCCTATGAAGAGATGCGGCAGACCTACTATCAGCTGGTGAACGGGATGCCGGAGGGTGCGGCGTACCGTGAATTTGGACGCCGGTGCAGGCTCCAGCCTTATCTGAAGCTGAGCAGCCTGCTGGAACAGAACCGGAAGGCCGGGGCAAAGAACCTCCGCTCGATCCTGCGCACAGAGATGGAGGATGCCTTTGAACTGCGGAAGAACCTGGCCCGGCGGATGGGGGAGGAAGCCGGGACGAAGCTGCTCCTGCCGCTGTTCCTGATGCTGGGGATCGTCATGGTCATGATCATGGTGCCTGCGATGATGACGATGGGATGAAAGCAGACAACAGAGAAGAAAAGCCTGCAAATAAAAAGTCAATAGAAAATTGAATATTTTACAAAAAAATTTTATGTAGGAAAAATGCGTACAACAACCAGACCACCGTAAAGTCGCTGGTTTCGCAGGAGACAGATTTATGTAAG
>DVLJ01000137.1 GCA_018715565.1 Candidatus Ventrimonas merdavium
ATGGAGAAGCGGCAGGCCTGCGATCCCCGGAAGGAAGCCATGAGCATCTATGAAGTGCATCTTGGCTCCTGGAAGAAGAAGGACCGGGAGGAGAAGAACGGCTACTACACCTACCGGGAAGCGGCCGCAGAGCTGGCAGATTACGTGAAGAGCATGGGCTACACCCATGTGGAGCTGATGGGCATCGCGGAGCATCCGTTCGACGGTTCCTGGGGCTATCAGGTCACCGGCTACTACGCTCCCACCTCCCGCTACGGGACTCCGGAGGATTTCCAGTATTTCGTCAATGCCCTACACAAAAAAGGCATCGGCGTCATCCTGGACTGGGTTCCGGCCCATTTCCCCCGGGACGCCCATGGACTGGCAGACTTTGACGGCCAACCCCTCTACGAGTATGCCGATCCCCGCAAGGGCGAGCATCCCGACTGGGGCACCAAGGTGTTCGACTACGGCAAGCACGAGGTCTCCAACTTCCTGATCGCCAACGCCCTGTACTGGGTGGACTGCTATCACGTGGACGGCCTGCGGGTGGACGCCGTGGCCTCCATGCTGTATCTGGACTACGGACGCAGGGACGGACAGTGGGCGCCGAACCAGTACGGCGGCAACCAGAACCTGGAAGCGATCGAGTTCTTCCGCCACTTGAACAGCATTATGAACCGCAGAGGCAAGGGCGCCATGGTCATCGCGGAGGAATCCACCGCATGGCCGCTGGTCACCCACGATCCCAAGGACGGCGGCCTGGGCTTTACCTTTAAGTGGAACATGGGCTGGATGCACGACTTCCTGGAATACATGAAGCTGGATCCCTATTTCCGCAAGTTCAACCACAATAAGATGACCTTCGGCCTGACCTATTTTAACAGCGAGAACTTTATCCTGGTGCTGTCCCACGATGAAGTGGTGCACTTGAAGTGCTCCATGCTCAATAAGATGCCGGGCTACTTCCCGGATAAATTCGCCAACTTAAAAGTGGGCTACACCTTCATGATGGGCCATCCGGGCAAAAAGCTCCTGTTCATGGGGCAGGATTTCGGACAGCTCCACGAGTGGGATGAAAAGGTCGGACTGGACTGGTATCTGGCGGAGGAGGATCTGCACAGCGATCTGCAGAAGTATGTGCGGGATCTGCTCCACATTTACAAAAAATATCCGGCCCTGTATCAGTCGGACAACGACTGGGACGGCTTCCAGTGGATCAATGCCAACGACGGCGACCGCAGCATCTTCAGCTTTGTCCGCTATGCAGACAACAAGAAGAAGAGCCTGCTGTTCGTATGCAATTTCACCCCCATGGACCGGCCCGACTACCGGGTAGGCGTTCCGAAGCGGGGCAATTACACGCTGCTCCTGGATAATGTACACGGCGCTTACGCTCCTTCAGAGACGAAGGCCATCAAAGCCGTGAAAAAGGAGTGCGACGGACAGCCGTATTCCATCGATCTGCCCCTTGGGCCTTACGGGACCGCTATCCTGCGCTTCAGCTGATCTGGCTATCCTGCGGCGGCCGCTCTAAGGTACAGGAAGGCGCACGGCACGCTCCGGCCGCGATCCCAAGCGGCAGCCAACATTGTGCTTAATTACAATAGAATTATTGTTAAATTTTTGTCATAATAAACCGTGACAACCGGCTGGATTTGTAGTACAATGAAAACGGCCTATTGGATCACCAATACTTGAAAAGGAAGGAGAGTTTCGTATGGCAAGAGAGTTAATATCCAGGAACGCGACCAAAAGTGTCTACCGCGATGGCGATAAGGCGGTGAAGGTGTTCTGCAAGGGATTTCCCAAAGCAGAGGTCCTGAACGAAGCCCTTATCAGCGCCCGTATCGAAGAGATCGGCGGCATCAACATTCCGGCTACCCTTGCGGTAGAGGTTGACAGCGACGGATGCTGGGCAATCTACAAGGAATTCATCGACGGAAAGACCCTCCAACAGCTGATGGATGAGAATCCGGACAAGCTGGACGAGTATTTGGATCAGATGGTTGACTTACAGTTGTCGATTCATTCCAAAACCTGTCCATTACTGAACAAGTTAAAAGACAAGATGGCGCGGCAGATTTCTGAGATGGAAGACTTAAACCCCGTCAACCGTTACGACCTTCTTACCCGGCTGGACAGCACGCCCAAGCACGTAAAACTGTGCCACGGCGATTTCCAGCCCAACAACATCATCGTGAAAGACGACGGTACCATGTATGTGCTTGACTGGGTACATGCGACCCAGGGCAATGCCAGTGCAGACGTAGCCCGTACATACCTGCTGTTCTGCTTGGACAACCAGGAGACCGCAGATAAGTACATGGATCTGTTCTGCCAGAAAACCGGAACGGACAAGCGATATGTTCAGCAGTGGCTCCCGCTGGTAGCCGCCGCACAGCTGACAAAGAAACGGCCTGAGGAAGTAGATCTGCTTCAGAGATGGCTGGATGTCTGCGACTACCAATAGGTCATCAAAAGTGAGGTCTTGCCGATTGCGGTAAGGCCTCTTTTGTTGTATACTAAGGATAATTCTTACCGATCATACCTGACAGCGAAGGACAAAGGAGGTTCCCATGCAGAGCATACTTGTTTGTGATGACGATAAAGAGATCGTGGACGCGATCGACATTTACCTGACCGGCGAGGGATTTGAAGTAGTAAAGGCTTACGACGGCTATGAGGCCTTGGAGATCCTGGACCAGAGGAGCGTGGATCTGATGATCATCGATGTGATGATGCCCGGCTTAGACGGCATCCGCACCACGTTAAAGGTCCGGGAGACCAGCAGCATCCCCATCATCATCCTTTCCGCTAAATCTGAGGATACGGATAAGATCCTGGGGCTGAATATCGGCGCGGATGATTACATATCAAAACCATTTAACCCCTTGGAGCTGGTGGCCCGGGTGAAGTCCCAGCTCCGCCGCTACACCCAGCTGGGCAATCTCACCCAGCAGGGGAGCGACCAGATCTTCAAATGCGGCGGGCTCCTGATCAACGACGATACCAAGGAAGTATGGGTGGACGACGAACCGATCAAGCTGACCCCTATCGAGTACAATATCCTGCTGCTCCTGGTGCGGAACGCAGGCAAGGTATTTTCCATCGACGAGATCTATGAGCAGATCTGGAATGAGGAAGCCATCGGCGCGGACAACACGGTGGCGGTCCACATCCGCCATATCCGGGAGAAGATCGAGATCAATCCCCGGGAGCCCCGCTATCTGAAGGTGGTCTGGGGCGTAGGCTATAAGATCGAGAAACAGTAGGAGACGTCCATGAAGCTGAAAGATTATTCCCTGCGGATCCGGAAAAACATTACGGTATTCCTGCACGTCGTGTTCCTGACCCTGGCCCTGGCCGGCATCAGCCTGATGTACTTAAACGGGCGGGTCGGCGCCGGGCTGTCCTGGGTGCTGACCCAGGATTATGAGGAGTCGTCCCTGTTCAGCCAGCAGTTTACTGAGGACTTAGACCATATCCTGAACTACGTGGCTTACCGGGATGTGTTCGAGACGGACGGCGCCCTGGATCTGTCCCGGGAGATGTTCTCCGTTACCCGGGGAGATGGACCGGAGATCATCTACACGCTGGAAGAGGTCCTGCGGTACGCCCGCAGCCAGGGGTTCTACTTAAACGACCAGTTTGACGTGGTCAATGACCTTTTCCTCTATGATAATGCCTCCACCAACCGGGACCAACGGGTCAACTGGCGCGCCTATGACCCGAACCGGACGCTGACAGAGCCGGGAGACGCCTATTCCTCCCTGCTGGACTTATCCAAAGAGGTGCTGGATTGTTTAAGCGAATACTATAAGGTGACCTATCGTCTCCTTTCCAGCCCTACAAACCTGTATTTTACCGTCATCTACGCTGACGGCGGAGAGGTCGTGGCCGAGTACACCAACGCCGGCGGTATGACCCCGGACCAGATGCGGGAGCTAGGGCGGTACTGCATCCTCAGCAGCGATTCGATCTTAGTAGACACCAATCTGGATACCAGTCCGGGAAATGTATCCGCCGCTCTGGAGCGCAGCAACCTGCAGGACGCGGACAGCTATTTCCTGGGTATCGCCGTGGACACCAGTTACCTGGCCAGGGATGTGTACGCGGAACAGGCGTCGGCTTTCCAGCAGATCCAGGACCGGTTCGCCGAAGGCTTTGCGGCTCTGGTGCTGGGCATCCTGGGCTGCGCGGCCACCCTGGGCTATCTGGCTGTGATGTCCGGCTATAAGACTCTGGACCGGACCCGGCCGTACCTGCATAACTGGGATACCATCACCACCGAAAGCTGTATCGTGCTGACCGGCATTTCCACCCTGTTCATGCTGTTCCTGGGGGAAAAGATCGGCTACCGGCTGATCCATCTGGTGATGAACGAGCATTCCTGGGAGTTTGCGGAGCGCATGCTCCGGGCAGTGATCATCTACGCCTGCTGCATGATCGGCGCGTTCAGCCTGCTGCGCCGCTATAAGAGCCGGACCCTTTGGGAGAACAGCCTGCTCCACCACCTGCAGGAGAACATCTCTCTGTATTTCACTGACAGGCCCTTCTCCTACCGGCTGCTCTGCACTTACGGGACCTTTGTGGGGGCGCAGATCCTGGTGATGGGCCTCGTCGGCCTGATGTATAAGCTTCGGAGTTATCCTGCGGCCCGGGTGATCGGCGTGCTTTTGTTCCTCGGCCTGCTGGCCGGCGATTACCTGGTATTCCACAAGCTCTTTTCCATTTCCAAGGAAAATGACCGGATCGCTGACGCCATTGAGAATATCGCCGGCGGCGACACCTCCTACCAGATGGATCTGCAGGGCCTGACGGGAAAGGAACTGCAGATGGGCCAGATGATCAACCGGATCGGCACCGGCCTGGAAAAGGCGCTGCAGGAACAGGTGCGCAGCGAACGGCTGAAAGCGGACCTGATCACCAACGTATCCCACGATATCAAGACGCCCCTCACATCCATTATCAACTATGTGGATCTGCTGAAGCGGGAGAATCTGCCGGGAGAAAAGGCCCGGGAATACTTAAAGGTGCTGGATCAGAAATCCCAGCGTCTGAAAAATCTGACGGAGGACCTGGTAGAAGCCTCCAAAGCCAGCTCCGGGAACGTCAAGCTGGAGATGACCACCCTGGATCTGGTGGAGATGATCTGGCAGACCAACGGCGAATTCGAGGAGAAGTTTGCCGGCCGGCATCTGGAGCTGATCGCTTCCCTCCCCCAGGAAAGCATCCTCATCGAAGCCGATGGGCGGCACCTGTGGCGGGTCCTGGAAAATGTTTACAACAACGCCTATAAGTATGCCATGGAACACAGCCGGGTGTATACGGAGGTGGTCCGCAGGGACAGCCAGGTGTTCTTTACCATTAAGAATGTTTCCGAGTCCCCCTTAAATGTCCAGGGCTCCGAGCTGACCGAGCGGTTCGTCCGCGGGGACGTCTCCCGGACCACGGAAGGCAGCGGCCTGGGACTCTCCATCGCCCAGAGCCTGACCAAGCTCCAGGGGGGTACGTTCGATATCATCATCGACGGGGATCTGTTCAAGGTGCAGATCTGCTTCCCGGTAAAGGTGTAGGCAACAGCGCATAGCTATCAAAAAAGAAACGGCTCTGGCCTGGGGATTTCTCCCAAGCCGGAGCCTTCGTCCGTTCAGAATCTGTCTTTCACAGCTCTTATTCTCATTCTCATATGATGGAAAGAACCAAAGCCGGATCCTGCCTATCCTTTCCTATCTGATCCGATCTGCCCGTCGGCGGCCTGGGAGCCTACCCTTCTTTCCGGCCGTCCCCATGCATCGCGTAATTCAGCTTTACCATGTGGATATGGTCCTCCCAGATCCCGTTGATCTTTAAATAGTACCGGGAGAGGCCTTCCTTCTCAAATCCATTCTTCTCCAGCACCCGCAGGGAACGCTGGTTGCGGGGCATGACATTGGCTTCGATCCGGTGGAGCCCCAGCCGGTGAAAGGCAAAGTCCACCGCCATCCCTACCGCCATGGTGGCATAGCCCCGGCTCCCATATGCTCCATCCAGCTTCATCCCCAGGAAGCAGGAGCAAAAGGCGCCCCACACCACCTGGTTCAGCCCGATAACGCCGATCAGCCGATCGGACTCTGCTTTTAAACGGATGTAGAAGCGAAATCCCTGCTTCTGCTCCCAGTCTCTCTTTTCCTGCGCCAGCAGGCTCTGCTGGAACGCCGCCGTATAAAACAGCTCGTCCCGCTCCGGTTCATATTCCCGCAGGAATTCCCGATTGCGGCAGTAATAGTCTGCCAGTTCCTCTCCGGTCACCTGATCCGGGGAGACGAGGAGCAGCGCTTCGTTCTCCAGGGTCATTATCCAAAGATCCTCCATCCGCAGATAAAGTTATTCGCCCACCAGGAGCTTAAGGAACGGTGTACCACCTTGCCGTTACTGGAGGATGCGTCGATTACCGTACCGCCGTTGGCCACGATGCCTACATGACCGCTTACTACGATGATGTCGCCGGCCCGCAGGTTGGAGAAGCTGGTGATCTTCTGGTATTTTCCAACATTGCGCCAGCCGGAGGAGGTCAGATAGCTCTGACGGACGCCTATCTCGTTCAGGCACCAGTATACAAAGCCGGAACAGTCAAAGGCATTCGGTCCTTTGGCGCCCCAGACATAGGGGCATCCCAGCTTGGAGCTGGCTACGGAGATCAGCGCGCTGGCGCTTCCCGTCGCCGTACCGGTGCTGGGGGTGCCGCTGCTGGCCTTGGGCGTGCTGCCGCCGGAATTGTTCCCGCCGGAACTGCCGCCGGTGCTGCCGCCGGAACTGTTGCCTCCCCGACTGGCCGTCGTCGTATTGGCCGGGGCCTTTTTCGCATCGCTGCTGGTCAGCTTCGCCATGGTCTGAGCACCTACGGTGCCGTCCACGCCCAGGTTGTTGGTGCGCTGGAAGCTCCTGACCGCATTCTCCGTGATCTCGCCGTAGTATCCGGTCACGTTGCCGGAGTTCAAATACCCCAGCTTGCTCAGCATGTTCTGCACCTTTGTGATGGTATCGCCGCTGTCACCCAGGCTTAAGCCGTTGGGCACGGCAGTATCGCTGTTCAGGGCCATCCGGGTGTCCGGTCCTAAGTATCCGTCTACGACCTGGTCGTTCCGGGACTGGAACTGCTTCACGGCCAGGATGGTGTCATTCCCATAATTGCCGTCTGGCTCGGAGGTCATATACCCCAGCGCGAACAGACGCTGCTGCGCCTGCAGCACCACCTCGCTCTGCTCGCCGTAGGAAAGCATGTTGGCCTTTACCTCGTCGCTGTAGAGCAGGTTCATGGTCTTGCGGCCAACCTTGCCGTCTTCCTCTAAGCCGTTGACATTCTGCATCTTCTTTACCGCGGCTTCGGTACTGTCGCCGAAGTTGCCGGTCACCAGATCGGCGCTTGCCAGATAGCCCAGCTGATACAGACGTTCCTGGATCCGCTGGATGTCGCTTCCCTGGTCTCCGTTCTGGGCCGCATAATACTTGGCGTCAGGAGACAGGATCGCGTCCAGGGTATCCGGCCCGATGACGCCGTCCTGGACCAGATCGTTCTGCCGCTGATAAACCTTGACCGCACTCTGGGTCACCTCTCCGTAATAATCCGTCGGTTCATCCGGGTCCATAAATCCCAGATCCATCAGCCGCTGCTGCAGCTTGGCCACGATGGGGTGCTGCGCTCCGACCCGCAGGTAATCGGGGATCGGCTCAGAATACTCCGCATCCACCCCCGCCACAGACGGCAGGAGCGCGCCGTCCGGGGTCAGGGCCATGACCGTCTCATCCGGCGCGGTCTGAGGCATGGTCTCCTCGGCCAGGATGATCGGCGCTTCTGTAGTCTCCGTTTCCGTAGGGACCGCCGCTGTCTGTTCCTGGCTGCAGCCGCTTAACAGGCCTGCTCCCAGGAGCACCGCTCCGGTCAGGCACAGACTCAGGAGCCGCCGGTTCCCTGCTCTCCTTGTGGTATTTTTTCTTATCATAAAAGAGAAATTCCTCGCTTCCTTTGTCGAATAAAGACCATTTTAACACAGTTCACAAATGGTTTCAATGGATGCGCGGAAATTTATCGCCGCCTTGCCTGCTCCCAATCCTTCTCATCACAGGGCTTCCCACTGTACCGCGCCTTCTCGTAAGCCCCGTGGAGAGCGGGTCTGCGGCATCCGGCGGCATCCTCAAGCTCCTCCGGGGAGGCCCAGATTTCCGGTACTTTCCTGTTCCTTGCAAAGCCTGCCCGGATCTCCTTCCGGTACTGGCGGCGGATCCGCTGGGTGTACGTGGGCCGCAGGCGGAAACGTCCGGGCGCGTCTTCGTCCTTTCCCGGCGCCCCTTCTCCCCTGGCCTGCTCCTCCCTGCCGGAAAACAGGGCGGGCCTTAGATAGATTTTTTCATCCGTATCCCAGTTTCGGGGGCGGATGAGGAATTTCCATACTCCCCGGGCCAGCTGATACGCGGCCGCGGCGGCCATCAGGATCAAGATCATCTCTCCCACGATCTCCAGGATCCGGTCCGCTGCCTGGACCCATTCCGGCGGCGGCTCCGTCAAATCCACAAACGGGTTGGGGCCCGCCGTCTCCAGTCCGGCGTCCAGATCCGCAAATGCCGGTTCCATGGAAGGCGCCGGCACCGGCTCCAGATGCTCCGCCAGCCAGGCCGCAGCCGTCTGCCAGGCCCGCCCGCCGCCCCAGGCGGCTCCGGCCATCCCCACAGCCGCCGCCAGGAGAAATATGGTCAGGCACAGGGACGCCACCTGCTCCATCTGCTTTCTGGGGATCTGCCCCTCGTCCTTCATCCGGTCCAGGAACTGGCTGAAGCCGTGGAGGCTGACATGGAGCAGGATCCCCAGCAGCAGCACGAACATCCCGGCCGTTCCCGCCCGCTTTAACACGGCTCCTCCAGGCTCCTCCACAAGCCAGCCCGCCAGGTAAAGAAGCGCGCACACCGTACCGCAGAACATATGGAGTCCGTCGTGGCGGCGGCCGACCCAGTAATTCACCAATTTACGAATAATCATAGGGCACCTCCCAACGCAGGATGCAGCCGGGAACGGCCGATCCCGCAGGATCTCCGGCGTTCTCCACACTTTCTGGTCCTCCGGCGATCCTGCCTCGCCCCGGCTCCTCGGCAATCTTCCCTCGCCCCGGTCCCCCGACAGTCTTGCCCCGATCTGCTTCCCCGGCGCTCTTTCCTCGTCCCGCTTCCCCGGCACGTATCCAGCCGAACCGGCTGGTCCCGGAAAATCCCCGCTCCGGCCGCACCGGCTGGATCCAAACGGCCCCCGGTTCTGCCATGGAAAAGGCGGCAAAGGCCTTTGCCAGGCCTGGACTCTGATCCTGGGACAGGAGCACATATACGGCTGTCTCCCGGCTCTCCCGGTTTCCGCCGGGAACAGGGACGGACTCCTCCGCCAGAAGTTCCTCCATGGGGCGCAGCTTCCTTCCTTCGTACTGGATCCGGGACAACAGTTCCAGGGCCGCCTGATCATGGCCGCTCCCGGCCCCTGCCTGCAGGACGCTCTCCTGGCCGGTAAGGCAGTCCTGTCCATTGGTGCGCACAGACACCGGCACCCCATCCCCGATCAAGGCTCCGGCCAGGGATGCGCAGAGCCGCAGGGTCTCCTCCTTCAGCCCGTGATCCTCCCAGCCCCCGCTGCCGCCGCAGTCTACCAGGAACGATACCTGCAGCGAAGCCGCCGGAGCAAATACATTGGACTCCAGCTGTCCGGTCCGGGCGGACGCCTTCCAGTTGATGCCCCGGAACGGGTCTCCCGGCTGATATTCCCGGATGGACGCCAGTTCAAATGGATCCTGCTGCAGCGCCTGCCTGGCTGCCGCCGCCCCGGTCAGGACCCGCAGCGGCAGCGCAAGCCTGGGCGGATCGATAGTCCTGGGGTACACATACAGGGCCGTGTCCACCGGCAGGGTTTCGGTAAAATGGCCGCCCCAGAACAGGTCGTAGCTTACCGCCTCCGCCTGACGGATGGGATAATACCCCCGCTTGGTGCAGGTGAACTCCAGGCGCCGCCGGATCTGCTGCCAGGGCATGCAGGAAAACACGTCGCTCCGATAGTTCTGATCCGTGATCCTGGCGTGCTCCATCTGCCGGAATACCAGCTCCCGGCCCATTTGAAATTTGATATGAAGGACCGGAAGGGGCAAAAATCCCGCGTTGACGATCGTCTCCTCCAGGGCCGCCGTCTCCCCTTCCGTCACGCCGTTCTGACAGAAGGACAGCGTTACCCTCAATCCCCGTTTCCAGAAGCGGCGGTATAAGCTGCCCTCCAGGATCCACAAAAGCCCGGCGGTCACCAGCAAGATGATCAGGATCATACGCCACGGCTCCAATCCTCGGTGGGCAGGGCCACGGTCTGCAAAAGCCGGCGGATCGCAGCCCGTTTTCCTTCTGTGCCGGATACGGTTCCCATCATCCTGGGCATGCTGACACGATGGGCGAGCACCGGCTCCGCCAGCAGCTTGATATCCTCCGGCACCACATAATCCCGGCCCTGCACCAGGGCATACGCCCGCACCGCCCGGAACAATGCCAGGGTCCCTCTGGGGCTTACCCCGCAGGTCAGCTGGGTGTCCCGGCGGGTCGCCTGCACCAGGTCGATCAGATACGACTGCAGCGCCGGATGGACGTACACCTGCCATGCCGCCTCCCGCAGGGCCTGCACCTCCCCGGCCCCGCAGACCGGTCTCACCTCAGCCAGCGGATCCCCGCTGCCAAACCGGTCCAGGAGCAGCTGCTCCCCGGCCTTGTCCGGATACCCCATGGAAAGCTGCATCAAAAACCGGTCCAGCTGGGCCTCTGGCAGGGGATAGGTGCCCGCCGTCTCGATGGGATTCTGGGTAGCGATCACAAAAAATGGCTCCGCCAGCTTATGGGTCTCCCCGTCGATAGTCACCTGCCGCTCCTCCATGGCTTCCAGCAGGCTGGACTGGGTGCGGGGCGTGGTCCGGTTGATCTCGTCCGCCAGCAGGATCTGGGTAAACACCGGTCCCTTCCGCAGGGGGAATTCCCCGGTCTTTTGATCATAATAATGAAGGCCCGTCACATCCGACGGCAGCAGGTCCGGGGTAAACTGGATCCGGGCAAAGGACAGGTCTAACACCGCCGCCATGGTCCGGGCCAGCAGGGTCTTGCCGGTGCCTGGCACGTCCTCTAACAGCACATGGCCTTCCGCCAAAAGAGAGGTCAAAAGCAGCGCCGCCGTCTGCTCCTGCCCCACCAATACGCTTCTGATCTGCCTGCGGATGGCAGTCACATAATCCTGTATTTCCATAGCGCACTCCTCCTGCATCCATTATAGCAAACGGGGGCGGTATGGGCAAATGCTTTGCGCCCATCTCCTCCTCTTATCGTCATACTGTATTCCCTCTCCATTATGTTTGCAGAGCAATTTATATGCCAATCTTTATCTGCAAGTGCCCCTACCTTCTGACAGATCAGTGTGCATCCGCACATTGTACCCGTCTCTGGTTTTGGATAAAATAGAATTACATTTTATATGGATCATTCCGCTGCAGACGGCAACCGTGTCCACATGAAACAAAGGAGGTTACTATGAGCGAAGAAAAGAAATCATGTTCTGCAAAACCCACTCTTACGTATGCACTTGTTACCATTGGGATCCTATGCCTGTTCATCATCGTTTCCCTGACCGTCCTAAATTTTCCGATCACCGTTACCCTGTTCTTTTCCTGGCTGCTGCTGGCTCCCTTTGCCATGAAGCTAGGTTATACTGTAGCGGAAATGGAGGAACACGTCTACGACATGATCAAATACGGCGTTGGCATGTTCGCCCTGCTGCTGGCCATCGGCTGCATGGTTTCCATCTGGATCTGTGCCGGGACCGTTCCGACCCTGATCTACTGGGGGCTAAATGTGATCACTCCTAAGATTTTTCTCCTGATCGCATTTCTGGTATGCACTGTGGTGTCCATTCCTACCGGAACTTCCTGGGGGACTGCCAGTACCGTAGGCGTAGCCATGATGGGTGTTGGCATGGGACTGGGGATCCAGCCTGGGCTGGTAGCCGGAGCGGTTATCTCTGGAGCCTATGTAGGCGACGTACTGTCTCCAGTTTCGGATACTCCCCTACTGACCTCAACAGTCTGTGAAGTCCCTGTTATGTCCCATATCCGCCATAATCTGTTCCTGGTGGTCCCGTCAGTACTGATCTCCGCCGTGATCTATGGCATTTATGGGATGCTATTTGTGGACAGTTCCCTAGATGCCACATCCCTGGCTGTTATTACTGAAACCCTTGCGGAGACCTTCCATATTGGGATCCTGACCCTGATCCCTCTGGCCGTCGTTCTTGGACTTCTGGCTGCCAAACAGTCCTCCCTCAGCGCTATTATGGCCGGCTGTGTAGTTGGAGCAGTCATTGCTGTACTTTACCAGGGCTTTACCCCAGAGCAGGTCTTCAACTTCATGGCAACAGGATTTTCCATGGAAACAGGCAACGAACTATTAGATCCGATCCTAGACCGAGGCGGTATCTCCAGTATGCAGGACCTGATCTCTATGGTAGTCGCGGCCCTGGGTATGGGCGGGATCCTGAAAGGGTGCGGCTTTTTAGACACTTTGGTAGAATCCCTTAGCGGAGTTATCCATTCCCGGATAGGTTTGACCGTCGCTACGACGGTTGGCTGTTCTCTCTGTGTCGTTCTGGTTGGGACCAACTATTTTTCCATGATCTTAAACGGCACGATGATGGCTCCTCTTTATCAGAAGCTGGGATATCAGAAAGTCAACGCTTCGGTTCTTGTGAACAATTTAAGCTGCGCAGGAAGCTTCTTTGTTCCATGGGGTATGGGTGCTCTCTTCTTCAGCGCCACACTGGGAGCGACCTTTTCCCAGATGGCACCCTTTATCTTTTTTAATATGGTTTTGATCCTGCTCAATGTCCTCACTGGTTTTCTGGGAGTCCTGATGCCAAGGGAACGGGATGACACAGGCGGCCAGCGCATCATATCCTAAGCGGCCGTCAATAAAGTAAGATCGGAGGTTTTCCTATGTCAATATTTGATGAAGTAGTCGATCGGAGAAACACGGGGTCCGTGAAATGGGACCACGCGCTCAATGAAGAAACTATCTGTATGGATTGGGCCGATATGGATTTTAAAGCGCCCGAAAAAGTGATCGGAGCAATGAAAGCTGCCGCAGACTTCGGCGTATATGGCTATGTCCAGCCGGATGACCATTGGTATCAGACAATCACCAGCTTCTGCAGCCGGCGCTATGGCTGGTCCTGTCAGCCCGAGTGGCTCAGCTATACGCCTGGAGTAATCTCCGCCCTGGCCGCTGCGGTAGAAGCGTTTACTGAGCCTGGCGACAAGGTGATCATCCAAAGTCCGGTTTTCGTTCGATTTCGGGATGTGGTAGAAAGCAACCGCCGTATTGTGTCCGACAGCTGCCTGAAATTTGATGGGACACGCTATACGATGGATTTTGAAGATCTGGAGCAGCGGGCGGCTGATCCGGATACCAAGCTATTTCTTTTGTGCAGTCCCCATAACCCGGTCTGCCGGGTATGGACCCAGGAAGAATTAAAGAGAGCTGGAGACATATGCCTGAAACACCAGGTGATCATGGTCGTAGATGAAATCCACTGTGATATGATCTTCCAGCCATACCGCCATCACACCTTCGCGTCCCTTGGAGAGGAGTACGCTATGAATTCCGTAATCTGCCTTTCCACATCCAAGACCTTTAATCTGGCTGGACTCCAGACCGCTGTTGCAGCGATTCCCAATCTCAGCCTAAAGCAGAAGTTTGATCAGGTCCTCCATAGCCGGGATATCAGCCGTCCGACCCTATTCGGCCAGGAAGCCATGCGGGCTGCCTATCAATATGGCGACACTTGGCTGGACGAGTTGATCCAATATATCCAGGGGAACTTTGAATACACCTATCACAAGATCAACGGTGCGACGGACCAGATGCGGGTGATCGATTCCGAAGGCACCTATCTGGCATGGATCGACTGCTCCGGCCTCGGTCTGAACAGCAATGAGATCCAGCCCTTCTTCCTCAACCAGGCAAACGTTTCGTTGACCAGCGGTGCTGCCTGCGGGCCGGGCGGAGAACAGTTCATCCGCATGAACTTAGCTTACCCCAGATCCGTTGTTACCGAGGCTGTCACTAGACTTTTAAAAGCGATCCACAAGTAAGGATACTCCTAAGAAGGGGCAGGCGTGAGTCATACGAGTCACGTCTGCCCCTGTTTGGGAGCTATCTATCTTCCGATAGCCGCTCAGGCGGAATCTCTCCGCCGCACATCTGCACGATCTTTAAAACAGTTCTAAGATCCGAAGGCATTCATACAGGATAGTTTTCTCCCGAGTCACGCTAAAATGCATCCCCAGCAATTCCTCAATTTTCTTTAGACGCTTATTCAAGGTATTCCTGTGGATATAAAGCTCTGCTGCTGTCTTTTCTACATTTTCGTTGTTCTGGAAGTAAGCATTCAAAGTGGCCGCTAATTCTCCATGATTTTCTTTGTCATATACGTTCACCGGCTCCATCATCTGGGCAGCGTAGGCATATACCTCTTTCCTTCTGTCCAAAAGGAAATAGAAAAAGCCCAGATCCTCCGAAAAGATCAGGTTTTCCCGGCAGGCTTTTAACGCGATCCTGGCCTGCAAAAGACTGTCTGGGCAATCCTCCAGACATTTGTATCCGCCGCCTACCGCCATGCAGAGACCAACGCCTCTTCCAGCCTTCTTCATCCCATTTGCCATGGCATCAAAGCAGCGTTGGATCATCTCGTGATTATAAGGTTCCGGGATCATGCAAAGGATCTCATACTGTTTTTCCTGGTATTTCACATTTCCCAAAAAACGTCGGAGGTAATAGATCACCGTCTGATTCCATTCTTTTTTTGCCGAAGGGTCCTGCAGAGTCATCTGCGCCTTCTCACTTTCTGAAACAATGGCTACCCGCCCCTGCTGGGGGAAATCATACTGCCGGAACCGTGCCTGGACCAGTTCACTCCGGAAATCCGCGGAACCTGTTAAGATATCTGTCATCAATTCACTTACCAGAAACGTCTTCTGCCGGTCTTCCTCGATCCGCTGGAAGATCCCTTTGATCAAGGGGGACAGCTTGATCTCCCATGGGGCGGAGAAGATCGGGAAATCCTCCTGTTCCGCAATGGCCAAGGTTTCCGGATCGATCGTCTTGATATATTCCTGACTTAACAGAACCACCAGACCTGCAGCTTTTCCCTCGATTGCCTGACGGACAATGGCATTCATATTGTCTACGGTGATTGGAAAGCCTACCCCAGTGAGGATGATCAGATCTCCGTGGACCACCCATTCCGAAATGGATAGGGTGACCGGCGTAAAGATCCCGTCTACAACCCGGCTAAGCCCGGACCGGCCGGCCGCCAGCGTCAATGGCTGAAAGCACTCCAGCGACATCAGGTCATTCATCCGTATCATTATTTTCCCTGCCCTTGCCTTTCCTTTGAATTATTTCGATTATATCATTGTCTCATGACTCGCGCAAGCGCCCATCCCCAGCTCTCCTCACCGCCTCCTTCATCTCCCTCACATACGCCTCGATATCCCCCGGCGCCTCCGTCCCGTACTGCTCCAGCAGCCGGATGATCGCCGAGCCCACGATCGCCCCATCGGACACGGCGGCCATCTGCTCCGCCTGCTGCGGGGTGGAGATGCCGAAGCCCACCGCGCAGGGAATGTCCGTATTCTGGCGCACCACTTTGACAATGGAATCCAAATCCGTGGTGATCTTAGTCCGGGTCCCGGTCACGCCCAGGCTGGACACCAGATACAGGAACCCTTCCGCCTCCCTGGCGATCATGGCGATCCGATTCTTCGAGGTCGGCGCGATCAGGGAAATCAGGGCCACCCCGTATTCCCGGCACTGAGGCTGAAATTCGTCCTTTTCCTCAAAGGGCAGGTCCGGCAGGATCAGCCCGTCCACTCCCGTCTCCTTGCAGGCGGCCAGAAACCGCTCCGCCCCGTAGGAAAATACCACATTGGCGTAGGTCATGAACACCAGGGGGACGTCGGTCTGCCGCCGCAGCCGCCTTACCAGCTCGAACACGCCGTCCGTGGTCACGCCGCCCGCCAGGGCCCGCAGGTTGGCTCCCTGGATCACCGGGCCCTCCGCCGTGGGATCGGAGAAGGGGATGCCCAGCTCGATCAGATCTGCCCCTCCGGCCACCGCCGCCAGGACCGCCCGCTCCGTGGTCCCCAGGTCCGGGTCCCCGCAGGTGATAAATGGAATAAATGCCTTGCCCTCTGAAAATGCTTTCTGGATCCTATTCATCGATATCCTCCCCTCTGTACCGTGCAATGGCCGCGCAGTCCTTGTCGCCCCGGCCTGACAGCGTGATCACCAGGATCTGGTCCTTTCCCATGGATGGCACCAGCTTTTTGGCGTAGGCCACCGCGTGGGCCGACTCGATCGCCGGGATGATGCCCTCCGTCCGGGCCAGGTATTCAAAAGCCTCCACCGCTTCCTCGTCGGTCACCGGCACATATTCCGCTCGGCCGATGTCGTGAAGGTGCGCGTGCTCCGGTCCGATCCCCGGATAGTCCAGACCGGCGGAAATGGAATACACCGGAGCGATCTGCCCGTACTCATCCTGGCAGAAATAGGACTTCATCCCATGGAAGATCCCCACCCGTCCGGTATTTACCGTAGCCGCCGTCTCAAAGGTGTCGATCCCCCGGCCTGCCGCCTCGCAGCCGATCAGCCGCACCGAGGCGTCGTCTATGAAGTGATAGAAGGATCCAATGGCGTTGGAGCCGCCGCCGACACAGGCCAGTACCGCGTCCGGAAGCCGTCCCTCCTTCTCCATCAGCTGTTCCTTGATCTCCTTGGAGATGACCGCCTGAAAATCTCTTACGATCGTGGGAAATGGATGAGGCCCCATTACCGATCCCAGACAATAATGGGTGTCGTCGATCCGGCTGGTCCACTCCCGCATGGCCTCGGACACCGCATCCTTCAAGGTGCCGGTCCCGCTGCTCACCGGGATCACCTCCGCCCCCAGAAGCCGCATCCGATAGACATTCAGCGCCTGCCGCTTCGTGTCCTCCTCGCCCATAAAGACCACGCACTCCATCCCCATCAGCGCCGCCGCCGTAGCCGTGGCCACCCCGTGCTGGCCTGCCCCGGTCTCCGCGATCAGCCGGGTCTTGCCCATTTTCTTCGCCAAAAGGGCCTGCCCCAGCACGTTGTTAATCTTGTGGGCGCCGGTGTGGTTAAGATCCTCTCGCTTCAGATAGATCTTCGCCCCGCCCAGATCCTTCGTCATTTTTTCCGCATAATATAGCCGGGACGGCCTGCCCGCGTAATCGTTGAACAGCGCCTCCAGCTCCCGGTTGAACTCCGGGTCCTTTTTGTAATGCTCGTAAGCCTCCTCCAGCTCGATCACCGCATTCATCAGTGTCTCTGGGATATACTGTCCGCCGTGAATGCCAAAACGTCCTTTTTTCTCCGCCATGTTCCGCGCCTCCTGCCGGTTTTCTCATTCTTATTTCCGTTTTGATGTTCTGTCTCTTATGTTCCGTTTCTTACCTTCTGTTTCTTATGTTCTGCTTCTTAATGTTCTGTTTCTTACCTTCTGCTTCTTATCTTCTGCTTCTTATCTTCTGCTTCTTACCTTCTGCTTCTTATTTTCCGCTTTTTATCTCCCGATCTTACTCTCACTCTGTTTCTACAGCTCCTTGGCGCTCCGCACCGCGGCCACGAACGCCGCCATCTTCTCCGGGTCCTTCCGGCCCTCCGTTTCGATCCCGGAGCTGACGTCCACGCCGTAAGGGCGGAGCCGGGCGATCCCTGCGGCCACGTTGCCGGGATGCAGCCCGCCTGCCAGGAAATAGGGCCGCTCCACATCCCTGATCAGGCTCCAGTCAAAAGCATTCCCCGTGCCGCCCGGGCCCGCGTCCAGGAGGATATAGTGGGCCGGGCTGTCCATTGCCGCCTCCACGTCCCGGCTGTCCCGCACCTGGAACGCCTGGATCAAAGGCCGGTCCGTCAGCTCCAGGAGCCGTTTGACATACGCCCGATCCTCCCGGCCATGGAGCTGGGCTAAGTCAATGATCCCCCGCTCCAGCAGCCCTGCCACGGTCTCCGGTTCCTCGTCTACAAAAACCCCCACCGCCTGGATCTGCGCAGGCAGGAGCCGCCTTAGCCGGGCCGCCTGCTCCGGGGCGACATATCTGCGGCTCCTGGGGGCCATCACGAAGCCCACATAGTCCGGCATCAGCTCCGCAGCCGCAGCCGCGTCCTCCTCCCGGGTCAGTCCGCATAATTTGATCTTCGTCCCCATCCGGTTTCTTCTCCTTTCAGCCTCCCCATCATCGCCTTCTTATCTGCCGCCCGCATCAGGGTCTCCCCGATCAGCACCGCGTCGGCTCCCAGGTCCCGCAGGGCGGCCACGTCCTCCGGGCCCCTCACCCCGCTTTCTGCCACGAACAGCACGTCTCTGGGCACCATCGCCCGCAGGCGGCGGCTGTTCTCCGGATCCACGGTAAAATCCTTCAGATTCCGGTTATTCACCCCGATGATCCGGGCCCCGGCGTCCAGCGCCATCTCCACCTCGCCCTCGTCGTGGGCCTCCACCAGAGCCGACAGCCCTAGCTCATCGCTCAAGGCCAGGTATTCCTTCAGCTGTTCCCTGCTTAAGATGGCACCGATCAGTAGCACCGCCGCCGCCCCCAGGACCTTCGCCTCATAGATCATATAGGCGTCCACCGTAAAATCCTTCCGCAGGCAGGGGATCCTGACCGCCTGCGCGATCTCCTCCAGATATTGGTCCTTTCCCAGGAACCATTTGGGCTCCGTCAGCACGGAGATGGCCGCTGCCCCGGCTTCCTCATAGGCCCGGGCGATCTCCAGATACGGAAATCCCGGCGCAATCAGCCCCTTGGACGGGGAAGCCTTCTTGCACTCACAGATAAAGGAAAGCTCCGGACCGCCAAGAGCCGTCTGAAAGGGGAAATCCCCCTTGGGAAGGGCCTCCGCCCGCCGTCTCAGCTCTGTCTCCGGCATCCTCCGTCTGGCCTCAGCCACCCGCTCCCTCGCATGGGCAGCCAGCTGGTCTAAGATCGTTCCCGCCGCCATTCCCGCGCCTTTGCTGACACTCTCCCCGCTCCCGTTTCTCTCTCCGCTCCGGTTCTTCTCCCCGTTCCTGTTTCTCTCCCCACTTCGGTTCTTCTCTCCGTTCCTATTTCTCTCCCCGCTCATCTCATCCCTCCGCCTGATTGCTCACCGTGATCAGCTGCTCCAGCACGCCCAGGGCCTTCCCGGAATCGATCAGCTCCGCCGCCAGCTCCACGCCCTCCTGGAAGGTGGGGGCCTTGCCTCCGATGTACAGGGACGCCCCCGCGTTCATCAGCACCGCATTCCTCCGGCATCCCGCCTCTCCGGCCAGGATGGAGCGGGTGATGCGGGCGTTGTCCTCCGGCGTGCCCCCGGCCAGATCCTCCTTCCGGCACCGCTCAAAGCCAAACTGCTCTGGGGTGACGGTGTAGGTGGTGAACCATCCGTCCTTGAACTCGCACACCGTCGTCGGCGCGCTCATGGAGATCTCATCCAGCTTTTCCTGGCCGTACACCACCATGCCCCGGCGGACGCCCAGATTGATCAGCACCTGAGCCAGGGGCTCCACCAGATATTCGTCGTACACCCCCAGCAGCTGCAGGGACGGGCTGCCCGGATTGGTCAGGGGGCCCAGGATGTTGAACACCGTGCGGAAGCCCAGCTCCTTGCGGATGCTGCCCACGTATTTCATCGAGGTGTGATAGCGCTGGGCAAAGAAGAAGCAGATGCCCACCTCCTGAAGGAGCCGGACGCACTGCTGGGGGCTCAGCTGGATGTTGACCCCCAGCGCCTCTAAGCAGTCCGCCGTGCCGCACAGAGAGGAGGCCGCCCGGTTGCCGTGCTTTGCCACCTTCATGCCCCCTGCCGCCGCCACCAGGGCGGAGGTGGTGGAAATGTTGAAGCTGTGGGCGTTATCCCCGCCGGTCCCCACGATCTCAAACACCTCCATGCCGGTCTCTACCTTCGTGGCATGGTCCCGCATAGCCGCCGCGCACCCGGCGATCTCGTCAGTGGTCTCCGCCCGGGCGCTTTTCGTCGAAAGGGCCGCCAGGAACGCCGCGTTCTGGGTGGGGGTGGTCTCTCCGCTCATGATCTCATTCATCACCGCGTAAGCCTCCTGATAGCTGAGATCCTCTTTGTTGACAATTTTTACGATCGCTTCCTTGATCATGGTCTGCTCCTCCTGTTCTACGGACCGGTTCCCTCCGGCTCCGATTTTCTATTATCGATTTTCTATTATCGATTTTCTATTGCCACTTTTCTATTGCCGCCTTCTCATATCTCCAAAAAATTCTTCAGCATCCGCCGTCCTTCCGGCGTCAGGATCGACTCCGGGTGGAACTGGACGCCGTACACCGGGTACGTATCATGCTGCACGCCCATGATCTCCCCCTCCGCCGTGACCGCCGTCACCCGCAGGCAGTCCGGCAGGGTCTCCGGATCCAGGGCCAGGGAATGATACCGGGCCACCGGCGTCCGCTCCGGACATCCGGCGAACAGGGGACAATCACTGTCTAATACCGCCTCCGACTGCTTCCCGTGCATCAGCCGCCCCGCATAGGTCACGGTCCCGCCAAACGCCTGGCAGATCGCCTGATGCCCCAGGCACACGCCTAAGAGTGGGATCTCCTTCCCCAGCCGCCCGGCTGCCTCCACCAGGATCCCCGCGTCCTCCGGCCTGCCGGGGCCGGGAGAGAGGATCACCCGGTCCGGGCCCATCGCCAGGATCTCCTCCACGGTCATCTCGTCATTGCGGATCACCTGGATCCGGGGATCCAGTTCCCCGATCAGCTGATACAGGTTATAAGAAAAGCTGTCATAATTATCGATCAATAACGTCATAGGTCCGCCTCCTCTGCCCGCCGCAGGGCCGCCGCCACGGCTCCGGCCTTGTTGATGCACTCCTGATATTCCTTCTCCGGCACCGAATCCGCCACGATGCCGGCCCCGCTCCGCACGTGCACCCGTCCGTTTTTCTTATAGACGCTGCGGATGGCGATGCACACATCCATGTTGCCGGTCAGGTCCAGATAGCCGATGGCCCCGCCATAGATCCCCCGGCGGTTCTGCTCCAGCTCTCCGATCAGCTGGCAGGCCCGGATCTTCGGCGCCCCGGACAGGGTCCCCGCGGGGAGCACCGCCCGCACCGCATCCAGCCCGTCGCACTCCGGCCGGATCTGTCCCCGCACCGCGGAGCCGATGTGCATCACATGGGAGAACCGCTCTACGCCGTGGAACTGCTCCACCTGCACCGTGCCGAACTGGCTGATCTTCCCCAGATCGTTCCGTCCCAGATCCACCAGCATGTCGTGCTCCGCCAGCTCCTTTTCATCGGCCAGCAGCTCGGCTTCCAGCGCCCGGTCCTCCTCCTCCGTCTTTCCCCGGGGCCGGGTCCCTGCCAGGGGGAAGGTCCGCAGGATCCCGTCCTCCAGCTTCACCAGCGTTTCCGGCGAAGCCCCGGCCGCCTCCATGTCCGTGCCGGAAAAGTAGAACATATAGGGCGACGGATTGACCGTTCTCAGGATCCGGTAGGTGTTCAGCAGGCTCCCCTCAAAGGGTGCGCTCAGCCGGTTGGACAGGACGATCTGGAAAATGTCCCCCTCCCGGATATGCTCCTTCGCCTGCTCCACCATCCGGCAGTAAGCCTCCTTGTCAAACAGCGCTTCCAGCTCCCCGGTCATATGGCCGCCCGGTTCCGCCGGAGCCGTCCCCTCCTGAAGGAGTCGCTTAAGTCCCAGCAGCAGATCCGCGGCCCGTTCATATTCCGCCTGAGGATCCTTCAAGGAGATATTGACCATCAGGATGATCTTCTGGCGCAGATGGTCAAAGGCGATCACCTTGTCGAACAGCATCAGGTCCAGATCCTGGAACCCCTCGTCATCCGGCGCCCCGGTCCTGGCCGAGGGCTCTCCATATCCCACGTAATCGTAGGAAAAATAGCCTGCCAGGCCGCCGGTAAAGGGCGGGAGCCCTTCCAGTCTGGGACTCTTATGGGCCTTTAGCACCTGCCGGATATAGGGCGCCGGATCCTCCGTCCGGATGAGATCGTTCCCGATCCGCAGCCTCCCGTCCCGGCAGGTGATCTCCAGCTTCGGATCAAACCCCAGGAACGTATACCGGCCCCAGGTCTCCTGCTCCTTGGCTGACTCCAGCAAAAAGCAGTGGTCAGACCGGGTCTTTAACCGTTTCAGAGCCTCGATGGGCGTGCAGATATCTGCCAGGATCTCTGCGCTCACCGGAAGGGTCTGATAGACGCCCTCCGCCGCATAAGCTTTTACCAGTTCCAGTTCCGGCATGATCTTCATACGCAATCTCCTCCTGTATCGTGTAAACGTGTGTGCTTTCCCTCATCCGCGCCGGAGCGCGTCCGCGTCAATGGAACAAAAAAACGTCCCTGACAGAATACAAGATCATATTCTGTCAAGGACGAATAATATACGCCATTATCCGCGATGCCACCTTGATTCACAGCCTGTGATAGACTATGCCCTCTGCAGGATACCAACATATCCCCGGCAACTAACGTATGCCCTCACGTTGCAGAATACTCTGCACGGCTTCCGCCGCACATTTGACTGCACCCTCCGCGGTCCATTTGATAATCTGTGTTTCACCCGATTCTCAGCAGCGCGGGCTCTCTGTGGAAGCATAATTACCGTTATCTCCGCATCAACGGTTTGATTGGGTTGAATTATAACCGGATTTTGACGATTTGTCAAACATATTTTCAAAAAAATATCAATTATTTATTTTCTTAAGCCGTTCCAGGGTATTTTCTTGTTGTTCTGCCTGGTCCGCCTGGGATCCCAGACCGCGCCCTACCCCGGTGCCGCCGCGAGATCCTCTGCTTCCTGCGCTCCCTGCGTTCTCTGCTCCCTCCTACGCCCCAAGGAGATCCCCGGTGACCTCCTTCGGGATCGTAAAGGTGACGGCCCCCATATAGCCCGGCGCGACCTGGTATTCGTCGAACACGATCACCAGCTCGCCCTCCTGGCTGAAATAGAAGCTCTCCTGTCCCGTCAGCCCCTTAAAATCCGTATCCGGCATATCCGAATCCAGGAAATACCGCACGTTCTCATCCTCCGCCATCTGACGGCGCATCTGTTCCTTGATGTTCTCCGAGACCGCATCCAGCCGGCCCGGGTCTCCTCCCAAAAGCTGGCTCAGCTCAACCGTCTCTCCCGTATCCTTCGCCACGGTGAACACGCGGACAAACTCTGCGCCTCCGCCCATTGCCACGGTGGTGCGGATCCGGATGCACAGATACCGGTCATTTTCAAAGACCACATCATAGGAAGAATCCATCGAGTAATGGCCCTCCCCCGCAAGACTGCCGACCTCTTCCTCGTACTGGGCGATCAGTGCTTCCCCGTAAGCTTCCAGCTCCTGGTTCGCCGCCGCCGTCTCTCCCTGCCCCTGGATCTGGGGCACCTGGATCCTGGCTTCCTGGTATTCCTCCTGCCGTTCGTAGGTCCGGAAGGTGACGACCTTGGCAATGGCTCCCACTACCGGGATCGCCTCCATGGCCTGAGCCGGCCCGGGGCCTGCGTTCGCCAGTACGGTAATGGCCGCCATAGCCGCCGCAGCCGTCCCCACGGTCCGCTTCATCCACAGCACGGTGACCGTCCTGGCCGTCTCCCGCCTGGCCTGCCGGATCCCTTCCCGGATCCGCGCCTTCGCCTGCTCCGGCACCGGGATCGCCTCATATTGCTCCTTTAACTCCTGTTCCCAGTTCTTCATGCTCCCGCCTCCTTACTGCCGTCCAGCTCCAGCCGCAGCTTTTTCAGCGTGCGGTAGAGCCTGGCCTTTACCGTGTTCACGTTCTCGCCAAGGATCCCGGCGATCTCCTCCAGCTTCCGGTCTTCAAAATACCGCAGGATGATCACCGCCCGTTCCTTTTCGCCCAGCCGCCCCAAGACCTGATCCAGCTCCAGACGGTCGCAGATTGCCGCAGCTTCCTCCGGTCCGGCCTGTACCGGCCATTCCTCCTCTAGGGGCAGCTCCCGCCCCTGCCTGCGCAGCAGGTCCAATGACGTATTGATCACGATCCTGCAGATCCAGCTCCGGATCACCTCCTGGTTCTTCACCTTCCTGCAGTCCCGATAGGCTTTGTAGGCGCTTTCCTGCACTACGTCCAGCGCGTCGTGCTCCGACCGGACGTAGCTGTAAGCCAGCCGGTAAAGGCTGTCATACTGTTCCAAAAGGATCCGCTCCGTCTCCGCTTCTGCCCGGCTCTTCATCTTCCGGCCTCCTCTCTGTCTGTTCTGTCTGTTAGACGCGCCGAACGGGGGAAAAGTTGCATGGAGCAGGGAACTTTCTCCAGAAAACAGAACGTCCGGCCTGCCCGCGTATCGC
>DVLJ01000138.1 GCA_018715565.1 Candidatus Ventrimonas merdavium
GTTATACTGATTATATAACAAAGAAAACGAAAGATGGGGTCGGCATGTTCATTAAAATTGATTTTGAAAGCGAAGAAGCCATATATATCCAGTTGAGGGATCAGATCATCCTGGGGATCGCCATGGACCAGTTCCGGGAGGGGGATTCCCTTCCTTCCGTGCGCCAGCTGGCGGACCATATCGGGATCAACATGCATACGGTGAATAAGGCGTATTCTGCCTTAAAGCAGGAAGGCTTTATCAAGCTGGACCGCCGCCGGGGCGCGGTGATCGCCCTGGACGTGGATAAGCTCCAGGCGATCCAGCGGCTGCGGGAGGAGCTGGCTGTGCTGCTGGCCCGCTGCATCTGCAAGGGCGTGGGACGGGATGAGGTCCATGCCCTGGTGGATGAGATCTACGATCACTACAGCCGGAAGTGTAAGGAATGATAGGAAAAAGAGAACAGACGGAGGATTGCCATGATATGTGAACGATGCAAGATTCGGGAGGCCAATATCCAGTACACGGAGATCGTGAACGGAGTCAAGACCGAGCATCATTTCTGCGCCCAGTGCGCCAGAGAACTGGATTTCGGCCCATACTCCGCGATCTTTGACGGGGATTTTCCTCTGGGCAAGCTGCTGTCCGGACTGCTGGGCATCGGGGAGACCCCGGAGGAGGAGGACACGGCCAGCCAGGTGGTGTGCCCCACCTGCGGGCTGAGCTATGAGGAATTTGTCAAGAACAGCTGGTTCGGCTGCCCGGACTGCTACGGCGTGTTCGATCTGCTGATCAGCGATAAGATCAAGCAGCTCCAGGGGAGCGAATCCCACAAGGGGAAACGCCCGGCGAAGATCCGCTATGAGGCAGAGAAGAAGGCGTCTGCCGGAGCGGCCGCCGGAGCGCATCCGGAGGAGGAAGCTAAGGGAGCGCGGAGCCAGGAGACGGCGCGGGAGGAACTGCGGGTGCTCCAGGCAAGGCTTCATGAGGCGCTGAAGCGGGAGGAATACGAGACTGCCGCCTGGTGCCGGGACCGGATGAAAGAACTGAGAGAGGAAATCGGAGAATGATGAGATGGTATGAACAGGCAGACGCAGAGCGCCCGGCAGTCATCGGAAGCCGGGTGCGGCTGGTCCGCAACTGGGATGAATATGTATTCCCCACCCGCCTGACGCCTGAGGACGGCGCCGCCATGCTGGGCCGGCTGAAGCGCGCCCTGCGGGAGCTGGGGGAAGTGGACGGACGGGACTATGAGTACCTGGAGCTGGAGACCCTGGGGGATCTGGAGCGGAAGGCCCTGGGGGAGCGGCGGGTGATCAACTCTGCCATCGCGTCCAAGAAGACCCCTACCGGCCTTCTGGTATCGGAGAATGAGGATACCAGCATCGTGCTGAACGGGACGGACCATATCCGCATCCAGATGCTGGATACCGGGCTCCGCCTGCGGGAGCTGTGGAACCGGGCCGACCGGGTGGATGATTTTATCGGCGGGAAGATCTCCTATGCCTTTGATGAAAAGTACGGCTATCTGACCACGTTTCCCACCAATATGGGGACGGGGCTGCGGGCGTCGGTGCTGCTCCACCTGCCGTCTTTGTCCATGGGCCGGAAGTTCAACGGCATGGTGACGGAGATGAGCCGGTTCGGCGCCACGGTGAAGGGCGTCTACGGCGAGGGGAGCGAGAATTACGGGGCCCTTTATACGGTGAGCAACCAGAAGACCCTGGGCATCAGCGAGCGGGAGATCCTGGACCTGGTGACCAAGGTGGCCCTGCAGCTTTCCAACCAGGAGGAGAAGGTGCGCCATATGGCGTTGGAGAAGCACCGCCTGGAGTGGGAGGATGAGGCATACAAATCCTACGGCGTGTTAAAATATGCCAGAAGGCTGAGCCGGAAGGATGCCATGACCTTTTTATCCCAGCTGATGCTGGGGCTGAGGGAGGGCCTGATGCAGACCAGGCAGCCCTGCTCCGTGTACAGCCTGATGCTGGGGATCCAGCCGGCGAACCTGCAGAAGAATTCGGACCGTCCTCTGGATAAGGAGGAACTGGATATGGCCCGGGCGGCCTATCTGCGGGCGGAGCTGCCGGAATTGAAATAAGACTAGGAGGACCATTGTTATGATAGACAGATTTACCGAACAGGCCCGAGAAGCCATCGGCCTGGCCGTGGAGGCAGCAGAGGAGCTGGGCCACAATTATGTGGGCACCGAGCACCTGCTGATCGGCCTTCTGCGGGAGGAGACGGGCGTTGCCGCCAGGGCGCTGGAAGGATGCGGCGTCAGCGAGGAGAAGGTGCTGGAGCTTGTCAGCCAGCTGATCTCCCCCAACCAGTCGGTGGGGACGGCGGAGCGCAGCAGCTATACCCCCAGCGCCCAGCGGGTGCTGGAGAACAGCTACCGGGAGGCGGTGCGGTTTAAAGCCCCGCTGATCGGGACGGAGCACCTTCTGATCTCCATGATCCGGGAGTCAGACTGTGTGGCCGTGCGCCTGTTAAATACCATAGGCATCAGCATCCAGCGTCTATATGTGGAGCTGCTTTCCGCCATGGGCGAGGATGTTCCCGCTGGCAAGGAGGAGCTGACCTCCAACAAGGCGGGGAAGGGCAAGGCGTCCACCCCCACCCTGAACGCCTACAGCCGGGACTTAACGGCGTTGGCCCGGGAAGGAAAGTTAGATCCGGTCATTGGCCGGGAGACGGAGATGCAGCGGCTGATCCAGATCCTAAGCCGCCGCACCAAGAACAACCCCTGCCTGATCGGGGAGCCTGGCGTGGGCAAGACCGCGGTGGTAGAGGGCCTGGCCCAGATGATCGTCACCGGTGACGTGCCGGAGATGATCGCCGGGAAGCGGGTGCTGACCCTGGATCTGTCCGGCATGGTGGCCGGATCCAAGTACCGGGGCGAATTTGAAGAGCGGATCAAGAAGGTGCACTCTGAGGTGATGGAGGACGGCGAGGTGCTGCTGTTCATCGACGAGATCCATACCATCATCGGCGCAGGCGGCGCGGAAGGGGCGATCGACGCTTCCAATATCCTAAAGCCGTCCCTGGCCAGGGGAGAGATCCAGCTGATCGGCGCCACGACCATGGAGGAGTACCGCAAGTATATCGAGAAGGACGCGGCCCTGGAGCGGCGGTTCCAGCCGGTGACGGTGGAGGAGCCGGGAGAGGAGCTTTCCATCCAGATCTTGAAGGGGCTGCGGCCCCGGTATGAGGAGCACCACCGGGTGAAGATCACAGATCAGGCCCTGGAGGCGGCAGTGCGCTTATCCGCCCGCTACATCAACGACCGGTTCCTGCCGGACAAGGCCATCGACCTGATCGACGAGGCATCCTCTAAGATCCGACTGACCGTATACGTCGAGCCGGCGGAGATCAAGACCCTGGAAAAGGAGATCGCAGCTTTAGAGGAGCAGAAGGAGGCGGCCATCAAGGCAGAAGCCTATGAGAAGGCCGGGGAGATCAAGAAGAAGCAGCTAAAGAAGCGGGAGAAGATCGAGAAGATCCGGGCCAGATGGCAGAAGGAAAAGGAGTCCCGCAAGCTGGTGGTGGATGAAGGGGAGATCGCGGACGTGGTGTCCGGATGGACCAAGATCCCGGTGCGCAAGCTGGAGGAGGAGGAATCCGAGCGGCTGCGGCAGCTGGAGACGATCCTCCACGGCCGGGTGGTGGGCCAGGAGGAGGCGGTGACCGCCGTATCCCGGGCGATCCGCCGGGGCCGGGTGGGCTTAAAGGACCCGAAACGGCCCATCGGCTCCTTCCTGTTCTTGGGACCTACCGGCGTGGGCAAGACGGAGCTGTGCAAGGCCTTGGCAGAAGCCATGTTCGGCACGGAGAACGCCCTGATCCGGGTCGACATGTCGGAATATATGGAGAAGCACAGCGTTTCCAAGATGATCGGGTCCCCGCCAGGATACGTGGGTTATGAGGAAGGCGGCCAGCTGAGCGAAAAGGTGCGCAGGAACCCCTACTCGGTGATCCTGTTTGACGAGGTGGAGAAGGCCCATCCGGATGTGTTCAACATCCTGCTCCAGGTGCTGGACGACGGCCACATCACCGACGCCCAGGGCCGGAAGATCGATTTTAAGAACACCGTGCTGATCATGACCTCCAACGCCGGCGCGGAGAATATCGTATCGCCCAAGCGGCTGGGCTTTGCCTCCGGCGACGACGCAGGCGAGCGCTACAAATTCATGAAGGACCGGGTGATGGATGAGGTCAAGCGGATGTTCAAGCCGGAGTTTTTAAACCGGATCGACGAGATCATCGTATTCCATCAGCTGACCCAGGAGCACATGAAGGCGATCGTGGAGATCATGCTGAAGGGCATCTGCAAGCGGACGAAGGCCCAGATGAACCTGACTCTGCACGTCACCGAGGAGGCGAAGGCATTCCTGGTGGAAAAGGGCTACGATGAGAAGTACGGCGCAAGACCCCTGCGGCGGGCGATCCAGAACCAGCTGGAGGATAAGCTGGCGGAGGCCGTCTTAGACGGAGCGGTGCACGCCGGAGAGGAAGTGGAGGCCGCGCTCTTAGAGGGAGGGCTGGTGTTCCGGGAGGTATCCCGGGAGACGGTCCCGGAGGCAGTCAGGGAGGCCGGAGCGCCGGAAAAGCCGGAGCGGATAACGGCCGGGAAGGCAGCGGCGGAATAGACGCCTGCTCCGCAGAGAGGGGCAGTCCGGCAGATGAAAGCAGCAAAAGAAACTGCCTGGTCCGCAAGAATTTCACTGGCGTTTTTGGCCGGGGTGTTGTATACTATTTACGAGGACGAGGATTCCGCTTCCGGCTGCGGCCGGAGGCGGGAGACGCGTTTTTAGAAGGAATGCGGCGGCCGTTTGGACCGCGTGATACGAAAGCGGGCCTGAACGCCCCAAGCGACAGAATGATTACATACAGGAGGGCAGATCGATGCCGGTAATTGAATCTTTGATCCGTTCGGAAGCAGACGGAACCATCAGCTTTGGCAATCATCAACTGGAGGTCAAGTCCAAGCTGCAGGATTTTGAGCATGCGGGAGATCTGTATAAGATCAAGACTTACAACGAGATCACGAAACTGGAGCGCAACGGGATGTTTGTCTATGAGTCCGTGCCAGGGACGGTGGCGGAGCATTTCTCCGTGAACCCGGACGGCGTGGATTTTCTGGTGGAAGGGGCTAAGGACGCTCAGATCACCATTCAGTTAGAGGAAGACAGCGAGTATGAGGTGTATGTGGACGACGCGGCCGTAGGCAGCATGACGACCAACATGAGCGGCAAGCTGGTGGTGAGCGTGGAGCTGAGCGAGGGCGTATCCCATCACATCAAAGTGGTAAAGCGGTAAGGGACCAGATATGGCAAAGGCAAAGACAACCGCATTTTTCTGCAAGGAATGCGGGTATGAATCCAGCAAGTGGATGGGGCAGTGCCCCGCCTGCAAGGAATGGAATACCATGGTGGAAGAGCCGGTTGGAAAGCGGGAGCTGCCCGGGCGCATCAAAAGCGTGCCGGGCGGCCTGCGTTCTGGAGCAAAACCGGTGAAGCTGGAGGAGGTATCTCTGGACGAGCAGGACCGGATCACCACCGGCTACCGGGAATTGGACCGGGTGCTGGGCGACGGGATCGTAGCCGGTTCCCTGGTCCTGGTAGGAGGCGACCCTGGTATCGGGAAGTCCACCCTGCTTTTGCAGGTGTGCCGGAATCTGGCCGGGGCAGGGCATAAGGTGCTGTATATCTCCGGCGAAGAATCGTTAAAGCAGATCAAGATGCGGGCGAACCGCATCGGCACCGTGACCGGGGAGCTGCGGTTTCTCTGTGAGACGAACCTGGACCTGATCGAGGAAGCCATCCGGGCAGAGCAGCCGGAGATCGTGATCGTGGATTCCATCCAGACGATGTACCGGGAGGACGTGTCCTCGGCTCCGGGGAGCGTCAGCCAGGTGCGGGAGTCCACCGGCGTGCTGATGCAGATCGCCAAGGGCCTGGGCATCGCTGTGTTCATCGTGGGGCACGTGACGAAAGAAGGCGTGGTGGCCGGCCCCAGGGTGTTGGAGCATATGGTGGATACGGTGCTGTATTTCGAGGGGGAGCGGAGCGCTTCCTACCGGATCCTCCGCGGCGTGAAGAACCGTTTTGGCTCTACCAATGAGATCGGGGTGTTCGAGATGCAGGAGCAGGGCCTGGCGGAGGTGGAGAACCCTTCCGAGTACCTGCTGAGCGGCCGTCCGGAGGAGGCCTCCGGCGCGGTGGTGGCCTGTTCCATGGAGGGCACCCGGCCGATCCTTTTGGAGGTGCAGGCCCTGGTGACCCAGACCAACTTCGGGATGCCCAGGCGGACGGCGGCCGGTACGGACTACAACCGGGTGAACCTGTTGATGGCGGTGCTGGAGAAGCGGTGCCATTACGAGATGTCCCGCTATGACGCCTATGTGAACATTGCCGGCGGCCTGAAGATGAATGAGCCGGCCCTGGACCTGGCGATCATCCTGGCCCTGGTGTCCAGCTTAAAGGATGTGCCGGTGAACCCCAGGACGATCATCTTCGGCGAGGTGGGATTGTCCGGCGAGGTGCGGGCGGTGTCCCAGGCGGAGCAGCGGGTCAGCGAGGCGGTCAAGTTAGGCTTTGAGTCCTGCATCCTGCCCCAGGTGTCCTTAGACAAGATGAAGGCGGGGCAGAATGGGAAGATCGCTCTGTATGGGGTCAGCAATGTGCGGGAAGCGATCAATCTGCTGGATCCCAGGCGCAGATAACGGCAAAAAGTGTACAAATTCGACAAACGGAAAATTTTTGAAAAAAACTGTAGAAAATGTCTTGACAATTAAGACAATAAGGGTTATACTACGTAGGCAGTCTTGAGTGAGACATCACCGAGACAGCCTGATATGGGGTCTTAGCTCAGCTGGGAGAGCATCTGCCTTACAAGCAGAGGGTCATAGGTTCGAGCCCTATAGGCCCCATACAATATGGATGGATTCCCGAGTGGCCAAAGGGG
>DVLJ01000139.1 GCA_018715565.1 Candidatus Ventrimonas merdavium
GACCTATGTAAAGAAATCCGTTCAGGAGCTCAGAGACGGGAAAGGCACCGCACACGAACTGATCGAGGTGGATGATGAGTGAAAAAATCTGGTCAGACGATGCCTGGGAAGACTACCTCTATTGGCAGACTCAGGACAAAAAAACAATCAAACGCATTAACCAGCTCATAAAAGATATTGAGCGCAACGGCTGCTTGGAAGGCATCGGGAAACCCGAACCCCTAACCGGCGACCTGCAGGGGGAATACAGCCGCCGGATCAATGAAAAAGACCGCCTGGTCTATCACATGGAAAACGGACGCATCTACATCGCCCATTGCCGGGGACATTACGGAGACAAATAAATTGGCAGGCTGTGATCCAGATCCTCTGATCCGTGTCTCAGCAGTCGGACAGAATCACCGTCAGAAATCGTGCCCTCCAGATGTAATGGCAAAATCTGTTTTCAGACATAAAAACGGAGCCGTTGCTCCGGCAGAGTATTCACCTGCTTTTTGCAACGGCCCGCAGGTCGATGTCGCTGCCCTCCTGAGCTGTCCCGTAAGCATAGCTGCCGCCGATGCCCAGAAGCAGGATCCGCTTCCCAAGCCTTGGATTGTTTTTTATAAATCCATATTCCTCTGTATGGAGTAATCTTTGAAAATCAGGCAAAATCCCCACCGCCTTTTTTACGTTCTTATCTGGTCCTTCTTTCTCAAAAGGGACCCCGCTCCTTCCGTCACACTCTACCGGGTCCAGCCTGCCCGTCCCAGCCTGCTAACCCAGCCTGCCAGGATCCCCATCCGTCCCTTTGTCCCTTTCCGGCACAGCCACCCTTCCCGGCGGCCGTTTAACGGCTTGATCTCGATCCCACAGGTTCTGCAGGTCTTACAAAACGCCGGAGTCAGCGTCTCCGTTCCCACGATCGCAAATGGATGGATATTCTTTATCCATATTATATTGGGTGTTCCGGACAGGGTCAATTCCTTCTTGCAAAAACTGGCCAGGTCCCATGCGTGCCTGCATGGCCTGGCCAGTCGTATCTTCCTGTACTCTATCTGCCTGCACTCTATCTTCCTACGCGCTATAACCTTCCTGTGCCCTGTCCCGGGCTGTGCCGGTTACCGAAAACCCCTTTTCATAATATCATCTCTACCGGTCTGCCGGAACCGCAAGTTCCATCCCCAGTAAGTTCCGCATCCGGTCCCATTCTGCCCGTCCGGGCGTATAGCAGGCATAATCTCCCAGGATGAACCCGTCGCAGCCGTCTGCCGCAAACTGCAGCGCCATACTGGTTCCGTCCTGTTTTTCCAAATACACCAAATCTGCATATGGACAACCGCTTACATCCGTAAACGCCGATCCCTGCAGGATGCGTTCCACTTCCCGAATCGTTCCCTCGTCCTCCACAAGAATCTCCTGCTCCCGGTTCCATTGCCGGATCCGGATCCGTTTGATCCCGCTGATGTTTTCCGGGCGCTCTGCATGGAACAGGTCCTGGCTCTCCAGATAATCCCAGAGAGCCTGGCTGATCGGACTTTCCTTCCACGCTGCTTCCATGGGCATGCTGTCGATCTTGGCCTCCAGGTTGGCGTATACCTCGATCGCAAAGGGATCGATCTGTTCCAGATCCGCCTTCTGCTCATCGCCCAGGAGCTCCTCCGCCCTTTCCTGCGAAAGGGGCACATACTCCACCGCTGACATTCCATTCATCCATTTGCGCATCTGAACAAAAGGCCCCTGTACCGGCGCTGTGCTCTGTGCGCCGTTCTCCTGCAAGCCTTCCAGATACGTCTCCTGACCGCGGTTGACCAGGCGGTCAAATACGCCGTCGATCTCCGCCTGCTCCGGCTGATCAATCTGCAGGCAGATCCATGTCCTGTCCTCATTCCACTGGATGTCCTTGATTCCGGGAAGCGCGATCACCGGTTCCAAACCACTTCCCGTCTCCTGCACCTGCTCAGATACGAGACGGACATAACGCTGGTTATAATCCTCCGTCTCCCAGCTGACGCTCAGATCCTCGATCGGACTTTTTTCCGCCGTACAACGGCCAAGGATATATCCATGCCCCGTATTAGAAAAACGACCATAAAAGGCATACGAATCCTGCAGCGGCTGGGTATAAAAAGACAGCAGCCGGTCATCCATATCCTGGTAGCAGATCTGCGGCTGCTGCTTCTCCATCGCGGCAGCCAGACGGAAAAGCTCGTCGTCCCCCGCCGCATCGTTCTCCACCCCTTCGTTCTCCACCCCTTTGTTCTCCAGCTCCTTGTCTGACAGCGGCGTTCCTGTCATCTGAAGAAACTGCTCTGAATCAACTCCTGCCTGGCACTTCTTCAAAGCGGTCTGGTATCCCGCTGTATAACCCCCGCAGGCCAGGACCAGCCCGCAGGCCAACACTGTGCTCACAAAGATCCAGGTTTTCCCGGTCCGGTTCATTCTGCACCTCCCCTTGCATTTCTCAGCGCCGTCCGATACGTCTCCCCGTCGCACACTGCGATCCGGTCATCGGAGCAGTCTCCGATGCCGCTATCCGCTCCAGATGATCCGCAGCTGTTGGTCAGCAAAGCTTTCATACGTTTGTTGGCCGCCGGATCTGCCGGGATGATCTTGACGCCCTCCGGTCCATACAGGACAGCTGCTGGATAGCGGAGCTCAGGAGTCCCTCCGATGATGACCACCGATGCCTCCCTATCCAGCTGCTCCTGCTCGAGTCCTCGCTTTATATAGCTCCGGTAGCTCTCTCCTGCTTCCTGGCCCCATGCGGTATTGACCAGTCTCCAATGTCCCGCCTGCCGTTCTGCTTCTGCGATCTGCTCCGGGCTCAGAAGGCTTCTGATATCATCCTGCACAGGCTTTCCAAGGTCAAACGTATAAGTGACGGTCTGACTTCCCAGATCCACCTGCAGCACCCAGATATATTCCGCATTTTCCAAAAATGCGCGGAAGTGTTCCGGACTCTCCAGCGAATCGTCAAATGCAGGTTCTGCTCCGTCCATATAGATCTTTACAGCCCTGTCGTAATCGATATCCGACGGCGTTATCTCCCTGCTCAGTTCTCTATACGTGTAAAGCCTATGGGCCTGCTCCAGCAGATCCGCTTCCAGGGCCTTGATCTCTGGAAAATCTGCCGTTTCCGATAACCGCTGAAAGGCAGAATGCTCCTTAAAATCGTATGGATCGTCCTGAACGTCCGCCCATACTCCGGTTCCCGCCAACCGCCCGCCATCTCCTGCCAGTGCTGACATAGGAGATGCAAAGGCCAAAAACGTTCCCAACATCAGCCATCCGATCATTCTCATCATTGCCTCCTCTGGATTCGTGTAAGCTGTTTCCCTTTATCCCTGCGTCATTTCCCGGCACACCGAAAGCGTAAAAGCCTTTACGCTCTCTACCGCCGCGGCAGCGGGATCTGTCACCTCAGTTCCCGTTCCACGGAAACAATCTCTGCTTCTGTATGTTCTTCCACAAAAGCCAGGATCTCCTCCATCATGCTGTCCGCCTGGGCGGCGTGGGCTGCGATGGATGCCACGCCGATCACGATCGTCTGGTGCGTATCCTGTTCGTCAGTTTCCGCCGCCGACACGGCATACCGGCTCCGGATCTTTCCCAGCAGGCTTTTCACCACCATCCGCTTCTCCTTCAGGGAGTGGACCCATGGGGCGTAGAGCCGGATCTCCATTACTGCAAGTTTTCCGTTCATCATGCTTCCTTTCTTGCTTCTATTATACTCAATCGCCGCAGGCCCCGTCAATGTCCTTCCTTCTCTGATCCAGCTCCTGATCCACATCCTATAACCGGTCTCTTTTTATGGGAGGGAAGGCAGGTTCCACGCCTGATTCCCTTGTTTTGCGGAAATTCCATCATTTCCAAGGTCTTTCGCTTCATCACGAAAAAAAAGATGATCGCACGATACCATTACGGATTATAGACCTCGGTCTTCTGATCCTCCAATTCTGGTCCTTCTATCATTTTATTGTCTGACTCTGCCAAGCCCCATTGTTCTTTTAGGTAGGGTTCTATCATTTGGATGATCTTTTCCGCCTTCTCAATTTGTTCCTGCGCCATTTCTCTTGAAACAAGGAAAAAGTCCTGATAGTCAGCCTTTTCCCTTAAACGATAACAGGTGTCAATTAGTTTAGAAATGGTTTTATCAAAAATGCCATTTTTCACATAACCATGATTAAAATACGCAATCACACCGGAATGTTTGCTAGAATCGAACTGATCCAATGCGGTAACAGACCGCAGTCCGTGAAAAACAGCATAATAGGATCTGTTCACTGCTGATTTATATTTTCCCGCCTCCATCAAAATTCTGGCAGCTTCCAGACTGTCTATCGCACAGGAAAACCGGTAACTTGATAAATCTTTTACGCTGCCCTCCATAGAACAATCCCCTCTCTGTTTACATTCTTGTAAAATGGTAAGACTCCTTCCCATTTGCAAAAGGTCTCATAGTCAATATCAATCACAGAAAATACCTTGTCATATTTCAGGTTCATGTCTACAACAAAATCAGAAAGCTTCTCTTCCGTATCACGGTCTAACGTTTCTTTTACCAATAGTGCCACATCTACATCAGATTCTTCTGTATGGGTTCCCCTTGCAACAGAACCATAAAGAACAATCCGTACAAGCGCAGGTTTCATAATATCCACGATTCCGCCAACCAATTCATTTAAAATACTCTGATCCATAAGCTGCCCTCCTCGCTTTTATTATACCCAATTTCCGCAGGGGCCGTCAATGTTCTTCTCCCATCAATACGGTCGCAGCAGAAAATCAAAATCCAAAATAGTTCATTCTCAATTTCTTATTCGCCATGACGCTCAGATACCGTTTCAAGGCGATCCTTCCCGGATTATGCGTCACATTGCGGCTCGTCATCTCCCAACCATACCGTATTTTTTCAATGATTTTCCCATCCTCCCGAAATCCAGCATCACGCAAAGATATCCCATTAAATCCATCATCCAATTTAGAAAACAGTCAGAAGGATAGAAGCATCGGAATCCGTAAATCGCATCTGACGCCGGACATTTGCTGGACATTTCTCATACTGTATGCTATTCTTACCGTTGGCGCGGCAAAACCTCTTCTCTGCGCCGGACTGACTTTATCATTGATAAAAAGGGGAATACATGTTATGGAAAAGAAAGCAAGTCATTTTTCGGGGCAGCTGGGGTTTGTGCTGGCGGCGGCCGGAAGCGCCGTGGGCGTGGGGAATCTGTGGCGGTTTCCGTATCTGGCGGCAAAGGACGGCGGCGGTCTGTTCCTGATCGTCTATCTGGCGCTGGTGCTGACCTTTGGCTTTACGCTTCTGGTGTCTGACATTGCCATCGGACGGCGCACCAAACAGAGCGCTGTGGGCGCATATACGCAGATGCACCCCCGATGGAAATTTCTCGGCGTCCTGACCTTTCTCGTCCCAGTGCTGATCATGACCTATTACGCGGTCATCGGCGGCTGGGTCACCAAATACGCCATCATTTATCTGACCGGTGCATCGGAAGCGGCGGCGGCCGACAATTATTTTACCGGGTTTATTACCTCACCGGTGTCCCCGGTGATCTACGCCCTGATCTTCATGGGCGTGACGGCTTTGATCGTCTATAACGGCGTGCAGGACGGCATCGAAGCCGTTTCCAAATGGATGATGCCTGTGCTCCTGGTCCTGGTGGCCGTCATCGCTGTTTACTCCCTGACCTTGCAGCATACGGATGAGAGCGGCCAGTTCCGCACAGGCCTGGAAGGTCTGCAATACTACCTGACTCCCCATGTGGAGGGGCTGACTGTGAGCCGTTTCCTGCAGATCCTTCTGGACGCTATGAGCCAGCTTTTCTTCTCCCTCAGCGTGTCCATGGGGATCATGATCACCTATGGCTCTTATGTGAAGCCGGATGTAAATCTGAATCGATCTGTCAGCCAGATCGAGCTGTTTGACACAGGCGTGGCCCTGCTGGCCGGCGCCATGATCATCCCGGCCGTATACGTCTTTTCCGGCGTAGAAGGAATGAGCGCGGGGCCAAGCCTGATGTTTGTTTCTCTGCCGAAGGTGTTTGCCGCCATGGGAAAGGCCGGCGTCTTCATAGGCCTGCTGTTCTTCGTGGCCGCGATGTTCGCCACGCTGACCTCCTGCATCTCCGTACTGGAATCCATTACCGCCAACTGCATGGAAGTCCTGCATACGGATCGCAAAAAGACTGTGGTGACGCTCTCCGTGATCTATCTCGCGGCTTCCGCGGTGATCGCCCTGGGCTACAGCCTGTTCTATTTTGAGGTCTCGCTGCCCAATGGCTCTACCGGACAGCTTCTCGACGTGATGGACTATATCAGCAACAGCGTCATGATGCCGTTTATCTCGCTTTTGTCCACCATCCTCATCGGCTGGGTCACGACTCCGGCCTTTGTCATTGAGGAAATGGAAAGCAGCGGGCATCCTTTCCGGCGCAAGAAGATCTATGTGGTCATGATCCGCTATATCGCTCCGGTGATGATGTTTATCCTGTTTTTGCAGTCTACTGGGATTTTGTCCTGACAGAGCGATCCCCTCAAACAAGACTCGTTCCGTTCGGGTCTTGCTTGAGGGGGAATCGCTTCTCCAATCTCTTTGCTCTTTTTGTGTTATTCTCCCAAACCATAACACTGGTACAGAATGCTGATGATCGTCTTTTTATCCACACCTCTCACTCCAATGGACTTCAAATCGATCTCCTCGCTCTCCATTTCAGATAAAAAACGTTTCATGTCCTCTGCGATTCCGCACCAAGGGGCTGTTTTGTATCAGGCGTCATCAACTGTGCAAGTCGGAACAAATCATTTTTATGTTTTTTAATATTCTTGCTGTCTATATGCTCGCCTCTTGCTTTGCGTTCTTTTAAATCCAACCACGCTTTTGCTTTAAACGGTATCAGGCAGCTTGGATTCAGCACCGGAATCCCATCAATGATCATCTGTCCGTTCTTCAATAACTCATAATATGCCTCATTCAAGAGAATTGCAGATAGGCTGGAAACTTCCTCATCCATCGGAAGTGGGGTCAGCGCAGCGTCATCCTTTAGCTCGATAAAGTCAGGATTTCTTGAAAATATCTCTATCATATAAGGATACTCTCTGCTTTTTGGAGAAGTAAAACGATAAAACTGTGATCTACCCGTGCTCTTATTCAGATGTTCATATCCTGCTTCTTTCACATACTCCCAAAACCGCCTGCCAAACTCCGGTGTTATAGCCTCAACAATCAGGACAATATCGATATCCTTCGTTGCACGGAAAGGAAGTTCCTCATTTTCCATGATCAGATCACACGCTGTGCCGCCGATTATGACATATAGATCTTCATATCCTAAAAATCTTTCCTTAAAGGATGTAATCCCATTAACCATTCTCTTTCAGTTCCCCCTCGATCAATTCTTCTACTGCATCTTCCA
>DVLJ01000140.1 GCA_018715565.1 Candidatus Ventrimonas merdavium
ATTTTGACGAGCCGTTCACCAAGCTGTTCAACCAGGGCATGATCACCGGCAAGAACGGCATTAAGATGAGTAAATCCAAAGGAAACGTGGTTTCCCCCGACGATCTGGTGCGGGATTACGGCTGCGATTCCCTGCGGATGTACGAGCTGTTCGTAGGACCGCCGGAGTTAGATGCTGAGTGGGACGACCGGGGCATCGAGGGCGTTTCCCGGTTCTTAAACCGTTTCTGGAACCTGGTGCAGGACAGCAAGGATAAGGATGTGGCAGAGACCCGGGAGATGGTGCGCCTGCGCCACAAGCTGGTGTTCGATATCGAGCAGCGGTTCAACCAGTTCAGCTTAAATACCGTGGTTTCCGGTTTCATGGAGTATAATAACAAGCTGATCGATCTGGCGAAAAAGACCGGCGGCATCGATAAAGAGACCTTAAAGACCTTCGTGATCCTGTTGGCTCCTTTTGCGCCTCATATCGGTGAGGAGCTGTGGGAGCAGTTAGGCGGCACTGACAGCGTATTCCATGCCCAGTGGCCGGAGTGCGATGCAGAGGCCATGAAGGACGATGAGATCGAGATCGGCGTTCAGGTCAACGGCAAGGCCCGGGGCGTGGTATCTCTTCCGGCGGATGTATCCAAGGAAGACGCTATCGCGGCAGGCAAGGCAGCCGTGGCTGACAAGATCACCGGAACGATCGTGAAGGAGATCTATGTGCCGGGACGGATCATCAATATCGTGTGCAAGTAAGGATGTAAGGAAAACATGAGAGGGCGGCGTTCCAGGGAGACCGGGAGCGCCGTCAGGATAAGGCCGCAGAGAGGGACCAGATCGTTCCTTCCTGCGGCTTTTCTATGAGGCGGGCCTGCCGGGGCTGACGCAGAAAAAGAAGTGGAAAAATCTGAGAAATGTGGTAAGATAGAACAATGCTTATAATCCAGAAAAACGGAGTGAAGAGGAATGGAACGACCGTATCAGGACGATGATTACGAATTCAAGCGGGACGCCCGCCGCAGGCGCAGGCAGATGGAGGAACGGAGAAGGAAGCGGCGGAAAAAACAGATGATGGTTTACGGGATCCTGGCGGGGGCGGCCCTGATCCTGATCCTGCTGGCAGTGGGGATCGTAAAGCTGATCGGCGGTCTGCTGGGGGGAAGCGGTCCGGAGGCCGGTACTGACGGCCAAGCCCCCTCTGGAGTCACCGCAGAAGCGGACGGGCCGGAGGGAAACCCAGGGGCGGGCGCAAGCACAGATGGGGGAACAGACGAGGGAACCGGTACAGGAATACATGCAGGGGCCAATGCGGGAGCAGATGGGGAGAAGGCTGCCGCGGCCGGCGGCGCAGGAACCCAGACTGCGGGGGCGCCTTCTTTAGCGGAAAGCCAGCCGGTGAAGCCGGCCGGGACCAGGACCTACTCCGCTCAGCGGACGGAGGCTACCCAGGCCATGGATGGAGAGGTGTACAGCAACTACGGGATCTTCATCGATCTGCGGACCGGGAATATCCTGGCGGAGCGCAATTCCTCCACCGTGATCAACCCTGCTTCTATGACGAAGATCCTGACGGTGCTGGTGGCGGCGGAGCAGCTGGAGTCCATGGAGGATCTGGAGGACCGCTTTACCATTACCCGGGAGATCACCGATTACAGCTATGTCAATGACTGCAGCGCCGCGGGCTTTGCGGCGGATGAGACGGTGACGGTGCGGGATCTGTTTTATGGGACCGTGCTCCCCTCCGGCGCTGACGCGGCGGCGGGACTGGCGATGTATACGTCCGGCTCCCTGGATGCGTTTGTAGAACTGATGAACCAGAAGCTGGAGGAGCTGGGGCTTTCTTCCACGGCCCATTTTACCAACTGCGTGGGCCTGTATGACCCAGACCACCACTGTACGGTGTACGATATGGCGATGATCCTGGAGGCGGCTCTGGACAACGAGCTGTGCCGGGAGGTATTGTCGGCCAAGACCTATACCACCTCCGCCACGGACGAGCACCCGGAGGGGATCCTTCTGTCCAACTGGTTCCTGCGCCGGATCGAGGATAAGGACACCGGCGGCCGCGTGATCAGCGGCAAGACCGGCTATGTGGTCCAGTCCGGCAGCTGCGCCGCCAGCTACGGCGTGGACCGGAAGGGCAACGCTTATCTCTGCGTAACGGCGGACGCCACCAGCTCCTGGCGGTGCATCTATGACCATGTGGCGCTGTATAAGCAGTTTGCGAAGGAGTGAGCATGGCGGGTCTAAGATCATATAATTTTAATAAATGGCACTATTGACTTTCCGTGTTAGGGTTGATAGAATAAACGTACAAAGAAAGTTTACCGCTGACCGATACGCGGTATAGAAGTGGTCGGGGCGAAAGTTTACCGCTGACCGATATGCGGTATAGAAGTGGTCGGGTTGAAAGTTGAGTCCTTTACCGGAAGGTGAGGGACTTTTTCTTTCACTGCGGAGCGGCTGGGTTATGTCAGAGTGTGAATGCTATTATGGAGATGGGAATGAAGCGAACGAGAGTATCAGATCGCTGGAAATCACTTGATGCTGACCAGCGAACATGCCATTCGGGATATTGAGAAGAAGGCAAGAAAGATCATAGGGATGTTAAAGAGGGGGGTAAAGTTCACCCCAACCCAGCCGGATGCCATAGCCATATTAGAAAAATTAAGGAAATCCAAAAACAGCTGAGAGAGGCAAAAAGCTCCACGCCTTTCTCAGCTGTTCTTTTGATTCAGTAATCCATTTTTCTGAACGGAAAAGATGTCCCCAGTTGTTCTGCTACCATTCGCCCATTCGGTCAGCGATTCCGCTCCCGGCTTTCTTCATAGTGCCGCAGGGCCGCCAGGGCCTCCTTGGACATGGGATACAGGATCGCGATGTTGAATACGGTCATCAGCCCTACGCCTACGTCGCCCAGATCCCACACAAAGGTGTAGGCCGCCAGGCCGCCGATGAACAGCATCACCAGGGCCAGGACCTTGTAGGCGGTCTGGGAGAGCCAGTTATCGCCAAAAAGATAGGCCACGTTCGACCGGGCGTAGAACAGGATGCCGATGAAGGTGGAGAAGCTGAACAGCCACAGGATCAGGGCGATAAAAACAACGCCGAAGCCTCCCACATGATAGCGCATGGCTTCCTGCATCAGATCCATGCCAGTCAGGCCGGCAGTCACCTCCGGCGGCACCAGCAGGATGATCATGGCCGTGCAGCTGCAGATGATGATCGTATCGATGAACACGCCCAGTGCCTGCACCAGGCCTACCGCGGCCGGGTGGTCGCTCTCCGCAGCGGCTGCCGCGCAGGGAGCGGAGCCGGAGCCGGCTTCGTTGGAGAAGAGGCCCCGCTTCACGCCGTTCATCAGCACCGCGCCGAAGCCGCCTGCCGCGGCCTGCCGCAGGCCGAACGCTTCGGAGAAGATCCGGGCGAACACGCCGGGAAGCTGGTCAAAGTTGACCAGGATCAGGAACACAGTCATCACAAAGTAGCAGCCTGCCATAATGGGCACCAGCACATCCAGGACCCGGACTGTGGCATTCTTGCGCAGGACGATGACAGCTGCCAGGATCACCAGGATCACCGTGGTGGTCAGGGGCGGGATGTGGAAGGCATTGGAAAAGGCCGATGCCACGGAATTGCTGATCACCTGGCTGATGCCGCACCAGCAGATCAGGCCGGAGAGGGCGAACAGCACCGGAAGGAGGTGGTAGCGCCGCGGCGCGCCGTGGCTCCGCTTCTCCAGAAAATGGTGCATGTAGTAGGCCGGGCCGCCCCGGTAGCCGCCGTATAAGGGGTCCGGCTCCTTGTGGAGCTGGGCCAGGGTAGCTTCTACGAAGGCGGTGGAGGAGCCGATGATGGCGGTGAGCCACATCCAGAACACGGCGCCCGCGCCTCCGGCGGAGATGGCCGCCACGACGCCCACCAGGTTCCCCATGCCCACCCGGGTGGCGGTGGAAACGATCAGGGACTGGAGGGAGGAGAGAGAGCCGCCCTTCGCCCCCTTTTTCTCCAGCATGGCCCGGAGCATGTCCGGGAACAGGCGGATGGGGAGAAAACGGGTCCGCAGGGTGAACCAGATCCCGGTGGGGATCAGGAGGATCACCAGAAGCGACAGCCCAAGGGAGCCGCCGGGAAGGGGGATGACGAATAAGTCCCCCCATAAAAAGCTGTAGGTACGTTCAATCAGGGAAATGATCAGGTTGTTCATGTCAGTTCTAAGATGCTCCTGTCGTGTTATGGTCTATCATTTTTCATCGGCCGGGAAGGCGCTGTCAGGGAAGGTGCTGTGTCAGGTAAAGCTGCTGATGCCCTTTTCCGCCAGCCGGATCAAGGTGTGGTTGATGGAGTCGATATCCTCGGGATAGTTGCTCTCACAATACTTCTTGTAGACAGCCAGGCTGCCTTCTATGAGGAAGGTGAAGATCCAGCTGATCTGCGTACTGGGAATGCGGGGGTACATGCTGATCCAGCGGGGGATGAAGCTGTCCTCCAGATAGCGGTACAGATACTGATGGCCGTGGCTGGCACGGTCGCTCAATACCCACCGGTAGATATCCGGATCGTCCTTCAGTACATGGAACACGCCGGTAGTGACCTCCAAGAAGGAGTGGGTGATGTGGAATACCCGCTCGTACTCGTCGATCAGCTTCTGGGCTTTTTCCTCGCTGATCTCATCCTCCAGGATCTGGAGACTTTCGTAATGCTTATAAAATGTGCTCCGGTTGATCTCGGCCAGCGTGCAGAGATCCTTTACGGTGATCTTGCTTAGATCCTTGACCTGGGAAAGCTGATACAGGCTGGCGCGGATGGCGTTCCTGGTATTCCGGGATCTGCGGTCCGGAGAGGGGTAGTTCATAGGGGTTCCTCCTTAGGCAACACATGGAAAAATCTGTTGGTTAAGCAACAGATGGAAATGTTTGATGATTGACTTTTACGTGGTCGGATTATACCATAAAAGTAACAAAAAAGCAACGAAGGAGGGGGTTTCATTTTATGAAAGGCTTAAAAAAAGCGGCGGCCGTTTTCTGTGCGGCGGCGTTGGCCGGCACGTTCCTGACCGGATGCTCCGGAGGGGACCAGAGACGGATCGTCCGGATCGGACACAACCAGTCCACCAATCATCCCATCCACCTTGCCCTGACTGCGTTCCAGGACTTCATTAATGAAGAACTGGGGGACAAGTATGTGGTGGAGGTATTCCCCAGCGAGCTGTTAGGCTCCCAGACGGATATGGTGCAGCTGACCCAGACTGGCGCCATCGACTACTGTGTGGCCAGCAACGCGATCCTGGAGACGTTCAGCAAGAACTATGAGATCTTTAACCTGCCCTATCTGTTTGCCAGTCAGGAAGCGTACCATCACGTGATGGACGATAAGTCGGTGACGGATCCCATTTTTGGATCCACAGAGAAGGCAGGCTTTACGGCAGTGACCTGGCTGGATGCGGGCACCCGGAACTTCTATACGGCGAACCGGCCGATCAATACGCCGGCAGACCTGCGGGGCTTGAAGATCCGGGTACAGCAGTCGCCGACCAATATCGAGATGATGCGCCTGTTAGGCGGTTCCGCTACGCCTATGGGCTTCGGCGACGTGTACACTGCGCTCCAGTCCAACATCATCGACGGCGCGGAGAACAACGAGATGGCGCTGACGGACAACGGACATGGAGATGTATGTAAGTTCTATTCCTATGATATGCACCAGATGGTGCCGGATATCCTGATCGGCAACACGGCCTTCATGGACGATATGTCCGACGAGGAGCGGGCGATCTTTGAGGAAGGCTATAAGCTGGTGAACCAGGTAGAGCGGGAAGAATGGGTGAAAGCTGTAGAGGCGGCGAAGGAGAAGGCGACCAACGAGCAGCATGTGGAATTCATCTATCCGGATACGGCTCCGTTCCAGGAGGCCTGCGCGCCGCTCCATCAGTCCGTGCTTCAGAATAATCCGTCGCTGCAGCCGATCTACGATGCGATCCAGGCGTACAACGCCCAGTATCCGTCGACAGCAGAGTAAGGAGGGGACCATGAGACAGATAAGAAACATATTGAACCGGTTATTGAACGTGCTGGCGGGAGTGAGCTTCCTGGCGATGGTGGCGCTGACCTGCTGGCAGGTATTTACCAGATACATCCTGCAGAATCCCTCCTCCTGGTCGGAGGAGCTGGTATCCTATCTCTTTGCGTGGATGGCCCTTCTGGGGGCGTCCCTGATCGCGGGAGAGCGGGGACATATGAATATCCCAATCATCGTGGATCAGATGGGGATGGGCGCCCAGAAGTTCTTCGCGATCTTCGCTGAGTTGATCGCCTGCCTGTTCGCACTGGTCATCCTGGTATACGGAGGCGTTCAGATCACGACCCTGGCGATGGGACAGATGACCTCGTCCCTGGGGGTACCCATCGGCATCTTCTACATTGTGCTTCCTTTAAGCGGCGTGCTGAACATCATTTACACGATCCTCAACATCGTGGAGATCGCGAACGGCACCATTGACCTGCATCCGGCGGAAGACGGAGCGCAAACAGAGAACAGAAAGGGGGCGTAATCTGTGGCAATACAGTCTTTGATCATCATTTTAGTAGTGTTGCTCGTGCTTCTGGCGATCGGCGTGCCGATCTCTTATGCCATCGGTATCTCGTCTCTGGCTGCGATCCTGCAGATCGTGCCGCTGGACGTATCCGTACTGACTGGCGCCCAGAGGACCTTTGTGGGCATGAGCAAGTTCAGCCTGACGGCGATCCCGTTCTTTATCCTGGCAGGAAACCTGATGAACCAGGGCGGTATCGCAAAGCGGCTGGTAGATTTTGTGCTGGCGCTCCTGGGCAAGCTGCCCGGCGCTCTGTTAGTGACCAACGTAGGAGCCAACGCCCTGTTCGGCGCCATCTCCGGCTCTGCGTCCGCGGCAGCGGCTGCAGTAGGGAGCATGGTGCGGGAAGGCGAGGAGGAGCAGGGCTATGACAAGGCCATGTGCGCGGCGACCAACGGCGCCTCCGCTCCCTCGGGACTCTTGATCCCGCCGTCCAACGCCCTGATCACCTATTCCCTGGTATCCGGCGGCACCTCTGTGGCGGCGCTGTTCCTGGCCGGTTACATCCCCGGCATCATCTGGGCAGTCTGCTGTCTGGTGGTGGCGGTCATCATCGCGAAGAAGAAAGGCTATAAGGGAACCCCGGGCAAGTATGACTGGGGCAACCTGCTGAAGGTAACGCTGCAGGCCATCCCGGCGCTGTCTCTGATCATCGTGGTCATCGGCGGCATCATCGCCGGCGTATTTACCGCGACCGAGGGCTCGGCCATCGCTGTGGTATACGCTCTGCTGCTGGGCATCCTGTACCGGAACATCACCTGGAAGTCCTTCTGGGCTATCGTGGTGGACAGCGCCAAGATGAGCGGCATGATCGTATTCCTGATCGGCGTGTCCAACATTATGGGCTGGGTGATGGCGTTTACCCAGATTCCCCAGGCGATCTCGGAAGCGCTGCTGGGCGTGACCAACAGCCCGGTTGTGATCCTGCTGATCATGAACGTGATCCTGCTGATCGCGGGTACGTTCATGGACGTAACACCGGCCATCCTGATCTTTACGCCGCTGTTCCTGCCTATTGTTAAGACGTTCGGCATGGACCCGATCCAGTTCGGTCTGATCCTGGTGTACAACCTGTGTATCGGCAACATCACTCCGCCGGTAGGCAACACCCTGTTCGTCGCCATCAAGGTAGGGGATACCACCCTGGCAAAGGTGATGCCGTACATGCTGATGTACTATGTGGCGATCCTGGTTGGTCTGCTGCTGGTTACGTATGTACCGATGGTCAGCCTGGCGCTGCCTATGGCTGCCGGATTGGTATAGCAGATCAATAAGAGTATAAGACAGCCGGCCAGCTCCCATAGCGGGAGACTGGCCGGCTGCTTTTATGAGAGAAATAAACGAACCAAGGTTGTGTATCATGCCTCGTCTTTGGGAAGACTCTGCATATACTGGTGCATGGACTCCGCCACCACCTTGCTGTGGGCCACGGCCTCTACTACGGTCCGGGCGCCGTTCACCACGTCGCCGGAGGCGAAGATGCCGGGGCGGGAGGTGTGACCCGTCTCGTCGGCCACCAGGAGGCCCTTCTTGTTCGCTTCCAGGCCGGTGGTCGTGGTCACGATCCGGTTCTGGGGGCCCTGGCTGATGGAGATGATGACGCTGTCCGCAGGATAGAGCTTCTCGGAGCCGGGGATATCGGTCAGGGTGCCGTCCTCGCTCTCTTCCAGATCTTTGAAGATCACGCCCTCGTCGGTGATCTCCACCGGAGCCTTGTTGTATTCAAACTGCACGCCCTCTAGCTGTGCGTAGCTGAACTCGTGATGGCTGGCGGCGACCTTCTTCGTCAGGGAGAAGCAGGTCAGATACCGGGCGCCCTTCCGCACTGCGGTCCGGGCTACATCCATAGCCGCGTTGCCTGCGCCGATGACGATCACCCGCTCACCCAGCTGGTAGCTGTCCGGGTTGTTCAGATAGTTGATGCCGAAATGGACGTGGCCGAAGGTCTCGCCCTTGATGTGGAGCGCGTTGGGCTTCCATACGCCGGTGCCGATGAAGATGGACTTATAGCCGTCCCGGAACAGGTCGTCGATGCCGATGGCGCCGCCGATATGGACGTTGGGCCGGAACTTGATGCCCTTTAGATCCAGGTGCCGGTACTTAAAATCCTCCAGCACGGACTTGGGAAGGCGGAATTCCGGGATGCCGTAGCGCAGCACGCCGCCGATCTTGTCCTTGCCTTCAAAGATGGTCACGTCGTAGCCGTACCGGGCCAGGATCACCGCGATGGTCAGGCCGGCGGGGCCGGAGCCGATGATCGCCACCTTCATGCCGTTGGAGGGGGCGGGACCTGCCACCATCTTGTTAGCATAGGTGGTGGATATGTAATTCTCAATGGTAGAAAAATGTACCGGAGCGCCCTTACGCCCCAGGACGCAGTGGCCTTCGCACTGGTTCTCGTGGTTGCAGACCAGACTGCAGACCGTAGTCAGCGGATTGTTCTCAAAAAGGATCCGGCCCGCTTCGTCCAGCTGGTTGTCCTTTAACAGCCGGATGACCTCCGGAATGGGCGTCTGGATCGGACAGCCCTTCTGGCATTGGGGAACCTTGCAGCCCAGGCAGCGGTTCGCCTCGTCCATTACATGAAGTGCCATGGTTTTATACCTCGCTTTCCCGTCGTCGTTGTGAAAACTCACCTTACCTTTAGTTTACCACAGATAACCAGTTCGCACCAGTAAAAGAAATGAGATTTTTTGGGGAATTTTCTGGGAAAACGGAAATAACAGAAAATTGGGATGGACAAATTCCGGCAAAAATCTTATAGTAGAGAGAGAACTTGCAGGAAAGGACAGCAGAGATGATCGATCTGCATGGAGATATCTCCATCCCATTTTTAAAAAAGAGCCGGTTCACAGGAAGCTGGAAGGGCATGCGCTATCAGCTGGAGCGGGCGGAGGGGGCCGAAGGCCCCGTGATCCGGGCGACCATCTGGCCGGAGCCCTTTAACTTTGAGCGGACGCCGGAGGAAAAGAAGCACAGCCAGGATTTCACATTTGAGACAGAGGGGATCTGGGCGGCGGTAGACTGGCTGAACGCGGAGCATGCGGCCGGGCATTACTGACTGGCGGTCGGAGAGACCGGCTGGCTGGGACCGGCGCTGGAGAGACCGGCTGGCTGGAAAATGTGGCCGGCGGGATGGAGCCGGGCAGGAACGATAAGAGGGAGAAGGTACGGAGGAGAAAGACGATGAACATCAGACAGATCACGACCGTCTGCTTCAGTCCTACGGGGCAGAGCAGACAGGCGGCGGAACGGATCGCGGAGCAGCTGCCAGGCATCCATGAGACCCTGGACCTGACCGACGCGGTCAGCGGAAGACCGGATTACCGGTTTACGGAGGATGAAGCAGTGGTGGTCGCGGCCCCGGTGTACGGCGGGCGGATCCCGTCTGCGGCGGTGGAGCGGTTCCGGAAGCTGAAGGGACGGAGCACGGCGGCAGTATTGGTGGTGACCTATGGCAACCGGGCGTATGAGGACGCCCTGGCGGAGCTGCAGGACGTGATGGTGGAGCAGGGCTTCCGACCGGTGGCCGCAGCCGCCGTGGTGGCGGAGCATAACATTGCCCGGGTGTACGCCGCGGGACGGCCGGACGCCTCGGACCAGAGCAAGCTGGAGGCGTTCGGACGCCGGACGGCGGAGATCTTAGAGCAGGTGTCCTGCAATTACGCCATCGGAGAGCTTACGGTGAAGGGGAACCGCCCCTACCGCCCGTATGGCGTCATTCCCTTGAAGATCAAGGTGGGTTCTGGCTGCAGCGGCTGCGGGCTCTGTGTGAAGAAGTGCCCGGTACAGGCCATTTCCCGCACAGATCCCAAGGTGACGGACGAGACCAGCTGCATCGGCTGTATGCGGTGCGTGCGGGTATGTCCTTCGGGAAGCCGGAAGCTGGGTCTCCTTTTGGAGGCCGGGATCCGGAGCAAGCTGAAGAAAGTCTGCTCTGTGAGAAAGGAGCCGGAATTCTTCTATGAAGCTGGAAAATAATCTGGATACCGACCAGATCGGGAGCCTGGTGTGGAGACTGGCGATCCCGTCCATGCTGGCCCAGTTCGTCAGCGTGCTGTACAGCATCGTAGACCGGATGTACATCGGCAATATCCCTCAGATCGGAGAGGCGGCCCTGGCCGGCGTAGGCGTCTGCGGCCCGATCGTGACGTTGGTGTCCTCCTTTGCATTTCTGGTGGGGGTAGGCGGAGCGCCGCTGATGAGCATCCGCCTGGGAGAGAAGAATAAGCGGGCTGCCAGACAGATCCTGGCCAACTGCTTCCTGATGCTCCTGGTGCTTTCTGTGACCCTGACGGTGATCGCCCTGCTTTTGCGCACCAAGCTCCTTTGGTGGTTCGGCGCGGGAGAGGGGACCTTTGTCTACGCGGAGCAGTACATCACCATCTATCTGCTGGGCACGGTCTTTGCCCTGATGACCACGGGGATGAACCAGTTCATCATCTGCCAGGGCTTTGCCAAGATCGGCATGAAGTCGGTGATCATCGGCGCGGTGACGAACATCGTGCTGGACCCGGTCTTTATCTTTGTATTGGGACTCAACGTGCGGGGGGCGGCGATCGCCACGGTGATCTCTCAGATCGCTTCCTGCGCTTACGCCCTGCGGTTCCTGTTCAGCCGCCGGGCTCCGATCCGGATCACGTTCCGGGGCTATGATACCCATGTGATGCGGCGGGTGGTCGCTGTGGGGCTAACCCCGTTCATCATCATTTTCCTGGACAATGTGCTGATCATCTCCATGAATACGGTGATCCAGCGCATGGGAGGTCCGGGGCAGGGGGACGTGCTCCTTACCTGCACCACCATCGTCCAGAGCTTTATGCTGATGGTCACTATGCCGCTAGGCGGTATCACCAGCGGCACTCAGACGATCATGGGCTACAACTACGGCGCGAAGCGGCCGGACCGCATCTGGCGGGCCGAGCGGTGGGTGGCCGGGCTGGGGCTTTTCTTTACCACGATCATGTTCGTGCTGGCCCAGTTCTTCCCGGAGCTGTTTGTCCGGCTGTTCACGCAGAATGAGGAGTATGTGCGCTTAAGTGTCTGGGCCATCCGGGTGTCCACCCTGGGGATCATCCCCCTGGCTCTGCAGTATACGGTGGTGGATGGATTTACGGGCATGGGCATCTCCAGGGTGGCGCTCAGCCTTTCCCTGTGGAGGAAGGCCTTGTATTTAAGCGGCGTCTTTTTGATCCCCCGGTGGTTCGGCATCACCAATGTGTTCTATACGGAACCGTTGTCGGATTTTCTGGGCACCGCGGTCTCGGTCGCCACGTTCTTCCTGCTGTTTGTCAGGATCGTGGGGGACCCGAGGCAGAAACGGGAGGCGGTATTATGAAAGTAAGAAAGCATTTTTATTTTTCCGGCCGGGTACAGGGCGTGGGATTCCGGTATCAGGCGACCCGCCTGGCCCGCGGACTGGGCCTTACCGGCTGGGTGCTGAACCTGTGGGACGGCCGGGTAGAGATGGAGGCCCAGGGAGAGGAGGTCCTGGTCTGGGATCTGATCACGGCCCTCCACAAGCAGCCTTATATCCAGATCGAGGATATGGCGGTGGCGGACCGGCCGCTGGATGAGACCGAGTCCGGGTTCCAGATGGCGAATTGAGGCTGGGACCAGAATGAAGCAAAGCAGCATGCGGCGCTTTGCCCGGGGCCAGACAGGCCCCAGGAGGCAGGGCGCCGCATATAGTATCCTGTAAGAGCCCGCCGTTTGGTCCGGCGGGAGCGGACACAGGAAAAATGAGAGAGAAACGAAGGAAGGTGAGACTTATCAACAAGGAGATGTTGGATATTATCTTAGGGATCCTGATCCCGTTCCTGGGGACGACCCTGGGAGCGGCGAGTGTCTTTTTTGTGAAACATGAGATCCGTCCCGGACTGCAGAAAACCCTGCTGGGCTTTGCCTCAGGCGTCATGGTGGCCGCGTCGGTGTGGTCCCTGCTGATCCCGGCGATGGATATGTCGGAGCATCTGGGGAAGCTGGCGTTTCTGCCGGCGGTGATCGGTCTGGCGGTGGGCATGGGCTTTCTGCTCCTGCTGGATAAGATCATCCCTCATCTGCATTTTGGGAGCAATGACCCGGAAGGACCGAAGAGCAACTTAGGCAGGACCACCATGCTGGTGCTGGCGGTGACCCTGCATAACATCCCGGAGGGCATGGCGGTGGGCGTGGTGTTCGCCGGACTGCTGACCGGGGATGCGCCGATCACGGCGGCGGGAGCCTTTGCCCTGGCGATCGGCATCGCCATCCAGAATTTCCCGGAGGGGGCGATCATCTCCCTGCCTCTGCGGAGCGAAGGAGCCAGCCGGAAGCGGTCGTTCCTTATGGGCACCCTGTCCGGTGTGGTAGAGCCCATCGGCGCGTTTTTGACGGTGCTGCTGGCAAAGATCGTTTCGCCGGTGCTCCCCTATATGCTGGCGTTTGCCGCGGGAGCGATGCTGTACGTGGTGGTGGAGGAGCTGATCCCCGAATCTGCGGAGGGAGACCACTCCAACCTGGGCACCTTAGGGTTTGCCCTGGGCTTTATGATCATGATGACGCTGGACGTGGCGTTGGGATAACAGGAAAAGGAACATAGGAGGAGAAGGAAATGACACAGGAAGAAGTATTGACCCAGGCCAGGACCTGTCTGGGAAGCTACTGCAAGGGATGCAAGGTATGCGACGGCCGGGCCTGCCGGAACCAGATTCCGGGACCCGGCGCCAAAGGCGTGGGAGACACGGCCATCCGCAACTACGACAAGTGGAAGGAGATCCGGGTGCAGATGGATACGATCTGCGAGAACCGCCCGGCGGACACCTCCTGCCGGCTGTTCGGACAGACCTTTGCCTATCCGTTCTTCGCGGGGCCGGTGGGCGCGGTCAATCTGCATTACGGAGAAAAGTACGACGACGCGGCGTACAATGACATCTTAGTCAGCGCCTGTGCCAAGGCGGGGATCGCCGCGTTCACCGGAGACGGGGTGAACCCGGAGGTGATGCGGGCGGCCACCGAGGCGGTGAAGAACGCAGGCGGCATGGGCGTGCCGGTGATCAAGCCCTGGAACCGGGAGACGGTGCAGGAAAAGCTGGAGCTGGTGGTAGCCTCCGGAGCGTTCGCGGCGGCGATGGACATCGACGCCGCGGGACTTCCCTTTTTGAAAAACATGACCCCTCCGGCGGGGAGCAAGACCACGGAGGAGCTGGCACAGATCATCCATGACGCTGGAGTGCCCTTTATCGTAAAAGGCGTGATGACGGTGAAAGGCGCGCTGAAGGCCAAGGAGGCGGGGGCGGCGGCCATCGTGGTCTCCAATCACGGCGGACGGGTGCTGGATCAGTGCCCGGCCACGGCTGAGGTGCTGGAGGAGATCGCAAAAGCCGTCGGCGGTTCCATGAAGGTGCTGGTAGACGGCGGCATCCGCACCGGGACAGACGTGTTCAAGGCTCTGGCCTTAGGCGCAGACGGGGTCCTGATCTGCCGGCCGTTTGTTACCGCAGTGTACGGCGGAGAGGAAGCCGGCGTGGCGGAGCTGATCGGCCGTCTGGGGGCGGAGCTGTCCGACACCATGGCGATGTGCGGAGCGTCCAGCCTGGCGGAGATCAGCCGGGATATGGTGTGGAAACCATAACTCCCCGGAATAGTAAACATTCCTTTTATATAGTTGACAAATAGTATGTACATTGTTATCATTAATGGTAATTGATAGAAAGGGTGAAGTCCATGGATAGAATTGTATTATCATTGCTGGTAGACAATACCTCCGGCGTTCTGAGCCGGGTCGCCGGGCTGTTCAGCCGGCGGGGCTACAATATCGACAGCCTTACCGTAGGCGTGACTGCGGATGAGCGGTATTCCAGGATGACGGTGGTGGCCTACGGCGACCAGAATATCCTGGAGCAGATCGAGAAGCAGTTGAGAAAGCTGGAGGACGTCCGGGACATTAAGGAGCTGAAGCCGGGCCATTCGGTTTACCGGGAGCTGATCATGATCAAGGTGCGGGCCAACGCCAGCGAGCGGCAGGCCATCAGCGCGATCTCCGATATCTTCCGGGCCACGATCGTGGACGTAGGCCGGGATTCCCTGACCGTCATGCTGACCGGAGACCAGTCGAAGCTGGACGCTCTGATCAACCTGCTGGAGGATTATGAGATCCTGGAGCTGGCCAGGACGGGCCTTACGGGCCTTTCCCGCGGTTCCGAGGACGTTCGTTATCTGCCGTAGGAACGGCCCTGCCCGTGGATGGACGGCTGTATCCGCAGCCGGGCCCTGATGCGGCTGTGCGCTGCGGCGCACATATCACAGAAAATCTGAGGAGGAAAAGGAAATGGCGAAAATTTATTATCAGGAAGACTGTAATCTGTCTCTGTTAGAGGGCAAGACCATTGCCGTGATCGGTTACGGCAGCCAGGGACATGCCCATGCGCTGAACGCGAAGGAGTCCGGATGCCATGTGATCATCGGCCTGTACGAGGGCAGCAAGTCCTGGGCGAAGGCTGAGGCGCAGGGATTTGAGGTATATACGGCGGCAGAGGCGGCCAAGAAGGCAGACATCATCATGATCCTGATCAACGACGAGCTGCAGGCTGATATGTATAAGAAGGACATCGAGCCGAACCTGGAAGCAGGCAACATGCTGATGTTCGCTCACGGCTTCAACATCCACTTCGGATGCATCAAGCCCCCGGCAGATGTAGACGTGACCATGATCGCTCCCAAGGGACCGGGCCACACCGTTCGTTCCGAATACTTAGAGGGCAAGGGCGTTCCCTGTCTGGTAGCCGTAGAGCAGGATGCCACCGGCAAGGCTCTGGAGCTGGCCCTGGCTTATGCCCTGGCGATCGGCGGAGCAAGAGCCGGCGTTCTGGAGACCACCTTCCGTACCGAGACCGAGACCGATCTGTTCGGCGAGCAGGCTGTCCTGTGCGGCGGCGTATGCGCCCTGATGCAGGCAGGCTTCGAGACTCTGGTAGAGGCTGGCTATGATCCGCGGAACGCTTACTTCGAGTGTATCCATGAGATGAAGCTGATCGTAGACCTGATCTATCAGTCCGGTTTTGCCGGCATGCGCTACTCCATCTCCAACACCGCGGAGTACGGCGACTACATCACCGGTCCGAAGATCATCACCGAGGAGACCAAGAAGACCATGAAGAAGATCCTGTCCGATATCCAGGACGGTACCTTCGCAAAAGAGTTCCTGCTGGATATGAGCCCGGCTGGCCGTCAGGTACACTTCAAGGCCATGAGAAAGCTGGCTGCGGAGCATCCGTCTGAGAAGGTAGGCGAGGATATCCGCAAGCTGTACAGCTGGAATGATGAGAGCGGAAAGCTGATCAACAACTAAGGATAGAAAATAAAGAGAGCAGACAAAGGCTGCGGTATCCGGAATGATCCGGGACCGCAGCCTTTTTGCGCGTTTTTGGCTGCTGCCTGTTCCGGGTATTCCCTGATTTTTTTGAGAAAACCGTTTATCCTATAAGGGAGGGGGATCAAATGCTACAGGAGGAATGCAGAAATGGAAGAATTGTACGGATATGTCCGGGTATCGGCAAAGGACCAGTGCGAGGAGCGGCAGCTCCTGGCGATGCGGGAATTTGGCGTCGCAGAGGGCAGGATCTTTATGGACAAGCTCAGCGGGCGGGATTTTAACCGGCCTCAGTACCGGCGGCTGGTGAAGAAGCTCCGCCCCGGGGACGTGCTGGTGGTCAAGGCGATCGACCGGCTGGGGCGCAGCTACACGGAGATCCAGGAACAGTGGCGCATTCTTACCAAAGAGAAGCATGCGGATATCGTGGTGCTGGATATGCCGCTTTTGGATACCAGGAGCAAGGAGCGGGATCTGACCGGGACCTTTGTGGCGGATCTGGTGCTGCAGATCCTCTGCTATGTGGCCCAGGTGGAGCGGGAGAACATCCGGCAGAGACAGGCAGAGGGCATCGCGGCGGCAAAGGCCCGGGGCGTGCGGTTCGGCCGGGAGAAAATACCGGTGCCGGAACGGTTCTATCCGCTGTGGGAGGAATTCTGCAGACAGGAGGTCACGGCACGGGGAGCCGCGAGGGAATTGGGGGTGGCCCACAGCACATTCCTGAAATGGGGCCAAAATGCGGAAAAAAGGCTGTAGTGGTTTTGGTTTTTAGGGTAGACTTTGAAAACCATATTTACACAATCTGATCATTACATAGGAATATCTATATCTTGTGGACAGTCGGATCTTCCTTCTAGATACAGTAGAAGAGAGGATCTGTGCTGTCCATTGCATATTCTACAAGATTCGGTTTTAAAAGTCTGCTTTCGACACCAGGAAAAGGACGGCAGACAGGGACAGAAAGGACGGCATTGCTGTGACGGATAAGGAACTGCGGAAATTAAGCCGGCGGGATCTGCTGGAGCTGCTCCTTGCCCAGAGCCGGGAACAGGATGCTTTAAAACAGGAGCTGGCAAAGGCCAGGGAGGAATTGGCGAAACGCCAGATCTGCCTGGAGCAGGCGGGATCCATTGCGGAAGCGGCGCTGCGGCTGAACGGTGTGTTCGAGGCGGCCCAGGCGGCAGCGGACCAATATCTGGAGAGCATCCGCCGGCAGCAGGAAGGGACAGGCGCAGGGGATGGGCAAAGGGAGCCGTCCCCTGAGAGCACAGGAGTGGGAGAGAGAGCATGAAATACGGAAGAAGGAGCAGCCGCATCCTGGAGCAGCCGCCTACTGCGGACCAGCTGGAACGGGAGCTGAGGCGGGAAACCTACCGGAAGCAGTATGGCCGGGTCCTGCGGAGCACCGTCTACGCGCTGATCACCGTAGCCGCCGCGGCGGTGCTGGTGGCGACGCTGATGCTGCCGGTGCTGAGGATCTACGGCACTTCCATGACGCCGACTATGACAGACGGGGATATCGTGGTATCGGTGAAGGCGGGAAGCTTTGACCGGGGCGATATCATCGCGTTCTGGCTGAACAATAAGATCCTGGTGAAGCGTGTGATCGCCCAGCCGGGAGAATGGGTAGATATCGGGGAGGACGGCAGCGTAACGGTCAACGGAGAACCGTTGGAGGAGCCGTACCTGACGGAAAAGGCCCTCGGGGAGTGCGATCTGGAGCTGCCTTATCAGGTTCCGGAGGGCCGGATCTTTGTGATGGGAGACCATCGTTCCACCTCGGTGGACAGCCGCAGCAGCGCGGTAGGCTGTGTGGCGGAGGAACAGATCGTGGGGGAATTGGTGTTCCGGGTATGGCCATTCTCAGGGTTTGGCCCTTTAAAGTAACACATGGAATCGAAACATTTCGCGGGAAAGGAGCGGTCCGGCGGCACGGATCATCATAGGCGCTCAGGATGCCTGCGGAGCAGCGGGAGAGAGTAAGGAGGATACGGCGATGGAACAGAAGGATTTTCTGAGCCAGGCCCTTGGGTTTTTGCAGAGCCGCAGGCAGCGTGCCTGGTGGCTGAAGATCATGACCGGATTGGCGGCTGTGGTGGTATTTGTGACAACCTATCTGCTGATCCTGCCGGCCATCACGCTGGAGCACAGCTCCATGGAGGTAACGGCGACTCCGTCGAATGCCTTGATAGGAGAAACGCTGGAGACGGAGATCTGGGCAAAAGCTCAGAGCGACCGTAAGGAGACGGTGTTTGTGCTGGCGGCAGACGGAGACAATGCCGGACTGGATGAAAGCTGGTTTATTTTTGATGAGGATACCGGGACGGCAGAGGTCGAAAGCCAGCACGGAACGGATGTGGAGCTGCACCGGGAATACCAGGAAGACGGTACGGTGTATTACTGGTTTGCCCTGAAACGGGGCCAGTCCGCCCAGTTTTCCCTTCCGTGGGTCAACGGGATGGAACGGTACCGCGCCGCAGAAGCAGAGGAAAGCGAACGGTCGCCGGTAACGGAGGCCGGAGGCGGCACGCTGTCTGAGCCAGAGACTGGAGAAGCCGGCGCTGACGAAGGCGGCACAGGAGAGCAGGAAACGGAAGAAGATCATATAGAAGAAACGGACCGGGAAGAGACCGGTATCGGGAGACCGGATGCCGGAGGAGACGGAAGCAGGGAAGAGGAAACTGAGGAGTCGGAAGCAGAGGACGGAAGCGGAGAAATGCCGGAGCCGGAGGAGACAGAAGGAACCGGAAGCGAGACCGACTCGGGTATTCTGGCTACGGGGAGCAATGCGGCAGCCAAAGCGGGAGACCGCTTCCTGGCGAGGCATCAGACCCCGACTGTCAGGACCCGCCGGACGAGAGCCGCGAGAGTCACGGGAGTCACGAAAGCCACGGATTCCAATGCGGAGGTCTCTGAGGACGAGACGTCTGCTGCGGATTCCGACCGGACCGAGGGGGATGGAACGGGAAGCGGTGTGATCTGGGAAATTGTCCTGGACCAGGAAGGCGATCCGGAGGCAGAGGGCTTTTTGACCCTTTCCTTTGGCTGCGGCGCAGCGCTGGAGGATGCGGTGAAAAACAGCGAGGATTGGATCGAGCTGTGCTGGTTGGAGGAACTGGAGACAGAGCCGTTCCAGATCCCCGCGGATGCGGTCAGCTGGGCTGCCGTAGAAAAACACCGTGATCTGGAAGATGCCTCCAATGGGATCATGCTGCTGGCGGCGGATGTGGAGCTGCTGGATGGGCAGGAGAATGGTGAGGGGCATGATTTTACCGAAAATATTACCAGTGTAACGGTCTCCAGATTGGAGAATGGCCAGTGGAAACCCGGTACGGAATTTACAGACGGGGACTCTGTGCGGGTGGAGATCAACTACACCATCCCTGCCGATACTGTGGGTACAGACAATCAGAAGATTTATTACCAGCTGCCGGACGGGATCCGGCTGTCCAAGGAGGAGTCGGGTACCGTGTACGACGGCCAGACTCCGGTGGGTAGCTACGTCATCAGTACGGACGGCTTGATCACCATCACGTTTAACGATACTTTTGCGGACGACAAGCCCTTCAACGGTATGATCCGTTTTGAGGGCACTCTCTCAGCCGATTCAGACGGCGGTGAGCAGGAGATTGAGTTCGGCGGGGACGGCGGCACCATCACGGTAAAACCCAACGCCTCGCCCACGGATATCCGTGTGGAGAAGGGAGGATCCTACAACAAGGAGGATGGAAAACTCCACTATACCGTCACCGTCTCCACCACAAAGGGGACGGAAGACACCGTGACCATCAGCGACAGCTTCGTCACCGGCAACACCAGCGTTGCTTATGACAAGGGCAGCTTCCAGATCGTCAAGGTGAAGGCGAACGGCACACAGGAAACGGTCAGCGGATACACCCCGGAATTTGGTCCAGCCTGGACGGGCGGTCCGGAGAAATTCACCATCAGCGGTCTGCCTAAGCTGGAGGCGGGAGAGAAGTACATCGTCACCTACACCGCCACGCCGGGAGAGACCAGCGACGCCGGAGGCGCGTCCAGCGTGTACAACAACGCCACCGGCACCAGCGGCGGCGACAGCAATAACAGCGGGGTCACTGTGACCATCTCCCAGCAGATGCTCCAGAAGTGGGGCAATTACAACAGCGGGACCGGAAAAATCCAGTGGACCATCAAGCTGAACCCGGACAAGCAGGATATCGGCGGCTATATCCTGAAGGATACCATGACCATTGGCGGAGAAATCGTCAGCATCCCGGTGGGCACGACCATCACCATGACTGGCTCGGACGGGAGCAGCCAGACCATCACCCTGCCTTACACCTTCCCGGCGGGCTCCAACGACAGCTACACCATCACCTACGAGACCGACGCGCCCCAGGGGGAACCGGGCCAGAGTTGGACTGTGTCCAATAAGGCGGAGTTGGAGGGCGGCGACGATCATTATGAGGCCGGCGGCAATGTCACCGGCCAGACCCAGGACTACAACGTAGGAAAGAGCTTCGATGGCCTGGACCAGAACGCCTCCACGGACGAGGTGGGGACCTACAAGTGGGTGTCCCGCATCACGGTGCCTAAGACCGAGGTGGAGCTGGATAAACTGACCTACACGGATACCCTGACTGGTGCAGTTCTGGACGGAGAGGAGGTGGCAGGCAGCCACTACATCACCGCTGCCCTGCTGGACAAACTGACTGTCACCGTCGCCGGTACAACGCTGGATCGGGGGACGGACTATCAGATCTGCGACGCACAGGGCAACCCCATCACCGATTTTACAAGCGAGAACCATCTCACCGGCTTCCAGGTGAAATTCCTGGATGCGGCCAAGGACAAGGTCACCGGCCAGACCATTGAGCTGCGGTACCAGACCCAGGTGGATTATACTAAGCTGACCGGCGACGGGACCTATACCATCGTCAACCAGGGCAGCATTCCCGGACACGACAGCGAGTCCAGTACCACCTACGAGCCGCCTAAAAAGCTGGAAAAGCAGGCCAGCATCACCGGTGAGGGAGGCAGTAGCTACACCGGCGACTCCATCACCATCGACTATGAGGCGTCCGGCGGTGTCATCCATTACCGCCTGCTGATCCACACAGATGCAAGCACCCAGGGCGATATTACGCTGACCGACCTGATCCCCAAGGGGGCCACGCTGGTGGAGGACTCGGTGAAGATGGCTTTCTACGGCAACGACTGGTATGAGTACGATACGAATGGTTCCGGCTACAAAGCCTCGGAGCATATCCGCACTGAAGTGGGCGAAACCACCCCGGACGGCACCACCCCGGTGACCTTCACCATTGACGATGGGTACAATGGGGACGGACAGCATCACGTCCTGGTGGTGTACTATGACCTTTCCGTCAAAGATGATCCCCTTTGGACGGACGACCCTGGGTTGGAGAGCCACCGTTACCGCAACCAAGTGACCTGGGGCAGTGAGAGCGACACAACAGACGTGACCGTGGAGCGGGAGGTGCCGGATATCAAAAAGTCCGGCGAACAGCTTCCCCAGTATGACGCCAATGGGAATCCCGTATTGGACAGCGAAGGCAACCCAATCCTGTCCAACACCATCCGGTACGCTGTTGTCATCAACGCCGGGGCGAAGGACCTGGTCCCGGACATGGAGTTTATCACGGTGTGGGACAAGTTGGATGTGGGCAGTGCGGCAGGAGCGGAGTTCCGGCCATCCAGCGTGAAGCTGTACCATTACGATCCAACACAGGAAAATAACTGTGGGAGGGAGATCGACCCCAGCTTGTACGCTTATACCTACGACGAGACGGAGTATGTACTGACCTTCAATCTGCCGGATGAGACGGCGTGTGTGTTGGTGTATGAGTACGTCATCGATCGGGGGAATGCGGCGGGCAATGTGCACATCAAGAACGAAGCCCACCTTACCGGAGGTGCAGGCAGCGGTGGAAACGGCGACGTTATCTTGGAGGAGACTTCCTCCAGCGCTGTTGCCAGCAAGAGGAACCTGACTCTCTATAAGGTGGATGCCACCAACTATGGGAAACTGCTGCCTGGCGCGGTATTTATGTTGGAGGAATACACAAAAGAAAATGATTGGGAAACTCTGCTGTACGACCTTACCACAGACGAGAACGGTCAGTTTACTTTGTCCCGTGATCAGGACGAGCATTTTGAGAATTTTGACTTCAAGGATAACACCCTTTACTGCTTGACGGAGATCAAGTCGCCGGATGGATACAGTGCTATTGATATAGAACCATATTATTTTGTTTGGGTGGAAGCTGGTATGGATGCAGATGAGGTGAAACAGTATATGATCAATAATGGCGCGTTGGGCGGTATCGCCTCTGAGACGGTACATTTTCTGACCACCTCCGGAGCCATGTATGTCCCCAACCAGCCCACTGAGTTGAAGGTGAAAAAGATTTGGCAGGACGAGTCCGGCATGACAATCAAGCCCGGTGCGGAGAGTGTGGAGCTGATCCTGTATCAGCAGGCGGTGGACAGCAACCGGAAGACAGTAATAGTAAAGTCCACTGGACACCAGAGCTGGTCCACCACTCATACCAGCATGGTTGATGTGGCCAAGGACAGCAGCCTGGCCATCCAGATCACAGGAGTTTACAAGGACAGTCTGGATATTCAAGTGGGCAACGGTAATAAAATCTCCGTTCCCACCGGCAGCGGGCAGGTCTGGAGCTATACCATTGACAGCATTTCAGAGGACACTACGGTACAGATCAGCCCAACGGATCAGAACGAGGGCAATAGCTTTGGGAATATCTCCTTCTCAGGCTTTACCACGCCGTCCTATGTTCCCATAGGAGATGCGGTGAAATATAAAGAGATCATACTCAACGCGGCCAACAACTGGTCTTACACCTGGAGCAACCTGCCCAAGAAGAATGATGCTGGACAGACGGTCTACTATCATGTGAAAGAGGTTTCTTCCGTCCCCGGCTTTGAGGTGATCTACTCTCCCAACAACAGTGATGGCGTCCAGGCTGGTGACTTGGTTGTGATCAATCAGGGGAACGGTTATGTCCTGCCAGAGGCTGGCGGGACAGGTATTATTCCATTTACAACAGGAGGCTTTGCGCTGCTGGTGCTGGCTGGCCTGATGTATATAATCTTGCGCAGAAAGAGGGATGAGGGACTCTGACGCGCCAACTAAAACGAAGACCTCAAGCAAAAAAGGAAAGGAAGTATCAAAGATGAAAGCAATGAAACAACTTGCCGCCATGGTGCTGAGCGTCATCATGGTCCTGGCACTGGCTGCCCCTGCGTTCGCGGCGGGAGACACCTACACCATCACCGCTCCCAACAATGGCCACACCTATGAGGTGTACCAGATCTTTACCGGCGACCTGCACGATGGCGTTCTGTCTAACGTGAAGTGGGGTAAGAACGGTACTGGTACTGAGGGTCAGGCTGTATCCGCGGAGATTATTACCGAGTTGACCGGTACTACCGGCAGCGACACAGCGAAGCTGGAAGTCATCTCCAAATATGTCAACCTGGAAAACGACGAGTTCGGCACGGTCAAGGGCGGCAGTACCCTGGACGTTCCCGGCGGCTACTATCTGATCAAGGACGTGGACGGCGCGCTGGAGGGTGAGGAAGACGCCTATACCCTCTACGTCGTAGAGGTCGTGGGCGATGTGACCATTAGCCCGAAGTCCGACGTGCCGACATCCGAGAAAAAAGTTCAGGATTTCAATGATACCGAGGGAGTTACAGCTACTTCTAGCAACTGGCAGGACTCCGCCGACTGGGACATCGGCGACAAGGTCCCCTTCCAGCTGAAGGGTACTGTGGCGGAGAACTATGATAACTACAAGGTCTACCAGTTCATTTTCCACGATAAGGAGAGCGCCGGCCTGACCTTTGACCCGTATTCCGTCAAGGTGTATGTGGACGGCACCGAAATCGAAACTGGCTTTGAAGTTAAGACCTCTGGCCTGGATGACGACTGCACCTTCGAGGTGGTGTTCGAGGACCTGAAGAAGATCGACTCTGTCCATGCCGGTTCTGTCATCACCGTGGAGTATGAGTCCGAGCTGAACAGCAAAGCAGTTATCGGCTCCGAAGGCAACCCCAACACCATGCACCTGGAGTTCTCCAACAACCCCAACGACGAGCAGGGCGGAGAGACCGGCGAGACCCCGGACGATACCGTTATCGTATTTACATACAAGACGGTTATCAACAAGGTAGACGGCGAAAATAAACCCCTGACCGGCGCGGAGTTCACTCTGGAGAAGAAGGTTAAGGACGATGAAGCCGAAGGCGGCTATAAGTGGGTCGCAATTACCAGCGTCAAGAATGATGAAGGCACCACCTTTACCTTCTCCGGCCTGGACGACGGTGACTACCGCCTGACCGAGACCAAGACCCCCGACGGCTACAACACCATCGATCCCATCGAGTTTACCGTCACGGCGGAGCATGACATCCTCTCTGACAACCCCGCTCTGACATCCCTCACCGGCGAAGCCACCACCGGCGAAATCGAGTTTACCTCCAACACCACCACCGGCTCCCTGACCGCCGATGTGGTCAACCAGTCTGGCGCCACGCTCCCTGAGACCGGCGGCATGGGTACGACCCTGTTCTACATCGTAGGCGGCATCCTGGTTCTGGGAGCAGGCATCCTGCTGATCACCAGAAGACGGATGAGCATGATGGACGAGCAGTAGGCCAATCCCTATTCCTTTCATTAGAATCTTGCTGCATATCCGGGAGGCAGGTCCTCCCGGGTGCAGCGGCAAGGAGAGTCCTTTATGAAGAAAAAGATCAGAATATCAACCCTTTTGCTGCTGCTGGTCCTTCTTACAGGGTTGTCCTTGCTGCTGTATCCTGCAGTCAGCGATTACTGGAATTCCTTTCACCAGTCCCGCGCCATTGCCAGCTATGCGGAGGCAGTGGCACAGCTGGACGACGACCTTTATGAGCAGATGTTTGCGGAGGCTAGGGCTTATAATGCAGAGCTGCCGGGGAGAAAGGACCGCTACCAGCCGGCAGAAGAAGAGCTGGCCCGTTATAACAGCCTCCTGAACATTTCCGGCAATGGCGTGATGGGCTATATCGAGATCCCGTCCATCGGCGTTTCGCTGCCAATCTACCATGGAGTGGAGGATACCGTCCTGCAGATCGCTGTGGGGCATATCCCAGGAACGTCCCTTCCCATAGGAGGGGAGACGTCCCATTGTGTGCTCTCCGGCCATCGGGGTCTGCCCTCCGCCAGGCTGTTCACCGATCTGGACAAGGTGAAGGAGGGGGATGAATTCCTGCTGCGGGTGCTGGACGAGGTCCTGACCTATGAGGTGGATCAGATCCACATTGTAGAGCCCCACGAAGTGGAAATGCTGGAGATCGAGGCTGGCAGGGATCTGTGCACCCTGGTGACCTGTACGCCTTATGGCGTCAATTCCCACCGTTTGCTGGTGCGCGGAAGCCGTGTGGAGAACCAGAAGCAGGCATCCTCTGTCCGGGTTACGGCGGACGCGATGCAGATCGATCCGGTGCTGGTAGCCCCGGCGGTGGCGGCGCCGATGCTGCTTTTGCTTCTGATCGGGCTTTTAGCAGGCGGATCCGGGAAGGGCAGTGGAAGAAGCAGAAAAAACGGAAAAAGCAATTAGGAAATATTGGAGATAAGGATCAACGTTGGAGGTGATACGCCTATGAAACGGCGAGGAATCGGAAGACGGCTGACGGCATGGCTGACGGCGGCCGTTTTGGCGCTGTCCTGCTTTGGCGGGTCAGCTTTGGCTTATGAGACGATCGATACGGACCGCAAAGGCAGTCTGACCGTTTATTTCGGCCAGGATGGGAGCGGGTTTTCCGGTGTGGGCTTTTCGGTATATCAGATCGCGGAGGTATCCCGGGATGCCAGATTTTCCCTGACCGGGGCATTTGCGGAGTATCCCGTGTCCCTGGAGGGATTGGACAGCTCCGGCTGGCGGGCTTTGGCTCAGACGCTGGCGGCCTATGCCGCCCGGGACGGATTGGAACCGATGGAAACGGCTCAGACCGGAGAGGACGGCAGGGCCCGGTTCGCGGGGCTGGCTGCGGGGCTGTATCTGATCACGGGGGAGCGTTTCCAGCAGGACCATTACACGTATACGCCAGAGCCATTTGTAGTCAGCCTGCCCAGTCAGGATCCGGAAAACAGCGGATGGCTGTACGACGTGGCTTCTGCCTGTAAATATGAGAGCCAGTATCATCCGCCGGGAAGCGGCGATACGGTGACGCGCAAGGTCCTGAAAGTGTGGCGGGACGACGGGCGGGAGCATCTGCGGCCGGAGGCGATCACGGTCCAGCTTTTGCAGGATGGAGCCGTATATGATACGGTGACCTTGAACGCAGAAAACAACTGGCGTCATACGTGGACGGAGCTGGATGGGGATTCCAGCTGGCAGGTCGCGGAGGCGGAGACTCCGGCTGGATATCGTGTTTCCGTAAGTCGGGAAGGGATTACCTTTGTCATGACGAATACCCGGCGGCCTGAGGGCGGGGGCTCGGACAACCCTCCGCCTCCAGATAATCCTCCGTCTTCGGACAACCCTCCGTCTCCGGAGGATTTCCCGCCGCTGGATGAGATCCCGGAGGAGCCGGTGCCTCAGGGGCTTTGGCCCTGGAGCCCGGGAGCGGGGACCTGGCAAACGGGGACCCTGCCTCAGACCGGAGTCCTGTGGTGGCCGGTGCCGATCCTGATGTGCGCAGGTCTGGCGCTGCTCCTGATCGGATGGGGGAAGCGCAGGCAGGACCGGGAGGATGGATAAAAGGGAAGGCAGGAAAGCATGAGAACAGATCGTGGAACAGATCGAAAAAGACAGCCGGGAACATGGCTGATGCGGGGAGGGCTGCTGCTGATCGCGGCAGCCCTTTTGCTGGCGGGATATAACCTTTGGGATGACCGGAGAGCCGGGCTGGCGGCGTCTCAGGCGCTGGAGCAGCTGCTGGAGCGGGAAGCCGGTCCGGGGCAGGAAGGCGGTTTGGGCACAGGGGCGTATGGAAGCGGCGTGCAGGGATCGGGAGAAGAGGAGATCCCAGATTATCTGCTGGATCCGGGGATGGAGATGCCGACGGAATCGATCGATGGGAAGGATTATATCGGGACCCTGGAGCTGCCGGCCCTGGATTTAAGCCTCCCGGTCATCAGCCGGTGGAATTATCCGGATCTTCGGGTCGCGCCGTGCCGTTACGCCGGTTCTGCTTATACGGGCGATCTGGTGATCGCGGCCCACAATTACCAGCGGCATTTCGGGTCACTGGACAGTCTTGCCCCGGGGGATCCGGTGTGGTTCACCGACGTGGACGGCAACCGGTTCACCTATGAGGTGGCGGAGATCCAGGTGCTGCAGCCGACGGATATCGAGGAAATGGTGGAGAGCGGATGGGACCTGACGCTGTTTACCTGTACGCTGGGCGGGAAGACCAGGGTGACGGTGCGGTGTGAGGCGGTAGAAAACTGCGGAAATGCAGGATAGCTGCCCTGGTATTTTGAGAAAGATAAGGATTGACAGAAAAAAGGGGATAAGATATCATTATAATATATTGATATCAAATTGACGAGGTGGAAAAGATGGTACAAAATACAAGCGCGGAGTACATGATCTATAAGGACCTCCGTCAGAAGATCCTGACCGGGGAGATCCAGGACAGAGAGCGATTGGTGGAGACTACTCTGGCGTCTGCCTATCAGGCTAGCCGTCTGCACATCAAAAGCGCTCTGCGGCTTTTAGAGCAGGAAAACCTGGCCCAGCATATCCTGAAGTGCGGATTTGTGGCCAAAAGCCTCAGTCCCCAGGCGATCGAGGAAATCGTGGAATTACGGATCGCCCTGGAACGGGTGGTGTTTAAAAAACTGGCGGAGACGATCACCGATGGGGAGATCGCCCAATTGAAAAAGATCGTCCAGCGGGTGGCCGTATTCATGGAGAACGATATGGTGGAAGACGCAATGGAAGAACTGGATCTGTACTACAGTATCTGCTATGAGAAGAGCGGCCTGGAACGGATCCCGGCTATTTTAGACGTTTATACCGATTATCTGAAGATCATCCGCAGAAGATCCGCTGAGGACAAGGTGCAGAATCTGGCGTCCTTGAAGCTTTTGCAGGATATGACGGCGGCCATGGAGAAACGGGATGTGGAGACGCTGCTGCACCATATCGAACGGAGAAGGAGCGAGGCGGAGTAGATAGGAGCAAAATAGGAGACAACGATCAGGAGAGGATACCTCCTGGAATGAGAATAGGCACCCATGACGCGGGAACGTTTCCGAAAAGGAAAATGGATCCGTGTCATGGGTGTTTTCTTGCTCTGGTTTCTAACAGGCTTTTCCTTTTTGATAATACGCCTCCATCTCCTGCTGGGGAACCATGCTCCCTCCGGTGGCCCACACCAGCTGGGTGCTGTCAGACAGCCAGGTGGGGGTGGTCTGCTGCGGCTGGTCGCCCTGGTTGGGAGAACCCTGACTGAGATACTTCCGATCAGGATCTGACTGGCGGATGTATTCCTGGAACGCCGGGGATCTGGTGAGGAGCAGCGGACCGTACATACCGGCCAGGGCGCTGGGCTCTAAATACAGTCCTTCCGTATCTGCCAGCTGGGAAAGCATGTGATACATCCGTTGGTCGGAGAGGGTGTAGCAGCCGCTGATAAACGGACGCATCAAGGATCCGACAAAGCCGGAAGCCCGTCCCACAGCCAGTCCGTCGGCCACGGTCCGGTTGTCGATACCGAAATCCTGGACAGAGAGACGGCTGTTCTCCCCGGTGGCCATGCCTAATAGCATGCAGCAGGAATGGGTAGGTTCAGCGAAAAAGCAGTGGGCATGGTCTCCGAACACCAGCTTCAGGCCGAAGGCGACACCGCCGGGACCTCCGCCCACGCCGCAGGGGAGATAGACGAACAGGGGATGCTCCTCATCTACGATGATGCGGTTTTCCTCCAGTTGCTTTTTCAGGCGCAGGGCTGCTACCGAGTAGCCTAAAAACAGGGTACGGGAGTTTTCATCGTCCACAAAGTGGCAGTACGGATTCCCTTCCGCCGCTTTCCGGCCCTGCGCCACGGCGGCACTGTAATCAGAATCGTATTCCCTGACTGTAACGCCCTTGCTCCGCAGCAGTTCCTTTTTCCACTGGCGGGCGTCGGAGGACATGTGGACGGTCACCCGGAAGCCAAGCTTGGCGCTGATGATGCCGATGGACAGGCCCAGATTGCCGGTTGAACCTACACAGATGGAATAGCGGGAGAACAGCTCTTGGAACGGCTTCGTGGTCAGGATGCTGTAATCGTCCTGAAGCTGGAGCAGGCCGGCTTCCAGGGCAATGTCCTCCGCGGTTTTTAATACCTCATAGATTCCGCCCCGGGCCTTGATGGATCCGGAGATCGGCAGATGGCTGTCCAGCTTGATCCAGAGCCGTCCTGGGATGGGGCAGGCTTGCTCCTGTTCCAAGGCGGCCTTCATGGACGGGATCTCCTGAAGGGGGGATTCCAGGATGCCGCCGGAAGCGGCGGTCTCCGGAAACGCGGCCTGGAAGAAGGCGGCGAACCGGTCCAACCGCCGGGAGGCGTCCTCTACATCGGCCATGGTAAGCGGGCATCCGGCGGCGGCTTCCTGGATGGGGCGCTTGTCCGGATTGCGCCAGGCGGTCTCTTTCAGGGCGGCAAGGTCTTTTAATATGGGAAATTCCTGCTTCCAGGACTCCAGGGATTTTCCAAGGATTTCTTTATTTTGCATGAGTGATATCGGTCCTTTCCTATGTTTTTCCAGTTCTATATTTGATTTTGTGAGTGGGTTCTGCCGTTCGGAGACATCCGCAGAACCGGGGAACAGCCGGGGATGAACCTGGGATCAGCTCCATCCTCCGTCCCGGTTCCGCAGCACCGATCCGGCGTGACGGTGGGTGAGGGTCCCGCGGTCCAGCACCACCTCTCCGGCTACCAGCACCATCTGGATGCCTTCATTCTCTGCCTTGGGGTCCTGATAATCCCCTCGGTCGATCACGGTCTCCCGGTTGACCACCACCAGGTCTGCGTCCATGCCTTCCTGGATCCGCCCCTTGTATTTCATAGAGAACAGGTCTGCAGGCATGGAGGTCATCTTCCGGATGGCTTCCTCAAAGGGGACCAGCTGCTTTTCCCGGACGAAACGGCCCAGAATCCGGGGATAGGTGGCGTATCCTCTTGGATGGGTGGGAACCCCGTCTCCGAACAGCAGGGAGTCCGTGCATACGGATACCAGAGGGCTCTGGAAAATGGTTTCCACATCACTTTCGGTCATAAAGTGGAGCAGGCAGTTTACCTGTCCGTCATTTTCCTTCAACAGGTGGAAGATGACCTCTACCGGCGGGATCGCCCACTCCGCAGCCAACTGCTCCAGACTTTTTCCGTGGCATTCCGGGTGGCATTTGGTGTGGAGCACGGTCATTCCGTCAAAGCCGGTGCTGTCTAAGGGATTCTGCCAGGTGCCGTCGTTGTGGAGGATCGCCTGGGTGATCTCTTCCCGGAGGGTGGGATTCTCAAGCCGCTCTAAAAGCTTCTGGTTCCCGCCGTCTAAATAACGGTAGGGGATGGTGGTGTTTAAGGTGGTCTCTCCGGCGCTGTAGGGATACTGATCCAAAAAGACGGACAGACCCTCGGCCCGTGCCGCGTTCACCAGCCGGTGGATCTCTGGGATGAAGCGGGCGTTGGTTTTGCCAGTCACCTTATGATGGGAGATCAGCAGGCGGACCCCGGTACGCCGGGCTACTTCAATGGATTCCTCCACAGAGGAAAGGACCCGGTCTCCCTCATCCCGCATATGGGTGGCGTAGACGCCGCCGTATTCCTGGACGATCTGGCACAGGCCCACGATCTCATCCATGTCCGCGTAGGTGCCGGGGGCGTAGACAAAGCCTGTGGTCATCCCAACTGCACCCGCTTCCATAGCTTCCCGCAGCAGGCGGTGCATCCGCTCTTTTTCCTCAGCAGTCAAAGGAGAGGAATCATACCCCTTGACTGCGATGCGCAGAGCGCCATGGGCGGCGTAAAAGGCAGTATTGATCTCGGTGTGAAGCTCCTCCACCTCCCGCAGGAAGCCTCTGAAGGTGGTCATCGCGGACCATTGCTCGGGAAACGGCACCCCTACCGCCACGCCTTCAAAATTATCCTTTAATTCAGCAAGATATTTGGGATTGACCGGCGCAAAGCCGATCCCGCAGTTGCCGCTTACCTCGGTGGTAACTCCCTGCTTCAGCTTGGGAGCGACGGTGGGATCATGGAATAAGTAGCATTCCGAATGACCGTGGGAATCGATGAATCCAGGACACAGTACCTCCTGGGGGGAGAGGGTGACTGTTTCGGCGCTGTCTTCTGGGATCTCAGAGCCGATATAGGCGATCTTACCGTTCCGGATCCCTACATTCGCCTGGTAGACAGGACGTCCGGTGCCATCGGCAATGGACGCATGGAAAAAGAATCGATCAAACATGGCAATACCTCCGTTTGGGTTTCTATGTACTTTTTCTTGATGATACCATTGCAAATAATTGATATCAATATGAAAAATAGACAACAATCAAGAAATAAGTTTGTGCAAACTACCGGGGTGTAGAAAATTGTCAAGAATTGTTGTGCATATTTTATATTGATATCAATTCATATAAATGATATCATGCAATCAACGAGAACATTTCTCGAAAATGGCCGGAATGGCAGAAACTACAGGAAACAAAGAGAAGGAGAGGGTTACAGTGAAAGTATTGATCTCAGCAGACGCCGAAGGGATCACCGGGATCTTTAAGAAATCCCAGGTGACGCCGGGAAGACCGGATTATGGACATTTCAGGAAGCTCATGGCCCATGATGTCAACGCAGCCATCCGCGGGGCACTGGCCGGAGGAGCCACGGAGGTGGTAGTCAACGACAGCCACAATAATGACGATAATCTTCTGATCGAGGACCTAGATCCCCGGGCCAGCCTGATGTCTGGAACGGACAAGCCCCTGATCATGGCCGAAGGGCTGGAGAAGGGCGTGGACGCTCTGATGCTGGTGGGCTACCATTCTAGGAAAGGAGCCAAGGGCGTGATCAGCCATACCTATTATTACCCCATTGTCATGGAAGCTGCGGTCAACGGCGTTCCTTTTGGAGAGGCAGAGTTTGTGGCCCATGTGGCCGGATACTACGGGATACCCACCATTCTGATCACGGGAGACGACTGCGTGACTGCTTATACCAGCGAACAGATCCCGGGGATCCGCACGGCGGTGGTAAAGGAAGTCATTGGAAATGGCAGCGCAGTCCTGTACCATCCGGACCGAACAGGAGCGATCATCGAGGAAGCGGCCAAGGAGGCGGTCCAATCCTATCAGACGATCCCGCCGGTCAAGCTGGAAGGGCCGATGACTCTGACCATTACGTTCCTAGCGGCCACCATGGCGGCCCACGCCTGCAAGGTACCTGGCGTTTCCCTGGCAGAGGGGACGGACAACCAGGTGGTCTACCATGGGAACGATTATCTGGAGCTTTACCGGACGTTCCTGGATGCCCTGTGGCAGGCAGCTGCGTTCAATGACCAGTGTTAAAGAGCAGAAAGGGAGAGGAAAACGACTATGAATACGATCAGCGTTGTTGTAATATTAGGATATCTGGCATTGATCATCGGTACGATCCTGTATAACGGCCGGAAATCCAAAAAAACGTTTAAGGATTACGCTCTGGCGGGGGGCAAGCTGCCTTGGTTCGTGATCTGCGGCACCATTGTAGCCAGTACCATCGGAGGCGGGAGCTTGATGGGGTTTGTAGGCTCCTTCTATCAGTACGGCGCCATGTATTTCTGGATGTGCATCGCTTCCCTGGCCTCCTATCTGATCCTGATCTTCTTTTTATCCGAGCGGATCAACCGGCTGAAGGTGTACACCATTGCGGATATCTTTGAGATGCGTTACGGAAAAGGCGCTCAGCTGGTGGCCGGCTTTATCAATATGTTTGTGGGCATCGCCGTGGGCTTCGGCATGCTGTCCTCCTTCGCCTCGGTGCTGAGTGGCTATCTGGGCGTAGAGCCGAACCTGGCCAGGATCATTGGCGGCCTTCTGTTCGCTGTTACCGTGACCATGGGCGGTCTGGCGGGGGCGGCGATCACCGGGACCATCCAGGCGGTCGTGGTGATCGGCGGCGCGCTGGCCATTTCGGCGGCGGCATTTACAAACGCCGGAGGAGTCCAGGGCCTGTCCCAGCTTCCCTCCAACATGCTTTCCATGGGCGCGCAGAACATCCCGCCGTTTTTATTCTGGGGCATGGTGGCGTCCTCCTTCTTTGGGAATTTCGCGGATCAGGCGGCCCTGTTCCAGCGGATCAACGCGGCCCGCACGCCAAAGGACGCGAAAAAGGCGATCTTCCTTGGCTCTATCATGATCACCGTCTGCATGGCTCTGGTCATGGTCATGGGCCTGAGCGCCAAGATCATCCTGGGGGACGGCATTGGGGAAAATGACGTGATCTCAGAGCTGTTAAAGACGGTCAATCCGGTCCTGGGCGGCGTGTATGTGGCCGCGATCATCGCTGCGGTGGTCATGACGGCCAACGCCATGTATCTATCCGCCAGCATGACCTTTTCCAAGGATCTCTTAAAGCAGTGGAAGCCGGACCTTTCCGACCGGGGCATGGTCACGGCCAGCCGGGTGTTCGTATGGGTGATGGTAGCCGCCGGCTATGTGATCATCACGTTCCAGCCGAGTATCATGAAATGGATCCTCATCGGCTACGCCAGCATCAGCTGTCTGGTCCTGCCGCTGTACGGAGGCTTGTTCACCAAGCGGGCGACACCGGCCTCTGGGAAATGGTCCCTGGGACTGTCCATTGCTGGCGTGATCGTCTGGGAAGTGCTGGGCTCCCCCTTTGACGTCAACTCCCTGTTCGTGGCGCTGATCCTGGGGATCCTGGGCTTTGTGGCCGGCTTCTGGAACAAGAACGGCGTGACGGAGGAACAGTTGGAGCTGGTAGACCGGTTTAAGAAAAAAGTGACGGCTGCGGACAACGTGGCTGTGGGAGAGTAGAGGTGCGGGAATTATGAAGATCAGTTCCGGAAAGGCCATGGCGCTGATGGCCCTGTGCGCGCTGATGTGGAGCATCGGCGGCCTGTTTATCAAAGTCCTGCCCTGGAATCCGCTGGTGATCAGCGGATTCCGCTCCTTGATCGCTGCTGCGATCGTAGCTGCCTATATGCGGTTTAAGCATTACCGGTTCGTCCTATCCCCTTATGTGGTCCTGGCAGGACTGGGGCTGACGGGGACCATGCTGTTCTTTGTCATTGCCAGTAAGCTGACCACCAGCGCCAACGCCATCATCCTCCAGTCCACCAATCCGGTGCATATCATGATCCTCAGCGCCCTGCTGTTCCATGTACGGTACCGGAAATGGGAGCTGGCCGCGGTGGCGGTCACTTTGGCGGGGATCAGCCTGTTCTTTTTCGATCAGCTGTCTGCCGGAGGCATGTTGGGGAACTGCATCGCTTTGATGAGTGGGGTGACTATGGGGATCATGTATCTGTTTTCCAGCCGTTTAAAAGAGGAAGCCGAGACGATGAGCTCCGTTCTCCTGGGACAGGCGGTGGCGGCGGCGATCGGCTGCTCCTTTGCCCTGGTCAGCCCGGTCCCGGTAAACGGGACAAACCTGGCGGCGATCCTGATCCTGGGCGTGGTGCAGCTGGGAGTGCCCTATGTGCTGTACGCGGTGGCTGTGCGGTGCTGCTCCCCCCTTTCCTGTTCTTTGATCGGGATGATCGAGCCGTTGTTAAATCCTGTATGGGTGTTCCTGTTTGTGGGAGAAAAACCAGGGGTTTACGCATTGACGGGCGGAAGCGTTGTCCTGCTTACCGTGGCGGTGTGGTCGGTAAAAAGCGCCCGGGCTGAGACCGTGCAGTCTGGTATTCCCGCAGTACCGGCCCGGTAGCCGGGAGGGGGCCGGAGAAGAAAAGGAGGAGAAGGGATATGGATCCATGGGCAACTGTGATCATTCCGCTTTATCTGCTGGTGATGACCGGGGCCGTGCTGTATCACGGCAGAAAAGCGAAAACCTTTAAAGACTATGCTTTGGCTGGAGGCAGCCTGCCCTGGCCGGTGATCTGCGCCACCATCCTGGCGACGTCCATCGGCGGCGGCAGCATGATGGGATATGTGGGGGCATTTTACCAGTATGGGGTGATGTATTTCTGGCTGGTGCTGGGATCCCTGGCGTCCCAGCTGATCCTGATCGTGTTTCTGTCGGAACGGATCAAGCAGCTGGATATCTATACCATCGGCGATATCTTTGAAATGCGCTACGGCAGGAAAGCCCAGCTGATCGCCGGAGTGATCAATCTATGCGTGGGCATTGCCGTGGGCTTCGGCATGCTGGCCTCCCTTTCCGCCCTGCTGTCCAGCTATCTGGGGATCAGCGAGGCGGCCGCGGGGATCATCGGCGTGCTGCTGTTCGGGATCACCGTGACCATGGGCGGCTTAAAAGGAGCGGCGGTTACGGATACGGTCCAGTCTGTGCTGATCATCGGCGGGGCCGTTGCTGTGGCGGCGGTCTCCTTTACCCGGGCGGGCGGTGTGGAAGGACTGTCCGGACTTCCGGAGAACCTGCTCTCCATGAGCGCGCCCAACCTGCCGCCAATGCTGTTCTGGGGTATGGTGGCGTCCTCGTTCTTTGTGAATTTTGCGGATCAGGCCGCCATGTTCCAGCGGATCAACGCGGCCAGAAGCCCAAAGGATGCGAAAAAGGCTCTGCTGTCCAGCTCGATCCTGGTGGCAGTCTGCATGGGGCTGGTCATGATCATGGGCTTAAGCGCCCGGATCCTTTTAGGCGACGGCATCGGGGAGAACCAGGTGATCACAGAGCTGTTGAAAACAGTCCATCCCCTGGTGGGCGTACTTTACGCCTCCGCCATCATCGCGGCGGTCATCACCACGGCCAACGCCATGTATCTGTCCGCCGCCATGACCTTTTCCCGGGATCTGGTGCGGTATTTTGTGCCGGAGCTGTCGGATCGGAAGATGGTGCTTGCCAGCCGTTTCTTTGTGTGGGCGGCGGTGATCGTCTCGTATATCGTGGTCCGCTTCCAGCCCAGCATCATGAAGTGGATCCTGATCGGCTACGCCTGCATCACCTGTCTGGTGCTGCCCCTGTACGGCGGACTCATGACGAAAAAAGCTACCCCCGCGTCGGGCGTGTGGTCCCTGGCTCTGTCCATCGCGGGCGTGGTGGTCTGGGAGACGCTTGGCTGCCCTTGGCAGGTCAATTCCGTATTCCCGGCCCTGCTTCTGGGACTGGCCGGATTCGCGGCTGGGTGCTTCCATAGCATAAAGTCTACGGAGGAGCAGAAGAAGCTGGTGGACCGGTTCCGAAGGAAGGCGGAAGGGTGAATCTAAGAATGTGGAATTTAAGGTACAGCGGCCGGAGTTGATGAAAGAAGGATTTTCTAAAATCAGAAACCGTTCCTTAGCGAATGCGTTTGCCTATATGAACCTGGTAGAAGCCTGGGGCAGCGGAATTCCCAAGATGATCGTAATGTGATTACAGAGAACCCAACGGCAGCACAGGTGTGGTATGCCGAGCAGCTGCGGGTTTCTAAACGGACGATTTCCCGCATGTTTTCTTCTTTACGAGAGCAAGGTGTTTTGGTCCAGAAGGGAACCAAAAGAAAGTCAAACTGGGGGATCATAAGAAAACAATAAGAACACCATAAGAGAATATCATAAAAACACGAAAAGGAAGGGCAGTCAAAGCGGCACACTCATATGGTGCTTTGAACCGCAGGATGATTGACAACATATATGGGGATCGCTATAATTATTTTGTAATAAGTTTTCAGAAAGGGTGAGTACAATGTTATTTGGGAAATTTTGCATTGAATACAGCTCCGCACAATTTGATATTTCAAAACATTGTACGGAGCCTAAAAGACACGAGAACATTTATATTTAGGCTTGCTCCAACATAACCTTATCATGTGGAGCTTTGTTCGCGTGTATATATCATTATGATGTTCGGGCAGTAGGCAATGTTTTGTCTGCTGCCTTTTGTTTTGTTATGCAGAGGGCACACTGTATCGTGGCTAACCCTCTGCTTTTTTATTCAGAAAGGATTTTGAGAAAATGAAAGAAGAACAGGATTTAACAACAGGAAGCGTACCGAAGAAGCTGATTATATTTGCACTTCCTCTATTGCTCGCTAATCTTTTGCAATCTTTTTATAGT
>DVLJ01000141.1 GCA_018715565.1 Candidatus Ventrimonas merdavium
GCTTCGGTCTCCTCCGGCTCAGTCTCTGCCGCTTCCGTCTCCTCTACGACCACCACCGGCTGGGTCTCTTCTTCCTCTCCATATACCGGAGAGCCGTCCCGCAGAACGCCGTAAACCTCATTCAAGTCCTCGTCCGTCTGCAAGGCTTCCTTTAGCTTCACATTGACGCTGGACGCCAACCGGCGCACCTCCTGAGAGTGATTGAACACGTCGGCAAAATCCAGCTGGCTGTCGGTCAGCTCCTCGGTGCTGATGAGGAAATACGCTCCGGCCGCATCCTTTCTCACAAAGCACCACATGATCATCGGCGCAGGCGTCTCCACAGAGTGGAACCGGATATCGTACAGCGTGTACACCAGCCAGGTGTCCGCCTCCTCCGCCTCGGTCACATAGGTGGAAATATTTTCAAAGCCCAGCACATACTTGGCGTTGCTGCGCAGGCGCAGGCGCTCCTCCTCCAGCTCTGCCTCTGTGCCGTCCTCTTTGCCGTACAGCCGGTTCAAGGCCGACGGATCGCTGTCCTCCCTGGCCTGGAAATACGTCTCCATCAGGCTCACGATCTCCGGCACGCTGTCCTTGCGGAAGCGCTCGCTCTCGTATTCCCCCAGGGACTCCGCCGGTTCCGTAGGCTCCGCAGGCGCCGTCTCTCCGGTATCGCCTCCGGTCCCATCCCCTTCCTGGGGGCCGCTCTCCCCAGTCATCCCTTCTTCCGGAGCGGTGGACGCGATCTCCGTCTGCCCCTCCGGCTCCGCGGAAGCTTCCTGATCCATATGGTCTGCGATCACGATCACGATCATCAGCACGATCACGATCAGCGGGATCACCGCCATCGCCAGCAGCTGCCTTACGGCGCTTTCTTCCCTGCCCTTTCGCTGAAATCTCCGGTCCTGTCTCATGGCCTCACCCTCCTGTCGGATTTTATCATAACAAAATAAATGTAAAAAATCAACAAATACCTCTTGCATTTTCCAAAAAGGTATAGTATGATAATGGAGATGCGTCTGTAGCTCAGTGGATAGAGCAATGGCCTCCGGAGCCATGTGCGGAGGTTCGATTCCTCTCAGACGCATTCTTTTTTTGCAAAGATACAGAGATCACGGGCGTCCCACAGTCCCCATGGACCCATGATCCGAAGAAAGAGCGGCGCAGAAGTTATGATCTGCCCGCTCTTTCTTCTATGGCTTTTGCTGATGCGGACCGGCATGGTCCGGCTCTCCTTTTTCCTTCTTTGCCGCCCGGCTATCCTGCCGCAGCGACGCCAGCTCCTTCAGCACATCCCCATACAGGCGGGAGGCTGCCGACGGGTTTCGGGACAGGATGTTCATAGCCTGACGGAACTCCCGGTCTCTGCGGGACTCCATATCGGCCCGTGCCTGACGGATGGACTCCTGCACCCGGACCAGCTTTTCCCGGATCTCCTCCAGCTGGATCCGCTCCGGCTCCGGAGCCGCTTCCGCCAGCCGCTTTGCGATCAGCTCCAGGCCGGCCTCGCTCCGCTCCTGGAAGGCGGCCAGCCGCTGGGACTTCCGGTTCCTCCAGTCTGCCAGGCGGGCTGCAAAAAATTCGTTCCGCAGCTCCCTGCGCTTCGCCCGCTCCGCCTGATGCCAATCCCGATTGATCGCCGCTTCCTCCTCCAGCTGGCGCATTTTCTGCTTAAACAGCTCCTGCCCCTGGTTCAGCTGGTCAAAGGTCTCCCGCAGCCGCTGTTCAATGGCAGAAAGCCCCTGGCTGCTGGCCGACAGGCTTACTAACAATGCCCGCAGATCCAGGGCTGCCTGTACGGTCTTGGTCACGTCCACCGTAAACAACACGGTCAGGACCAGCCCCATCCCGTCCGCCGCGGCCTGGGGCACCGCCAGCACCAGCCGTTCCACCGGCGGATGGAGCACCTCCGTAAGCAGCACGGAAAAGCCGCCCCACACCAGGGACACCGGCAGACAGATATAGCCGTTGACGTTCAGCGGGTCCTTGCTGTAATCCCAGTAGCGCATCTGGAACAGCCGCTCCATCACCGCCCCGGTCACATACTCCAGGACCGTGGCCCCCGCCATGCCCACCAGAAAGACCAGTGCCAGATGCTCCCGCACCGGCAGGGTTAAAAACAGCACCAGGATCGCGCCGGATCCATAGAGAGGGATCCAGGGCCCGTGGAGGAACCCCCGGTTCACCCACTGCCGCTTTCTCGCCGACACATAGCCGCACTCCCAGATCCATCCGCAAAAACTATAGATAAAGAACAAAAGCACCCACTGGGCCTGCCCATAGCTTCCCATCGCATATCCTCCCTGTAGAGCTCAATGCCCCCATTATAGCGCAGCATATTTTATTTGAAAAGCAAAAAAGGATTTTCTCCTCATCTTTCTCTTGCCATCTCCGCCTTCCTATACTACAATATCTCGGGTAAACGGCCCGGCGCCAGATACGACCGGCAGGGATCTGTTCCCACGGATGATCGGTCTGGGCGATCGGCATGACATTTTAGGAAAAGCGAGGTTTCTCTTATGATAAAAGCAGTGATTTTTGACATGGACGGCGTGCTGATCGACAGCGAGCCGGAGTATCTAAAGATCGATCTGGAATTTGCCCGGAAGAAAAATCCGGATGTGACCCTGGAAGATCTGTTCGGCATGGTCGGCTCCTCCCGGGAAGACGCCTGGAGCTGCATGGCCAGGGCGGTACATAACGGACAGACCTGGGAGGAGCTGCGGGACGAATTCCGCAGGACCGTGGATCCCTATTCCCAGATGGACTACCGGCGGATCTTCCGGCCGGAGGTCCCCGGGATCCTGGAAGAGCTCCGGGGCATGGGCCTGCGCCTGGCCCTGGCCTCCTCCACCGGCATCACCATCATCAACCGGGTCCTGACGGAAAATAACATCCGCTCCTATTTTGAATCTGTGGTCACCGGAGCCCAGTTCAAGCGGAGCAAACCGGACCCGGAGATCTACCATTACACCGCCGCCTGCTTAGGGCTCCCCGAGTCCCAGTGCCTGGCGGTCGAGGACTCCACCTTTGGCGTCACCGCCGCCTCCCGCGCCGGGATGAAGATCGCAGCCCTCATCGATCCCCGCTTCCAGTTCGACCAGTCCCTGGCCGACTACCGGATGGAACGGCTGAGCGAGGTGGTAAAAATCGCGGCAGAATTAAAAAAGAATTAAAAAATAACCATTCTCCATGGCGTTCTCCACGGGAAATTCACAATTCTATGGTATCCTGACAGCGGTGATTGCTTATGAAACAGATTTTGATCGCAGAGGACGAGCCGGATATCCAGGAGCTTCTCTGCGCTTATCTCCGGGACGCCGGATACGAGCCCTGGACCGCCGGGGACGGGGAGGCGGCCCTGGCCTTGTTCCGGTCCCGGCCCTTTGACCTGGTCCTGCTGGACATCCTGCTCCCCAAGCTGGACGGCTTCGGCGTGTGCAGACAGATCCGCAGCCAGTCCAGGGTCCCCATCCTGATGCTGACCGCCCTGGATGGAGAAGCCCAGCAGCTCCAGGCCTTCGGCATGGACATCGACGACTATGTGACCAAACCATTTTCCATGCCCGTCCTGTTAGAAAAGATCCGGGTGATCCTCCGCAGGTGCTCTCCGTCCCAGACAGACGGCAGACTGCGCTACCGGGATATCCTGCTGGATCCCGACGCCCGGGAGGTCCTGTTAGACGGACGTCCCCTGGATCTGACGGCCCGGGAATTCGGGCTGCTGCACACGTTCCTGGCCGCTCCCGGCCGGGTCTTTACCCGGGAAATGCTCTTAGCCCGCCTATGGGGCTACGATTTCTACGGAGACGCCCGCGTGGTAGACAGCCACGTCAAAAATCTCCGCCATAAGCTGGGCCGGGACTATATCGAAACCGTAAGGGGGGTGGGCTACCGTGCCGCAAAGCAAACTTCGTGATCGTCTGGGCAAGCCCTCCGGCAAGGATCTGGGCGGACATCTGAGCAAAAGCCTGACCGCCCGCATCTTCCTGATCACTGCCCTCATGCTCTTCTCCGCTTCTGCCGTCACCTTCGGCCTCATCGCCTGGGCCACCCCTATCACCTACACCGCCGTGCTCAGCGACGACCTGGCCCGGCAGACAGAGCTTCTGGTCCAAAAGCTGGAACAGACGCCCTTTAACAGCTGCGGCCCGCTGTTCCGTGACTTCCTCCGCGCCTCCGGCGCCCAGGTCATCCTGACCGATCCCCACGGCAATGCGGTCAACACCGGCTCCCAGCTGACGATCCTCTCCGTGGATGAATCTTTCGCAGAACAGGCTGGCGCTGCCGCTGTCCTCGGAGAGACCACCGCCGTTCCAGGGGAGACCACCTCTATTCCCGATGAGACCGCCGCTCCCCAGCCCTCCGTGACCGTCACTCTGTCTGATCAGAGCACGATCGCCGCCGAGGTCACTTTCCCAGACCGGAGCGGACCCTATCTCCTCTACGTCACCCCCAGCATCCAGGCGGAAAACCTGGCGGTGCAGGCGCTGATCCGGATGGCCCCGTGGCTGCTTCTGGCTCTCCTGGCCTTTTCCCTGCTCTGCGCCTTTGTCTACTCCCGGTCCATTACCCGGCCCATCGTCCGTCTCAGCGGCATCGCCGGGAACATGGCCCGGCTGGATTTTAGCTGGCAGTGCCGGGAGGACCGGCCGGATGAGATCGGCCAGCTGGGCAGGAGCCTGAACCAGCTGTCCCAAAAGCTTTCTGCTTCGTTACAGGAGCTGCAGTCTGCCAACCGGTCCCTGCTGGGAGAGGTGGAGCGGGAACGGGCGCGGCAGCGGGAACGGACCGCATTTTTCTCCGCGGCCTCCCACGAACTAAAAACCCCGGTCACGATCCTGAAGGGGCAGCTGTCCGGCATGCTGGAAGGCGTAGGCGTCTACCAGGACCGGGACCGTTATCTGCTGCGCGCCCTCCAGGTCACAGGGCGGATGGAGCATCTGATCGGGGAAATGCTGGCCATCTCCCGTATGGAATCCAGTGAGGACGCCAAGGCCCTGTCCGAGCTTTCCACGCTCCTTCAGCAGCAGCTGGAGCTTTATGCAGAGCTGCTGGCCCAGCGCGGACAGACCCTGGCCGCCGACCTGACGCCGGGGATCTTCGTTTCCTGCGATCCCGGGCTTTTGGGAAAAGCCATCGGCAATCTCCTTTCCAATGCTTCCCTCTACTCGCCGGAGGGAGCCGTCATCCGGGTGTGGTGCGGCGTCCGCCAGGGCAATCCTTCCCTGACCGTAGAGAACACCGGAGCCCATATCCAGGAAGACGCCCTGCCCCATGTCTTTGAAGCATTTTACCGGGAGGATCCCTCCCGCAGCCGGAGCACCGGCGGCAGCGGCCTGGGCCTCTATCTGGTCCAGATGATCGCCAGACGCCACGGCGCGGCCTGCACCCTGGAAAATATCTCGGACGGAGTCCGGGCGGCGATCAACTTCTCTTCTCCACACAATCCACACAAAATCTCCGCCATTCCTCCATAAACCTCTGTTATCCTGTCCCTATCTCAGCAGCGATATCAACAAGCAATATGAGAAAGGACAGAAACAAGATGGACATCCAGATCCAAAACCTTACCATGACATACCCCAATGGGAAACAAGCCCTCCGCGGCATGACCCTGGAGCTTGGCGCCCCCAGCTTCGTTGGTCTTTTAGGGCCTAACGGCGCAGGAAAATCCACTCTTTTAAAGCTGCTGTCAGCGGCTTTGCTGCCCACCTCCGGCTCGATCACGATCGACGGGATCCCCCTGAGCCAGGCGGAGCACCGCCTCAGATCCCGGCTTGGCTATCTGCCCCAGGACTTCGGCCTGTTCGACGAGCTGACCGCCGCCCAGTTCTTAGACTATATGGCGGCGCTCAAGCAGCTGAGGGATCCGAAGGCCGCCGTCAAAAACGCCCTTTCCGCCGTCAATCTGGAACGCCAGGCCAGAACCCGGATCCGGGCCCTGTCCGGCGGCCAGCGCCAGCGGGTGGGGATCGCCCAGGCCCTTCTGGGAGACCCGCCGCTCCTGATCCTGGACGAGCCCACCGTAGGGCTGGACCCAGAAGAACGGATCCATTTCCGCAACCTGTTCTCCCAGGCAGCCCAGGACCGCCTGGTCCTGCTGTCCACCCATATCATCGAGGACGTCCAGGCCGTCTGCGACCGTCTGGTCGTCCTGGATCAGGGCCGGATCCTGTTTTCCGGGTCCCCGGCCCAGCTCATCCGCCTCGCCCAGGGGCATGTCGGCGTCTTCTGGGAGCAGGAGACCGCTCAGGATCGGAACGGCATCCCAGGACACGGGGAAACGAAGGGACCGGAACTGCACATCACCGCCAGGGTCAACACCAGCCAGGGCATCCGCTGCCGGGCAGTGGCTGAGCAGCTTCCCCCCTTTGCCCAGGAGGAAGAGCCCTCGCTGGAGGACGCTTATCTCTATCTGCTTTCCAGGGAGGTGACCGGATGAACAGCAATTGGCTCCGTCTCTTCCTCCTGGAATGGAAACGGCTGCTCCACAGCCGCCCGGCCCAGCTTGCCATCCTTGTGTCGGCTGCCTCCCCCCTGGCTGGGCTGTTCCTCTGGCGCTCCACCTCCGCCGATACCATGCTCTCCCGTTACCTTGCAGACCCGGCCATCGCCGCCGGGACGGCTGGGGGGATCGCCTTCGGCCTGCTCACGATCCTGGAGCTGGACCGTCCCAGCTCCAGCCGGGCCGGCCTGCTGACCGACTCCGTCGTCCCGCCCCATACCATGGCCCTGGTGCGCCTGCCCGCCCTTTTGCTGGCTGCGGCGCTCATCACAGGTCTGACCATGCTCCTCTGGTTCCCTATCCTGCGGAGCCTGATCGGCCCGGTCTTTCCCTGCACCGACTATATCCTGGCCTTCCTGATCTTCATGGGCCTTGCCTTACCCCTGGGGATCCTGGCGGCTGCCTCCGCCTATCAGGCGGCGGCCCGGACCGACTTAGCCCTTGCGGCCTTCCTGGCCTTTGCCTTCCTGAGCCTGACCGTCTGGGCGGACAGCTGGCAGCTGTGCTGGCTCAATCCCTGCGTCTGGGCCCTGTCGGATGATTTTACCAATTTCCGGATCTTCCGCTCTGTGGCTTACATGCGGCTTACCTGGCTGGGAGCCCTGGCCGGAGCCTGGACGCTTTCCTGCTGCTGCATCCGCCGGTACCAAAAGGGCTGCTTCGCCTCCTTTGCCCTTAACGTCCGCCGGATCCGCCGCCCGGCCCTTGCCCTCCTTCTGCTGCTTGGCGCCGGGGCCGCGTACCGGCTCCAGCCCATGGTGGACCACGGGAACCCAGACCAAACGGTCATGTCCTTTTTTGAGCTCCCGTTCTTAGATGGGATCGTCTGCACAGGCCGCACCGCAAAGGTCGTCCCGGACACATCGGCCGGGACTGTGACCGGGACCGCCGCTTATCAGTTCCGGCGCTCTGCTGCTGCGGAGCCTCAGGAGCTGGCCGGACCGGATCCGCAGACCGGACAGCAGCTCCCCGCCGCGCAGCACACACAAACGCCCCAGCCGCAGACTGCAGCCTTCGGCATCAATCCCGGCTATACCGTTTTCTCCGTTCAGGCAAACGGAAAGGACGTCCCGTTTTCCGTAAGCAGCTATCAGGAGTTCAACGAAGCCATGCTGACGGCGGAGCTGCCTGCGGACCCAGAGATCGAGCTGACCATAGAATACGGCGGATTCCCCCAAGAGAACCGCAATCTGTCTACGATGCAGGGGAATATGGAGATCAGCGCGGAATACCTCTGCCTAGAGCACGGGGCCATGGCCCCGCGGCTGATGAACGTCTTGCCGGACGAGGGGAACTATCCTGCCGATATCCAGATCACCCTGCCCAGCTCCATGACCCTGATCCCCTTCGGGCCGGAAACCCCGGAGCGGATCGCCCGGCATGACGATGGGACCTCTACCTGGGAGTACCAGTACCACGGGACAGGCGGCATCTGCTACGCTGGCGATTACATCCGCCAGGATATCCAGGCTGGAGGCATCTCCATCGAGTTCTATTATGGGCGCAGGCATCAGGCCGTCATGGAGGCCGCCGGCGCTCCCCAGGCTGTCAAAGCCGCCGTTGACTACTGCACCAGCCATTACGGCTCCCTATCCTTTGGCTCCGGCAAGGCTCTCAAATTGATCCAGAGCCGGGTCCTGGGAGGCGGATATGCCGCCGACGGGGCAAGCCTGCTGGACGAGGCAGATTTTACCGCCGCAAACCTGTCAGATGCCGGAAAAGGAACCGTCCCCGGCGAAGTCATGATCCATGAGCTGGTGCACCAATGGTGGGGCCTGGCCAATATGTTCGCCCCCTCCGACGGGACCGATCCCTGGTCGGCGGAAGGCCTTACGGTCTACACCACCTACCGCATCGTCCAGGAGCAGTACGGCAGCGCCTACGCCCAGGAGCATTATGTCCGCCGGTGGCAGCAGGCTGTGGACGACTATTACCAGGATTTCTATGTCCGCTTCCCGGAGTATCTGGAAATGCTCCCCCCGGAAAAGCAGACAGAGATCACCAACCGCTCATCCTATGTGCGGCAATACTGTGAGATGCCTTTGAAGATCTGGAAAGCAGAAAAACTTGTGGGCGGAGAAGCCGCCATGGATCAGATCCTGAAACAGCTGTTTCAGAGAGAGCTGGATCCGGCTTATCCGTACCTGACCTATGAAGATTTTTTAGACGCCTGCGGGCTGAGAGAGGAGGATCTGGATCTTGATTCGATTATTTCTTTATGAGTGCCGGCGGCTTTTGTGGAACCGCTTTTTTCTGGGACTGGGGCTGCTGCTCCTATTCTGCGGCTGGCAGGTCCTGAACCGGGCGACGATCTTTGGCGTCGCCCGCACTGCTCCCTTCTCCCCCTGGAGCTTCGGCGATTACCTCAGCCGGATGCTGCCGTTTTTGTGGATCGGCGTCCTGCTTCTTTTGTCTGCATACGTCACGCCCCAAGCCAGGCGGACGGCCGTCCTGACAGACGCCGCCCCTATGCCGCCCTGGCAGTACGCCGCCGTCCGCTGTGCCGCCGTCTCTGCCGGAGCCGGGCTTTTCCTATCCTGCTGTCTTGGAGAAGCCGCCCTGTTCTACCAGCTCTGTTTTGGCTGGCATGACTGGGAGACTCTCCTGGCTCCCGCCCTGATCACCCTGCCGCCACCCCTGATCTTCGCCCTGGGAGCCGGCTGGCGCCTGAGCCGTATCCATCCCTGGCTGACCTATGTCTGGATGGCGGCTCCGGCTGTATGGACGATCGTTCCCCTCCCAGAGCCCCTGGGACTGCTGGACGGAAGCCTGTTCACCAGTCTCCCCCTGGCCCTGGCCGCCCTGGATCCAGCCGTCCTGGATCCGGCCTTTTCCCTTCCTGGGTCCGCATGGCTGTCCCAGGGACTAATGGTGATAGCCGGCGCCGGATTCCTCCTTGCCGGATCGATCCGCTCCCTTTTCTCCGCTTAGTCCTTCCGTTCCCACTCATTCCCATACGCTTCCCGGAACCGGGCGGCAAAGGCTGGTCCTTCGCCTTGTGCATACAGATGGGAAATATCTCCAAAGGACAGCACCCGAAAGGACGCGATCCCCTTCCGCCGCTCCTCGGTCACCACCGTCGTCACAGAAGAGGGTGCCGCGCAAAAGCCATGCCAGAGGGGCATCGGAGAGATCCCCAGCAGATGGCTCAGCAGCACGCACTCCACACCAAAGTGGCAGAAAAATACCAGGGTATCATTATTAGGATCCTCCACCCGGTACACATGGCCGTCCCGGACATAGCCAAACCGCGCCAGTAGCTGATCCAGGCTGAACGACACCCAGCCATACTGAGCGCCCACAAATCCCTCTGTCATCATCTCCGGCTCTGCCCACCGATCATACTGATAAAACCGTTCTTCCCGGGTCCAATCCTGAGGAAGCCAGTCCCAAGGGCAGATCTTCCCCTCCGAGTGATCCGGACGGAAGATCGGAGCCTGAAATTCCCGCAGCCACAGGCATTCCTCCGCCGTCCGCCCCAGCCGCTTCAACGTAATGGATGCCGTATCCTTCGCCCGCCCCAAAGGGGATACAAAAAACTCCCGGACATCCAGCTTCACCAGCCGGTCCGCCAGATACTCCGCCTCTCTCCATCCCTTCTCTGTCAGAGAATCGATAGAATAGTCCGGGTCACCGTGCCGTATGATCATCAGTTTCATTGGTTTTGGTTCCTTTCTTTCATATATTGTCTCGCTCGTATTGCCGCATAGTCAGATTCCCATTCAGACTGCCATTCTAGATCTCAGTTTATTCGCCATCCTTGTTCTCTCTCATCCAGGTCCGGCAATTTGCCTGCCTGCGACGCCAACTTCTTTTCCTGCGATTTCACCCGGCGCTCCAGCTTCTTAATATCCTCAGACGGCGGCAGTTCTTCCGGTTTGATCCCACGCTGTCCAAGCATCTCACGGACGGACAAGTTGTTCTGCACGTGCTCGCCTGTGATAGCTCCCTCCCCCTGCAGATCTTTCTCCTCAACATTGTAATTCGTCATTTCTGCAGCCAGATTCTTTGCTGCTATGGTCAAAGTAGGAAGAAAATCGGCCAGTGGACGATTCCCCTTCATTCCAAGGCGTGCTTTCATTTCCATCGTAGTATGACCGCCGAACAGAGCCTGATCGCCTTTAGAGCGGATACGGCCAAATCCTGCATCATCGACACCACGTTCATAGATATTCTGAGAAAGCCGCTTTTCAGATTCGCGCAGTCTGCCGCGAGCTTCGGTACGTTCAATAAAAGCAATACGCTCCTCGATCAGTTCCTGCTTTCTAGTCTGCACAGCGAAGTAACTCTGTGCAAATGCGATCTCCTCTTTTTTAGGGTCGCCGTTTTGCGCGAGCAGATAACAGGCATAGCGGGTAAGCATGTAATCTTTAACAGATCGCTGCGCACCGCTCCCCAAGGGGACCATTTTCGTGACTTCACGAAAATGGTCCGGCACTTCCATTCCACTGGTTTCGCAGGAATCCATTGCGCGAGAAATAGCTTTGTCAAAATTTTCCCAGCGTTCATATCCGAGCAGAGGCATCAGCTCACGTGCATACCAAAACTCGACTTTAGCCGTCGTATCGCTATGTACAACAAGATCAAACTGTTCTTTGATCTGACTGACTCTTTTTTTATCCATTATCCTCCTTCCATATCAACAGGAAAAGATCCAGGAATATCGTCTGCGCCAGTAATGTCCCCATACTGTCTTATGGGAAACAACCCTCTATCGTCCTTTTCACAGAGGGTTGTTCTCCAGATACCGCTTCACATATTTTCCCGTATAAGACACCGGATCCGCCGCCACCTCCTCCGGCGTGCCCTTGGCGATGACCGTACCGCCCCGGTCTCCGCCCTCCGGTCCGATATCGATCAGGTAATCCGCCGCCTTGATCACGTCCAGGTTATGCTCGATGACGATCACCGTGTTGCCGCCGTCAGACAGCCGCCGCAGGATCTCCACCAGCTTATGGACATCTGCAAAATGCAGCCCCGTGGTTGGCTCGTCCAGGATATAGATCGTCTTGCCAGTCCCCCGCCGGCTCAGCTCGGTAGCCAGCTTGATCCGCTGGGCCTCGCCGCCGGACAGCTCCGTGGAAGGCTGTCCCAGACGGATGTAGGATAATCCCACATCGTTCAAGGTAGCGATCTTCCGGTAGATGGACGGGATATTCTCAAAGAAGCGCAGGGCCTCCTCCACCGTCATGTTCAGCACGTCGAAAATGCTCTTGCCCTTATACTTGACCTCCAGGGTCTCCCGGTTGTACCGCTTGCCGCCGCAGACCTCGCAGGGCACATACACGTCCGGCAGGAAATGCATCTCGATCTTGATGATGCCGTCGCCGCTGCAGGCCTCGCACCGGCCGCCTTTCACGTTGAAGCTGAACCGGCCCTTGTTATAGCCCTTGGCCTTAGCGTCCGGCGTAGACGCGAACAGGTCCCGGATCATGTCAAACACGCCGGTATAGGTAGCCGGGTTGGAACGGGGCGTCCGCCCGATGGGGGACTGGTCGATGGCGATAACCTTATCTAACTGCTCCACTCCCTCCAGCTTCTTAAACTTGCCTGGGATGGTCCGTGCCCGGTTTAACTTCCGGGCCAGGGACTTATACAGGATCTCGTTCACCAGAGAGCTCTTGCCCGAACCGGACACGCCGGTCACACAGGTCATCACCCCCAGGGGGAAGGATACGTCGATGTTCTTTAAGTTGTTCTCAGCCGCGCCCCGGACCGTCAGCCAGCCGGTGGGCTGACGCCGCTCCTTCGGCACCGGGATCTTCACCCGCCCGCTTAAGTAAGCGCCGGTGATGGAGTCTTCGCACTGCATGATCTCCTCCGCGGTGCCCACGGCCACCACCTGGCCGCCGTGCTCGCCCGCGCCGGGACCGATATCCACGATGCAGTCCGCCGCCCGCATGGTATCCTCGTCATGCTCTACCACCAGCACCGTGTTCCCCAGATCCCGCAGGTGGGTCAGAGTAGCCAGCAGTTTGTCATTGTCCCGCTGGTGCAGGCCGATGCTGGGCTCGTCCAGGATATAGGCCACGCCTACCAGGCCGGAGCCGATCTGGGTCGCCAGACGGATCCGCTGGGCCTCCCCTCCCGACAAGGTCCCGGTAGCCCGGGACAGGGACAGATACTCCAGTCCCACGTTCAGCAGGAAATCCAGCCGCGCCTTGATCTCCTTAAGGATCTGAGCGCCGATGGACTCCTGCATCTTCGTCAGGTGCAGCTCCTCCAGAAATGCCCGGCACTTGGAGATCGACAGCTCGGTCACCTGATAGATGTTCAGATCTCCCACGGTCACCGCCAGGGAGCTGGCCTTCAGCCGCTGGCCCTTACAGACCTTACAGGGGGTGATCCGCATAAACGTCTCATACTCCGCCTTGGAGCTCTCGGAAAACGTCTCCCGGTAGCGCCGCTCCACATTCTTGATCAGCCCTTCAAAGGCCACGTCGTAGACGCCCTCGCCCCGCTGGCCCTTATAGCGCACCTTCACTTCCCGGCCGCCGGTGCCGTACAGGAGGATATCCTGGATCTCCTTGGGATACTCCTCGAACGGCGTCTCCAGATCAAAGTGGTACTCCTCCGCCAGGGCGTCTAAGATCGCCCGGGTAAAGCTGCCCTTATCCGTACAGGACTGCCAGCCCAGCACCACGATCGCTCCCTGGGCGATGCTCAAGGACTTGTCCGGGATCATCAGATCCTCGTCAAACTCCATCTTATAGCCCAGACCGAAGCACTCGGGACAGGCCCCAAAAGGATTGTTGAAGGAAAAGCTCCGGGGCTCCACCTCCTCGATGCTGATGCCACAGTCGGGACAGGAAAAGCTCATGCTGAAATTGATCGGCTCTCCGTCGATCACATCCACGATCATCAGCCCGTCAGACAGGTTCATCACCGTCTCGATGGAGTCGGTCAGGCGCTTCTCGATGCCTTCCTTCACCACCAGCCGATCCACCACGATCTCGATGCTGTGTTTGATGTTCTTCTCTAACTTGATCTCCTCCGACAGCTCATATAAGCTGCCGTCGATCCGCGCCCGCACATAACCGCTCCTTCGGGCCTGCTCCAGCACCTTCACGTGCTCGCCCTTCCGGCCCCGCACCACCGGCGCCAGCAGCTGGATCCGCGTCCGCTCCGGCAGGGACAGGATCTGATCCACCATCTGGTCGATGGTCTGCTTCTTGATCTCCCGCCCGCACTTGGGACAGTGGGGCACGCCGATCCGGGCGTACAAAAGACGCAGATAGTCGTAGATCTCTGTCACCGTGCCCACCGTAGAACGAGGATTCCGGTTCGTAGACTTCTGATCGATGGAAATGGCCGGAGACAGCCCCTCGATGCTCTCCACATCCGGCTTCTCCATCTGGCCCAGGAACTGTCTGGCATAAGAGGACAGCGACTCCATATACCGTCTCTGTCCTTCCGCATAGATCGTATCAAACGCCAGGGAAGACTTTCCCGAACCGCTGAGGCCTGTCAGCACCACCAGCTCGTTGCGGGGAATGTCCACGGAAATATTCTTCAGATTGTGCTCGTTGGCACCTCGTATCTTGATATACTGCTTCGCCATGGTCGGACCCTTTCTATCCTGTTCGTGATTCATATACCGCTCTGCCCTGTCATCTCCGGCAGAGCACCTTTATTCTATCATACCCGTTCGCAAATTGCAAACATTTGTTCGCTTTGTTCTTATGGACACAGCAGGACCGGACTGCCCGCTTACAAGCAGCCCGGTCCGTATATTCCGGCTCTTCCTCTTTCGTTGTTACGGCTGGTCCTCTGGCTCCTCCGGCTTCCGCTCCAGGATCTCCATGAACTCCTCTCCGGTGATCGTCTCCTGCTCCAGGAGGTATCCGGCGATCTCATTCAGCTTGCCGGCATTGTCCTTTAAGATCTGCATCGCCTTGGCGTACTGGGCCTTCACGATCCGGATCACTTCCTCGTCCACCAGTCTGGCTGTCTCCGGCGAGCAGGTCATGGACGTATCCGCGCTTAAGTAGGGATTGTTCACCGTCTCCAGGGCCACCATGCCGAACTGGTCGCTCATGCCGTACCGGGTGACCATCGCCCGGGCGATCCGGGTGGCCTGCTCGATATCGTTGGACGCGCCGGTGGTGATGGAGCCGAACATGAATTCCTCCGCCGCCCGGCCTCCGGTCAGGGTGGCGATCTTGGCCAGGGCTTCCTCCTTGCTCATCAGGAACCGCTCGCCCTCGTCCACCTGCATGGTATATCCCAGCGCCCCCGAGGTTCTGGGGATGATCGTGATCTTATGCACCGGAGCGCTGTGGCTCTGGCAGGCCGCCACCAGGGCGTGGCCCACCTCGTGGTAGGAGACGATCCGCTTCTCATCCTTGGACACTCCCGCATCCTTCCGCTGATATCCGGCGATGACGACTTCCACGCTCTCCTCCAAGTCCTCCTGGCTCACCACGCCGCGTCCCTGGCGCACCGCCCGCAGGGCGCCCTCGTTGATGATG
>DVLJ01000142.1 GCA_018715565.1 Candidatus Ventrimonas merdavium
CCAGAAGATCCTCATCCTCGTAGATGATATCCAGGGGGAGGGGCGCGGGGGTGACCGCCCAGGAGGGTGCCTCCGGCGGCAGGTTGACTGTCAGGATCTGGCCGGGGGAAAGGACCTGGTTGATGGGGACCGGCTTTCCGTCTGCCATAAGGCCGCCGGGAGCCTGCTTGATGCGGATCATCAGCTGCCGGGAATAGCCCTGGCTGGCAAGAAGCTCCCTGACCGTGGGACAGGGCGTCCCATCGGGGATGACCGGATAAGAAAACTGGCGTCTGGTCTTCATGTGCCCTCCTGCTTCAAATGCTTGCGTTTGCTGACCGCGTGGTCCACCAGGGCGTCCTCCTTTAGGAAGCTGGCCCGCTTGATGCTGTCCACGCCGTATTTTCCCCGGATCGCGTCCACCGCCTGCTCCAGGGCCTTTCTCCGCCGGTCCTGTTCGGTCTCGAACAGGCTCATCTGTTCAAAGCCGTCCTCCTGGATGCGGGTGGTGCGCAGGCCGATCAGCCGCACCGGGCGCAGATCCCAGAACTCCTCTAAGAGCCGGCAGGCGTTCTCATACAGCACGCCGGTGGAATCTGTGGGGATGGAAAGGGTGGTCTGGTGAGACTGGCTGTGGAACTGCCAGTCCTTTAATTCCACACAGACACAGTTGCAGGTCACCTGGTCCCGGCGCAGGCGGGCGCCTACGGTCTCGCTCAAGGCTAAGAGCACCTGCTTTGCCGTCTCAAGGTCGGAGACGTCCCGGGGCAGGGTGATGCTGTTGCCGTAGCCCTTGGTGTGGGGATCCCGCTCCGCTACCGGGGAATCGTCCCTTCCCCAGGCGTACTGATAGATCATCGCCCCGTATCGGTCTCCCACATGGGCCTTTAAGATCCGCGGATCGCAGGCGGCCACATCCCCGATGGTGTGGAGGCCGATGCGCTCCAGCTTGCCGGCGGCGGCACCTCCCACAAAGAACAGCTCCCGCAGCGGCAGGGGCCACAGCTTCTGGGGGACCTCCTGGGAAAATAAGGTGTGGGTCTTATCCGGCTTTTCAAAGTCCGAGGCCATCTTGGCCAGGAGCTTATTGGGGGCGATGCCGACATTGACCGTAAAGCCCAGCTCCTCCCGCACCCGGCGGCGGATCTCATCCGCCGTCTCTACAGGGGAGCCGAATAAATGGATGGTATCCGTCATGTCTAAAAATGCCTCGTCAATGCTGAATTTCTCGATATCCGGCGTATATTCCCCCAACAGGGCGAGCAGCTTTGCCGAATAGTCCAGATAAATGTCGAAGCGGGAGGGGACCACCAGCAGGTCCGGGCATTTCCGCCGGGCGGAGACCAGGGTTTCCGCAGTGGAGATGCCGAAGCGCTTCGCCGGGACGGACTTGGCCAGCACGATGCCGTGGCGGGACTTGGCGTCTCCTCCGATGACGGCCGGGACGGTGCGCAGATCCAGGGCCTGGGGATCCTTCCTCAGCCGGTAGACAGACTCCCAGCTTAAAAATGCGGAATTCACGTCGATATGGAAGATCAGCCGCTCCCGTTCTTCCTGACCTGGTTTTCTCATACGATGGTCTGCCATGGTCCTCCTCCTTTCTCTGGTCCCATCATACCAGAATATTTAAAAATTTTCCAGAATAGGATGGGATAACGAAGCATCCGGGGGCTGGGACAATGGAAAAACGGAATCGGATCTGGGGGCTGATGGCTGGGGTCAGCCTGGGCTTTGCGGTGTGGGGCAGCGCCGGCCTGCCGTCTGGGGGTGTGAGCACGGCAGCCGGCGGATCCGCCGCGGCAGCCGGTGAGTCCGCCGCGGCAAAAGGCGCATCTGCCGCGGTAAAAGACGTATCCGCTGCGGCAAAAGGCGCATCTGCCGTGGAAAACAGTGTATCCCCTGCGGCAGGAGAGCAGCAGACAGAGGCGGCCTCCCCGTTGGAGCCCCCGTTCTCCCTCCATGCTTTAAGCGCGGTGCTGATGGACGGGGACAGCGGCCGGATCCTCCTGGCCAAGGATGGGGACACGGTCCGCCCCATGGCCAGCACCACCAAGATCATGACCTGCATCCTGGCTCTGGAAAATGGGAACCTGGAAGACGTCTGCACCGTTTCCCGGGAGGCGGCGTCCCAGCCGGAGGTGCATCTGGGGGCTCCGGCAGGGACGGAATTTGTCATGGAGGATCTGTTGTACTCCCTGATGCTGGAATCCCACAATGACACGGCGGTGGTGCTGGCGGAGCATATCGGCGGGAGCGTAGAGGGCTTTGCGGCGATGATGAACCAGAAAGCCCGGGACATCGGGTGCAGCGACACCTTTTTCATCACCCCCAACGGACTGGACGCGGAGCGCACCGGGGCGGACGGGAGCACCCGCATCCACGGCACCACAGCCGCGGACCTGGCGGCCATCCTGCGCTATTGCGTGAACGAATCTCCCATGCGGGAAACCTTTCTGGAGATCACCCGGACCCCCAGCCGCGCCTTTTCCGACTGTTCCGGGAAACGGTCCTATTCCTGCGTCAACCACAACGCCCTCCTGACCATGATGGATGGGGCGTTGACCGGCAAGACCGGATTCACTGGCGGGGCGGGCTATTCCTACGTGGGGGCCTTAAAGGATGGGGACCGGACCTTCCTTATCGCCCTTTTGGGTTGCGGCTGGCCGCCCCACAAGACCTACAAATGGGAGGACGCCCGGAAGCTGTTCCAATACGGAAAGGAGCATTATCAGTACCGGGATGTGTTCGAGGCGGGGAGCTATCCGGACGTGACGGTGGAAAACGGTACTTCCCAGGGACCGGTGCGGATCAGCGACCGGCTGCCGGAGGCAGAACAGCACCTGAACCTGCTTTTATCCGAAGGGGAGACCGTAACGTACCAGACCGAGCTTCCGGAGTGCATCGAAGCCCCCGTGGAGGCAGGGCAGGTCGTAGGAACCCGGTCCTGCACCCTGGGCAAAGAAGTGCTTGCCGTGTGGCCGCTGTACGCGGAGGATTCCGTCGAACGGTGGAACTACCGGTTCTGCGTTCAGTGGATATTTGACAGTTTTCTTGTCTGAAACTGGAAAAACATTGGAAAATGTGAAAAAAATAACTTGAATTTTGCTCCTTCTCATTATACAATTATAATCGGCAGAAAGTTGGATTTACCAAGCGGCGATTGTTATGTTCTTAACAAGCTCGGGCGTGACTTTTGCCGTGAAAATATTTCAAAATGGAGGATTGCAAAATGAGTAATTCAACAACATCAGCAAGTAACAGAATCAACGCATTGCTTGATGAGAACAGCTTTGTTGAAGTAGGCGCTTATATCACTGCAAGAAGCACCGATTTCAACCTGGC
>DVLJ01000143.1 GCA_018715565.1 Candidatus Ventrimonas merdavium
CCCCGTCCTGAGACGGGGCCCCTGCTCCTTATTCCTTCCAGGCCGGCGTATCCGCCTTTGCCTCCAACAGTTCCTTCATCTGGTCATCCAGCTTTAACAGGGAAATGGAAAAGCCCTGCATCTCGATGGACGTCATATACTCGCCTACCAGAGTCCGGTATACGGAGATGCCCTTCGCCGCCAGCACGTCCGCCACATGGTTGTTGATGATGAACAGCTCCATGAGCGGGGTCGCTCCCGCGCCGTTGATCATCACCGCCACCTCGCTCCCGCTGTAGTCCAGATCCGCCAGGATCTTGTCCAGCAGAAGGTCCGCCACCTCGTCGGCGGGACGCATGGCTTCCCGGTGGGTCCCCGGCTCCCCGTGGATGCCGATGCCCACTTCCATCTCTTCATCGCTCAGCTCAAAGCCCGGCTTTCCTGCCGCCGGCACCGTACACGGCGCGATCGCCGCGCCCATGGTCCGCACGTTGTCGATGACCTTCTGGGCCACGGCCTGCACCTCGTCTAGGCCCGCCCCGGTCTCTGCCAGCGCTCCGGCGATCTTATGTACGAAAATGGTGCCTGCCACGCCCCGGCGGCCGACCGTATAGAGACTGCCGTCCACCGCTACGTCGTCGTTGGTCACCACATGCTTCACGTCGATGCCTTCCATCTGGGCCATCTCCGCCGCCATCTCAAAGTTCATCACGTCGCCGGTGTAGTTCTTCACTACCATCAGCACGCCCTTGTCCGTAGCGATGGCCCGGATGCCCTCCAGGATCTGGTCCGGGGTAGGAGAGGTAAAGACCGCGCCTGCTACCGCGGCGTCCAGCATGCCCTCGCCTACGAACCCGCCGTGGGCCGGCTCATGGCCGCTTCCGCCGCCGCTGATCAGGGCTACCTTGCCCTCCTTCTTCTGCGCCCGCACTACCACGTTGCCGCAGTCCAGCTTCTTAAGATGCTTTGGATACGCCTTTACCATGCCAAGGACCATCTGGTCCTCTACCTGGTCTACTGCATTGATGAATTTCTTCATGCTCCTGCCTCCCTCCTATTCGCCGTCCACACAGTTCATATCGTTCAGACTGCAGGTGGTGTCGTCGTCTCCATCCAGACAGTTCATGTCGTTTAAGCCGCAGGTCGTATCATCCTCGTCGCCCAGACAGTTCATGTCGTTCAGCCCGCAGGTCTTGTCGTCGTCGCTGATGCCGTTTAGATTGCTCCAGCCGGACGCTTTCTTTTTCTCCATCGCGCACCTCCTTCGTTCCGGTCGGGGACGCCTGGTCCTGTTCTCAGGCGGGTCCCCGGATCGGTTTCCATTGTGTCTGCTCTATTGCATCTGTCTTTATTTTACCTCACTGGTCGCCACGATGTCTACCCCTGTTCCGGCCACATCTGCCACGATCACATCGCCGATGTGCACCGGAGCCTTGACGGTGATCCCCTTCAGCGCCTTGACGCAGTCAAAGATCTTGTCCTTCGGCACGTCGCTGCGGGTCTTCACCGCCACCGTCACATCGCTCCCGCCCTGGACCATCACCGTGCTGGTCACGATCCGGGTGGGGTTAGTCACCTCTTTGCGGGCGTAATCATCGCCCCGCTTACAGGTGTTCCCCTCGACCGCCGTGACCGCTCCGTTTTCCATGGTCACCGTGACCATACAGCCCAGAGGACAGCCAATACAGATCAGTTCCCGTTTCTCCATTGCTATGCCTCCTCAATCTTGATGGTAATGGTATCCAGATCCGGATACTGTAAAAGCTTCGCCTTTTCCAGACGGATCTCCTCCATCTCTCCGGGAGCTACCACCGGACGTTTTCTGCGGAGCACCTGCTCCTCTCCAAAGTATACGCCGATAGAACAGTTCTTATAAACGCCGCCTACCCGGAACCGGACGGTCAGCTTATCGTCCATCTGATCCGGCCGGATAAAGGCCGGGACCGTATAACGGACGCCGGAGGTGGGATTCAGACGCACGATCTTCCCCTCTGCCTCCTTCCGCGCCCCGGTCACGTAGGCCGCCGCATTCCTTCCGGCCGCCGCCGCCTCCTCGGACACGAAATCCACCAGGTCGTGGACGTGGAGGACATTGCCGCAGGCAAAGACACCTTCGATGCTGGTCTCTAAGCTTTCGTTCACCACAGGTCCGGAGGTCACCGGGTTCATCTCTACCCCGGCTCCCCGGGACAGCTCGTTCTCCGGGATCAGGCCGCAGGACAGCAGCAGGGTATCGCAGTCGTAGTCCTCCTCGGTGCCTGGGATCGGCTTTCCTTTTTCATCTACCGCGGCGATGGTCACGCCGGTCAGGCGCTCCCTGCCCCGGATGTCCACTACCGTGTGGCTCAGCTTCAGCGGGATGTCATAGTCGTTTAAGCACTGGACGATATTCCGCTTCAGGCCGCCGGAGTAGGGCATCAGCTCTGCCACCACTTTCACCTTGGCGCCCTCAAAGGTCATGCGCCGGGCCATGATCAGGCCGATATCGCCGGAGCCTAAGATCACTACCTCCCGGCCGGGTAGGAAGCCCTCCCGGTTCACCAGGCGCTGGGCGGTCCCTGCGGAATAGATGCCTGCCGGACGGTAGCCCGGGATGTTCAGCGCTCCCCGGGGACGCTCCCGGCATCCCATGCACAGGATCACGGCCTTCGCCTGGATGGCGAACATGCCCTCCTCCCGGTTCATCGCCGTCACCACCTTGTCCGGGCTGATGTCCATGACCATGGTGTGCAGCTTATATTCGATCTTCAGATCCTCCGCCTGGCGGATGAACCGGGCCGCGTATTCGGGGCCGGTCAGCTCCTCCTTGAACGTGTGGAGGCCGAAGCCGTTGTGGATGCACTGGTTTAAAATGCCTCCCAGCTCCTTGTCCCGCTCCAGGATCAGGATGCTTTCGATCCCGCTCTTTCTGGCGGATACCGCGGCAGCCAAACCGGCCGGGCCGCCGCCAATGATCACAATATCATATGTCTTCATCATTCTGACGTCCCTCCTTAGATCCGGTCCTTGTTGACTCCCACGATGATCCGGGAGCCGCCGCCTGCTTTTGTGATCTCGCTCATATCCTTGCCCAGCTCTCTGGCCAGGATCTCCATGGTCCTGGGAGAGCAGAAGCCAGCCTGGCACCGTCCCATGCCTGCCCGGGTCCTGCGCTTCACGCCGTCTAGGGATCTGGCTCCCAGCGGGCGGTGGATCGCGTCTAAGATCTCGCCCTCGGTGACCATCTCACAGCGGCAGATGATATTGCCGTAGGCCGGCTGCTCCTTGATCAGGGCGTTGCGCTCCTCCAGGGTCAGCTCCTCCGGGTTTAAGATGCCTTTCCGGGTCCCGATAAAGCCTGGATCCTTCTCTAAGCCCAGCAGGTCCCGCACGATCTCAGAGACCATCACGCCGATGGCCGGACTGCTGGTCAGGCCCGGAGACTCGATGCCCGCGCAGTCGATGAAGCCGGGGGCCTCCGGAAGCTCTCCGATCAGGAACTCATGGCCCGGCTGATGGGCCCGGAGCCCTGCAAAGGAGGTGATCACCTGGCGCAGGGGCACGTTCTTGACCGTGTTGGCGCATTTTTCCGCCACTTCGTCCAAGCCCTCCCGGGTGGTGTTGGTGCCGTCCTTGTCTTCAATGTCGATCGCCGTCGGGCCTACGATCAGGTTCCCGTGCACCGTGGGCGCTACCAGGATGCCCTTGCCGTACTTGCCGGGCAGAGCAAAGATCGTATGCTTCACATGGCCGCCCGCCGTCTTGTCCAGCAGGTTGTAATCGCCCCGCCGGGGGATGATGTGCAGCTCATTCTCGCTTACCATGTTGTGGATCACGTCCGCGTATACGCCTGCGGCGTTCACCACGCACCGGGCCTCGTAATCTCCCTTGCTGGTATGGATCCGGAAGCCCTCCGCCCCCAGCTTCTCAATGCCTTCCACGCAGGTGTCGAAGAAAAACTCCACCCCGTTCTGGTTCGCATTCTCCGCCAGGGCGATATTTAACTGGAACGGACATACGATGCCCGCGGTGGGCGCATAAAGCGCCGCCACCGCAGTATCGGAAATGTTGGGTTCCATCCTGACTAATTCATCCCGCTCCACGATCCGCAGGCCCTCTACCCCGTTCTTCACGCCCCGCTCATAAAGGGCGTCCAGGCCGGGACGGCTTTCCTCGTCGGTGCATACCACCAGGGAGCCGTTCTGGAGGAACGGGAAATCCAGCTCCTGGGCCAGGGCGGGCATCATCTTATTGCCCTCCACGTTCAGCTTCGCCATCAGAGATCCTTCCTCCGCGTCGTAGCCCGCGTGGACGATGGCGCTGTTGGCTTTACTGGTGCCGCAGCAGACGTCCTCTTCCTTTTCCAGCACGCAGGCCTTTACCTGATAGCGGGAGAGCTCCCTTGCCGCCGCGCAGCCGGAGACGCCTGCTCCGATAATGATCACGTCATATTTCATGTTCATCTTCCCTCTCTGTTCCAAAATCTCCTACCACGGGATCGCGCCGTACAGCAGAACTGCCACGATGGCGCCGATCACCGGACCAACGATCACTACCGGCGCATAGCCCCAGTTGGAATCGCCCTTGCCCTTGATCGGGAGGATCGCGTGGGCTAAGCGGGGTCCTAAGTCACGGGCCGGGTTGATCGCATAGCCGGTCAGGCCGCCCAGGGACATACCGATGGAAACGATGATGCCGAATACCAGGAACTTATCTACGCCGGGGGCGCAGTCTGCAACCTGTGCGATGCCCTTGATGGCAAATACCAGAACGAAGGTCCCTACTGCCTCACTTAAGATGTTGAGCGGCATATTGGGAACGGACGGACCGGTGGAGAATACGCCCAGCTTGGTCCCAGGGTTATCCGTAGCGTCAAACTGATCCTTGAACAGCACGTATACCAGGCAGCCGCCCAGGAACGCACCTGCGAACTGAGCGATGATGTAGCCGGGCACCAGCCCCCAGGACAGGCTGCCGTCAATGGCCAGAGCCAGGGTCAGGGCCGGGTTAAAGTGAGCGCCGGAAGCCGCGCCGAAGATGAAGGCCGGGACCATGACCGCAAGGCCCCAGGCAAAGGTGATCTGGATCGAGCCCGCGCCCTTCATGCCGGACTTGTTCAAAGTTACGTTGGCAACCACGCCGTCGCCTAATAGGATCAAGATCATCGTTCCGAGAAATTCCGCAATATATGGTAACATATCGTACCCTCCTTTTCCTTTGTCCTGTTATCAGAAACGCTTCCCGGTCCCGGTCCGGATCGTCCGTCTCCGGGGCCGGTCCTTCTCGCTTAATTCTCCTTCGCCCAGCCGTAGGAGTATTTTACGGCCTTGTTCCAGCCGGCCACCTTCTCTGCCCGCTCATCGTCGCTGATGGACGGCTCGAACACCTTGTCGATCGCCCAGTTCTTGATCACGTCTTCCTTGCCGGACCAGTAGCCTACGGCCAGACCTGCCAGATATGCCGCGCCCATGGCGGTGGTCTCTACACATTGCGGTCTCTGTACCGGCGCGTTGATGATGTCGGCCTGTACCTGCATCAGGAAGTTATTGGCGCTGGCGCCGCCGTCTACCTTCAGGGCCGCCAGATCGATGCCGGAGTCGGCCTTCATAGCCTGCAGCACGTCGTTGGTCTGATAAGCCAGGGACTCTAAGGTCGCCCGGATGATGTGGTACTTGTTCACGCCGCGGGTGATGCCCACGATCGTCCCTCTTGCGTACTGATCCCAGTGGGGAGCGCCCAGTCCGGTAAATGCAGGCACCACATAGCAGCCGTTGGTGTCTTTTACCTTCTTGGCCATGTACTCAGAATCCGGTGAGGAATCGATCAGGCGCATCTCGTCTCTCAGCCACTGCACCGCTGCGCCGGCTACGAAGATGGAGCCTTCCAGCGCGTACTCAACCTTGCCGTCTAAGCCCCAGGCAATGGTGGTCACCAGGCCGTTCTTGGAGAATACGGGCTTCTCGCCGGTGTTCATCAGCAGGAAGCAGCCGGTCCCGTAGGTGTTCTTCGCCTCGCCCGGCTTAAAGCAGGTCTGTCCGAACAGCGCCGCCTGCTGGTCTCCTGCAGCTCCGCCGATGGGGATCGGGCCGCCGAAATAGGAGGGATCCGCCTCGCCGTATACGCAGCTGGAGGGCTTCACCTCCGGGAGCATGCATTTCGGGATGTTCAGCTCTGCCAGGATCTCGTCATCCCACTTCAGCTCCTGGATGTTAAAGAGCAGGGTCCGGGAAGCGTTGGAATAGTCGGTCACATGCACCTTGCCCTTGGTCAGCTTCCAGATCAGCCAGGTCTCTACGGTGCCGAACAGCAGGTCGCCCTTCTCCGCCCGCTCTCTGGCGCCTTCCACATTGTCCAGGATCCACTTGATCTTGGTGCCGGAGAAATATGCGTCGATCACCAGTCCGGTCTTCATGCGGAAGGTGTCCACCAGTCCCTTCTCCTTTAAGGAATCACAGTATTCTGAGGTCCGGCGGCACTGCCAAACGATGGCGTGGTATACCGGCTCGCCGGTGTTCTTGTCCCACACAATGGCCGTCTCCCGCTGGTTGGTGATGCCGATGGCCGCGATATCCTCCGCGGACGCGCCGATCTTCTGCATCGCCTCTACCGCCACGCTCAGCTGGGACGCCCAGATCTCGTTGGCGTCATGCTCTACCCAGCCCGGCTGGGGGAAATACTGGGTAAATTCCCTCTGGGATACGCTGCACATCTCACCCTTTTCGTTGAACAGGATACAGCGGTTGCTGGTGGTACCCGCGTCCAATGCCATTACATACTTTGCCATAACATACCTCCTTAAGATAAATAATGTGTTGTTCTATACAAGCCGCCTTGCCCCGGCGGGCTGCATTCCTCTTTTGCTGCCTACATCCTCCATACATGGGGGTTCGTGGTGGAAACGGCGATGGCCCCCGCCCCCAGGGCGGTCATCACATCGTCCTTGTCCGTGATCAGGCCGCCGGCGATCACCGGCACCCGGACGGTCTGCATCATCCGGCCGATGATCTTCGGCATCAGTCCGGGAAGGATCTCCACAAAATCCGGCCGCGCCTGGATCAGCTGCTTCTCCGCCGTCTCAAAGGACAGGGAATCCAGCATCCAGAACCGCATGACCGTGTGCATGTTCAGCTCCTTGGCCCGCCGGATCATCCCCGGCTTGGTGGAGATGATGCCGTCCGCTCCGGTGTACTGCCGGATGAAATCCACGGCGATCTCCTTCGACGCCAGCCCCGCGATCAGGTCCACATGGACCACGGCCAGCTTTCCCGCCTCCTTGATCAGGTTGACGATCTCTCCAATGTTGCAGATGTCTCCGAACAGGACAAAGACCACATGGATCTCCTCTACGCCGCAGCACTCCTTTAAGCCGTCCCAGTCCTTTACCGCCCCGATGATCGGTCCGGCTTCTACCGTATCAAAAAATCTCTGATCCATAGCTTGCTCCATCCTCTGCTTGATCCCTGCGGCTGCCGGTCCCTGATTTGGGCAAAAAAAGAGCATGGCATAAAACAACATTTCTGTTGTAAATGCTATGCTCTCTCCTCTCAGCAGTCCATGATTCATTTCTTATCTAACTGAGATTACTATACCATAATCTTACAAAAATGGCAATCGTTTTTTGTGTGTTTTTAGCTAAAATTTTATTTTTTGTATGACAATTCAGGCTCTTTTTCGTTAAAACGCTAATTTTTTTCGTTAAATAATTATCATTTTGTATCAATTCTGTTGATTAATGGGCAGCATCCCGGCACAGCTGTACAAGATCTTCGATGGTCCTGGGCCCCAGGAACCGGTCCTGGCCGTTGACTGCTACCAGCGGCACCCGGTCGATCCCGAACCGCTCTACCAGATCGGGGTACAGGTTGGCGTCATACATCTCCGCCGTCACATGGGGGCTCAGCATGGCGATCCGCTGGCAGGCGATCACCACGCCGGGACAGTGGTGACAGGCCAGGGACACGCAGATCTGCAGGTGCACCGGCCGGCTGATCTTCTCGATCTTCTTCACCGTCCCCCTGGCGATCTCCTGCCCGGGTCCCGCCAGGTTGTAGATGCCGATGACAAAGGAGTTGATCTCCTTGCCGCCGGGGACGCCGTGGAACGCGGCGCCGCTGTAGCTGTCCTCCAGGAAAAGACCGGTGGCCGGGAGATGCTCCGTGTCCATGGCAAAGCCCGCCCCTTCCTCCGGAGTATAAAGCTCTGTCTTCACATGGGGGCTCAGGCCGGAGAGGCATGCCAAAAACGACGCCATCTCCGCGGATCTTTCTTCGTTAAGGTCTACCACCGCCTTCAGGGTCACGTCCCTGGTAAGCTTTGCGAAGACGCCGGCGATGGTCTCTTTTGTCTTCTCATCCAGCAGGCTGCTCTCTGCCGGGATCTGACGGATATCGATCATAGGCTCCTCCTTTTACAGAAGTCCGACTAATTCCAGGCTGGGCGTCAGCGTCTCCTCTCCAGGCTTCCACTTAGCCGGGCATACCTGGTCTCCGTGGGCCTCTACGAACTGGGCGGCCTGCACCTTGCGCAGAAGCTCCTCCGCGTTGCGGCCGATGCCCATATCGTGGATCTCGTAAGCCTTGATCTCCCCTTCCGGGTCCAGGATAAAGGTTGCCCGCAGGGCTTGTCCCTCCTCCTCGCACAGTACGCCGAACTGCCGTGCCAGGGCTCCCGCCGGGTCTCCCAGCATGGTGTACTGGATGCGCCGGATGGTGTCGGACGCGTCCGCCCAGGCCTTATGGACGAAATGGGTATCCTCCGATACCGAATAGATGCTGCAGCCCGCTTCCTGGAACTCCTCGTAGAAATCCTGCAGATCTCCCAGCTCTGTAGGGCAGACAAATGTAAAATCCGCCGGGTAGAAAAATACCACGGACCAATGTCCCTTCAGGTCCTCGTCCGTCACTTCCAGAAACGCTCCCTGGCGGTAAGCCTGCACCCGGAACGGCTCCAGTTTTTTCCCGATCATATGACCCATGTAAGCACCTCCTTTTTTCCTCATTATACGGGGAGGGGCGAAGCGGTGTCAACCGGATTGTGACGGGAACAGGGATATGCGTGGCAGGAACAGGGATATGCGATTCTCATGAGGGAGCGGAATCCATTTCTAAGGAATAAAAAACCTCCGGAGAGGGCGGCGTCCCAACCTGGGACACCGTTCCCCTCCAGAGGACGTACGGGGGTACCTAAGTTTAACCTTTCACCGCTCCGGCTACCACGCCTTCAATGATGTATTTCTGGCAGAACAGGTAGAAAACGATGATCGGTACGATCGCCAGGACCAGCAACGCCATCAGGGAGCCGTAGTCCTTGGCCCCGTAGGAGCCCATCAGATACTGGACCGCTACCGGGATGGTCTTATAAGGGGTGGATACGCCGATCACCAGATAAGGGAGCAGGTAATCGTTCCAGATCCACATAGCGTTTAAGATGGCCACGGTGATGGCCGTGGGCTTTAAGACCGGCATCACGATCTGGAAAAAGATCTGCACCGGGCTGCAGCCGTCGATCATGGCCGCTTCCTCGATCTCATAGGGGATGCCTTTCACAAACCCGCAGAACATGAACACCGACAGTCCGGCGCCGAAGCCCAGATACAGGACCACCATGCCTAAAGGGTTGTTCAGATGGAGCATGTCCGCCAGCTTGGACATGGTGAACATGATCATCTGGAAGGGCACCACCATGGAAAATACGAACACATAGTACAGGGCGTTGTTCAGCTTTGTTTTGACTCTGGTGATGTACCAGGCCGTCATGGACGTGAACAGGACGATCACCAGCACGGACGCTACCGTGATGAACGCGGACCAGCCGAAAGCGGCGAAAAATCCGGTCTTGCGGATGCCTTCCGTATAGTTCTCCAGGCCGACGAACATATCTCCGGCCGGCCAGGCAAAGGGGTTGTCGCTGATGAACAGCTTTCCTTTAAAGGAGTTCATCAGGATAAAGAATACCGGCGTCAGGAACACGACCACCAGCGCACACAGGATGACCGTGAGGATCACTTTCTCATATCCCTTGGTTTTCATCAGCTTTCTACCTCCTTCTTTCTGGTAAATACCAACTGAGCCATGGCGATCCCGGCCACGATGATAAAGAAGATCACAGCCTTCGCCTGACCGACGCCCTCAAAGCCGACCTTGCCGTAGAAGGTGTCGTAGATATCCAGGGCCAGCATGGTGGTCTTGTTGGAGGGGCCGCCTCCGGTCAGGGCCAGGTTCTGGTCGAACATCTTAAAGGAGTTGGCGATCGTCAAAAACAGGCAGATCGTAATGGACGGCATCACCATGGGGATGGTCACCCGGAACAGGGTCTGCAGCCTGGTGGCTCCGTCGATCTTGGCCGCCTCCAGCACGTCGGTGGAGACGTTCTGGAGACCGGCGATATAGATGATCATGATGTAGCCGATCAGCTGCCAGTTCATCAGGATGACCAGGCCCCAGTAGCCGTACTTGGGATCCATCAGCATGGTCACGCCCAGATTGGCCAGCACGCCGTTGATCATGGACTGCCAGATATAACCCAGGACGATGCCGCCGATCAGGTTCGGCATAAAGAAGATCGTCCGGAAAATGTTGGTGCCCTTCAGTCCCTGGGTCAGCATCATCGCCAGGATAAACCCGCAGGCGTTGATGGTGATGATGGCCACCACCGCGAATTTGATCGTGAACCACAGGGCGTTTAAGAAGTTCTGGTTGGTAAACGCGCTGATATAGTTGGAGATCCCCACAAATTTTGCGTTGGTCACCGTGGTGAACTCGCAGAATGATAAGTAAAGCCCCATTACAAACGGGATCAAAAATGCGATGAAGAACGCGATCAATGTAGGCAGTACAAAAATCGCAAAATACTTTTTATTTGCCTTTCCCATGGTACCCCCTCCTTTGTTTATTTCGCCGCTGCTTTTTCTGCCTTCCACTGCTCGATCACAGTCGCTTTTACATCATCCCAGGTCATGGTCCCCTGCGCGTACTCTAACAGCGCGCTGCCAAAGTTGTCCTTAAAGGTCTGGCTGGGGAAGGTGGTAAAGATCCAGGGGATGCTGGTCTTTCCGTTCTCCATATAATCCAGCATGGATACTGCCAGGGGATCGGACGGTCTCTCGTCGTCGGCAAACGTGGTGAACGGAGCGATGTTGCCCAGCTTATTGGTCATGTAATCCTTGCCAGTCTCAGAATTGATCAGCCATGCCACAAAGTCCAGAGACGCCTGCTGGTTGGCCTCGGAGGTCTGCTTGTTGATGCAGAAGTAGTTCTCCGTTCCGATGCACAGGCCCTGATCTGCCTCGTCAGGAAGGCCCATGTAGACCGGCAGGAATCCGATGTCCTCCGCGTTTACCACGTTGCCGGACACGTCCGCGATCTGGCTCCACGCCCAGTTGCCGTTCTGCACCATAGCCGCCTGTCCCAGGGCAAACTCCGCCATGGAGTCATTCACGCCCTTGCTGCCCAGCATCTTCGGGTCCGTGGTGGAATTGTTGATGTACAGATCGAAAATATTTTTAAACTCGTCGGAGTAGGTGAACTCGATCTCGTCCAGATCGTCTACGCCTTTATCCACGTACTCCTGGTTGACTGCCAGGTTGGCCGTGTGGGTCTGCCATCTCCACTCCTCGCCGGGAAGCAGGGAGGTGGAAGCAAAGACGCCCTTGATCCCCAGCTCGTCCTTCTTGGACTGCATGTCCTCTACCACGGCTTTCAGCGACGCAAAGCTGTTGATCTCATCCAGGGACGATACCGCCGGAGAACTGGTGGCGAAATACTGTTCCATGATCGCGTTATTGTAGATGATCCCGTAGCCCTCAATGGTGTAGGGGATGCCATAGACGCCGCCGTCCTCGCCGGTGATGGCCAGGGACTTATCGGACAGAGCCTCGTAGAATTCGCTTCCGGATAAGTCCGCGCAGTAATCCTTCCAGGACTGATAGCCGATGGGGCCATTGATCTGGAACAGGGTGGGCGCGTCGGATTTTGCGATCTCCGATTTCAGGGTGGACTCATAGTTTCCGCCGGCTGCCGTGACCACCTTCACCTCCACGCCGGTCTCCTCGGTATAGGTCTTTGCGATCTCCTCCCATACGTCTGTTACCTCCGGCTTGAAGTTTAAGTAATACACCTTTCCTGCCCCGTCGTCCGCTGAGCCGGAAGCGCACCCGGTCAGGACTGACGCTGCGGCTGCCGCCGCCAATACTGCTGCTACATTTCTTTTCATGATAGATCCTCCTTTTACCTTTTTCTTTTATCCCTATCCGCGTTTTGATCTGCGTGTATAGAACCAAATGGTTTCCCTGCTTTCCCCCGCGTCCCCGTTGTGCTATAATGGAGAAAACGACTGCGCCCTGCGGCCTGTCTGCCGTTTCACGGAGGTGCTTATGAATCCGAACCTGAAAGAACAGACCTCGAGAGGGAGTTTCCTCTTCCCCATCGAGCTGTATCATACCTACGATGCCACCGGTCACTATTATGTGTCCTGCCACTGGCACCCCGACGTGGAGATCCTCTATCTCCAGCGGGGACATATCCGGCTGTTCATCAACGGCGAACCCTATCTGGTGGGACCGGACACCATCATCTTTGTCAACCGGGAGGAGCTCCACAACTTGAACAGCCTGATGCTGGGCACCTTTTACGACGCCCTGGTCTTCCCCCTGGAGTCCCTGTCCTTTGATTTTTACGACTACTGCCAGCAGAACTACCTGCTCCCTCTGATCCAGAAGAAGCTGCTGTTCCCGCTGTTCTTAAAGCCGGAGGATCCCGGCTATGAGGAGGTGCGGGACTGTCTGGTGACCATCGCCGCCGCCTTCGATCATCAGGAGCCGGGATACCAGCTGACGGTCAAGGCATCCCTTCTGCAGCTTCTGTCCGCCATGGTGCGGCACAGCCATCTGCTGTCGCCCCAGAAAACGGATTCTCCGTTCCGGCGAAAGCAGCTGGATACGATGAAGACGATCGTCTCCTATCTCCAGGCTCATATGGACCGGAAGATCCGCCTTGAGGACGCGGCCGCCAGCTGCTATATGAGCCCGAATTATTTCTGCAAATATTTCAAACGGCAGTTCGGCAAATCCTTTACCCAGTATGTCAACGACCTCCGTCTGGAAAAAGCCTGTCATCTGCTGGAGACGACCAGCCTTCCCATCATGGAGATCAGCCTGCGGTGCGGCTTTGACAACTTAAGCTATTTCGTCCGCCTGTTTAAGGGCGCCCGGGGGATCACGCCGTCAGACTACCGCAAAACGTTCCTTTCGTTCACTCCGGCTGCCGGCGAAAGCCGATGACCATGCACTGCCACGGAGAGAGTACAGCCTCGTTTGCTCCGATCTCCGCCTGATCGTTGGACAGCAGGAGCGACGCCTCCTTCTCTCCCATCGCTGGGAACGGCACCCGCTTTTCTTCCCCGCTAAAGTTTCCCAGGACCAGGATCGTCTGGTCCTCTCCCTGCCGGAGATAGGCCATCAGGTTGGGCTCTTCCTCCCGGTAGGGCACGGTTTCGCCGTACAGGATGGTCTCCTTCCACGTCTCATCCTTCCTTAGGCGGATGAGCTTCTGGTAGAAGGAAAAGACGCTGTCTCCGTTCCCGATCTGACTGGCCGCATTGATCGTCCTGTAGTCAGAGCTGACCGCCAGCCAGGGCGTTCCCTTGGTAAAGCCTGCATGCTCACTGGCGTCCCACTGGAACGGCGTCCGGCCGTTGTCCCGGGTGTAATGGCTTACCACCTCCAGGGCCTGGCTCTCGCTGCAGCCCACTTCCAGGCACCGCCGGTACTCGTCCCGGCTCCCTACGTCGTCGATCTGTGTTATAGACTGGTATACGGGATTTTCCATGCCCAGTTCCTGCCCCTGGTAGATGAACGGGAGCCCCTTCAACAGGAAATACATAGCTGCCAGGAGCTTTTTCCCCTTCTCATGCCGTCCTTCCTTGGGGAGGTAATGACTGACCCCTCTAGGCTCGTCGTGATTTTCGATGATATTGGATAAGTATCCGATCCCATCCGCTTTTCTCTGGCTTTCAAAGCAGCACCGTTTATAATCGTCCGGGGTGGGCGTCCGGTTATCGTACCAGCCCTTGGCCGATTTTCCTTCCTCCGTCTGCCGGAAATCAAAGATTGAAGAAAAATATCCGTTGTCTCCCATAAAGTCTGCCAGCGCCCCAGGCGGCAGGTTGAACACCTCGCCTACGGTGAACGCCTTATGGGGCCGGAAGCAGCGGTCCCGCAACTCTCCCAGAAACTCCCCGATCCCGTCTGCGTGCTTTAACACCTCGCCCATGTCGCAGAGCCCGTCCTCCCGATCAGCCGGGTAATCGGTAAACGGCAGGGGCTTCTTGATGTTGATGATCGCGTCGATCCGGAATCCGGCCAGCCCCTTGTCCAGCCACCAGTTGATCATGTCCTCGATCTCCCGGCGGAGCCTGGGGTTCTCCCAGTTCAGGTCCGGCTGTTTTTTGTCGAATACGTGGAGATAATATCGGTCCTCCGATCCCGGCAGCGGCTCCCATACCGGGCCGCCGAAGTAGGAACGCCAGTTGCAGGGCAGCCTGCCGTCCTTCTTTTCCGCCAGGTAAAAATACTGTCCGTATGCTCCATCAGGATCCTGGCAGGCCTTCCGGAACCAGGAATGCTCGTCGGAGCAGTGGTTCACCACCAGATCCATCAGGACATACAGGCCGCGCTTTTTGGCTTCCTCCAAAAGCCGGACCATGTCTTCCATCGTTCCGAACCGGGGGTCGATCTGGTAATAATCCGCGATATCGTAGCCCTGATCGGCACAGGGCGAAAGATACATGGGGGAGATCCACAGGATGTCAACGCCCAGCTCCTGCAGATAATCCAGCTTTTCGATAATCCCCTGGATATCTCCGATCCCGTCTCCGTTGGAATCATAAAAGCTTTTCGGATAGATCTGGTATGCGGTCTTTTGATGCCACCATTGTCTCTCCATAGCGTCACCTCCCTTTTCTTTACCTATATTTTACTTCCCTTTTTTATGAAAATCTTGCATTTTTCTGGGATTGTTTTGTACAATAGTGCCATTCCGGAGGGGGACTGGAGAAATGCTCCCTCAATGCTAGCACTAAAGAACATGGTTTTTATGTGACTTCCATATACAAAATTTCTATATACCAAAAAAGCCGCCGGGCTGAGTCCCTCCTTTCGGAAGTGCTCAGCCCGACGGCTTTTCTCCGTCGTTCTCTCTGCGAAAAACGTGTGCGCCGCGGCCTGTCCGGTCAGTCCAGATCTTCCTCGCTGACCAGCTCGTCAAATTCCTGATCGTCCAGCAGCTCGTCGAATGCGTCGGCTACGATCTCGTACTCGTCGTCATCCTCGATGTTGTCCAGGTTCGGGTTGCCCTCTGCGTCCTCAGAGTAGCGGTACAGATATACCTCACCCTCCTCGGCCTCTGCCCCTTCCATGGGGAGCAGGGCGATATAATCCCGCTCGCCGGCCTCGAAAATGGTCAGCACCACGCACTCTAACTCGCTTCCGTCATCCAGCGTTAAGGTGACGGTCATCTCCTCCTGCTCCATCTCGTCCATCGGATTCTGTGCCATGTAACTACCTCTCTCTTTCTTCCCTGGCGTCTCCGCCGTATTGTTCAGTTCCACTTTACCAGATTTATCCTGTAAAAGCAAGTCCTCCCAGGAAAATGGCTGTTTCCCCATGGAAATGCCTGCTTTTTCCTTTCCTGCCCTTTCGCCGAGGAACCGCCGGCCATTAAAATTCGATGCCCTTGCGGGCTTTCTGCCCCCGGGTGAACGGATGCTTCCTGGCCTGGATCTCGGACACATAATCCGCCAGTCCTGTCAGTGTCTCGGAAGGATCCCGCCCGGTCAGCACCACCTCCAGCTTCTCCGGCCTGGCCGTTAAAAAGGCGGTCACCTCGTTCTCGGGGACCATCCCCGTATTGCAGGCCGCCAGGATCTCGTCCAGGATCAGCAGGTCCGCCTCCTGAGAGATCGCCTCCCGGCAGGCCAGCCGGAACTGCTCCTGATAATACGCCGCCGCTTCCTTCTTCTCCTCCGGCGTCATCTGAAAGGTGAAGCCGAAGGTCTTGGTACAAGGCAGGACCTGGATCCCGGGAATGGCGCGGAGCACGCCCACCTCGCCGGAATCTTCCGTTTTCAAAAATCGGGCGATCACGACCTTCATCCCCCGGCCTGCCGCCCGCACCGCCAGTCCTGCCGCCGCCGTGGTCTTTCCCTTGCCGTCGCCACAGTAGATATGGAGCAATCCTTTCATCCGTGTTTTCCTTTCATGGGTTCTTATCTTTTATGGATGCCTCTGCTTTTTTGCTGCATCCGGATGCACGATTTTGGGTTCCAGATATTCCTCTATAAATCTTGACCGCTCCTGCTTCTTCCCATACCGCTCTTTTGGCCAGTACACATGGAGCCGGTCCTTGGCCCGGGTCATGGCTACGTAGAACATCCGCCGCTCCTCCTCCAGGTCTGCCTCCAGCACCGCCTTGTGGTGAGGGGTGACCCGCTCGCAGGCGTCCAGGATGTACACGATGGGGAATTCCAGGCCCTTGGCGCTGTGCATGGTCATCAGAGACACACAGTCCAGATCCCGTTTTTCCCGCTCTGCCGCCTGCTTCTTCAGCTGCTCTCCGAATTCCTTCATATGGGCGAACCAGGCATCCATGGTGGAAAATCCGGACGCGCTTTCCTGCAGCTGGTCCGCCACCTGGGAAAGCTCCTCCGGCTTCATGCGGCGGTACTCGGCGTACTCCTGGAGATAGCTGTCGTAGCCCACGCCTTTCCGTATATAATTGACCGCCGCTGCCGGAGCCATCCGCCCCAGCATCTTCAGATCGTATTCCAGCTGCTCGATCCGCTCCACCATCCAGTCCTTATCCTGATACCAGGACTTGACCTGATCCCAGGAAATGACCGGCCCTTCCAGAGCCTCCCGGCTGATGAACCGCTTGGGCCGGTTCAGGATCCGCAGGGCGTCCGCCCGCTTCGCCTGTCGGTGGGAGGCCAGCTCCGGATCGCAGGCGATGCGGATATAGGCCAGGATATCCTGGGTGATCCAGTGCTCGTATAAGTTGGGCAGGGCGTCCCGCATCTGGAAGGGGATATTGTATTCCATCAGCCGCTCCATCAGGAGCCGGGGCTCCATGCTGGTGCGGTACAGTACCGCAATGTCTGAGAGCCGGTACCCCATGGCCACATAGTCCTGGATCTCCCGGACGATCCCTCTTGTCTCGGCCTGGGCGTCCTCCCAGACTGCCGTGGCCACCGGACGGCCTGGTCCCCGGAATGCCTGGATCTCTTTGTCAAAGCGCGTCCGGTTATGGCGGATCAGCCGGCCCGCCGCCTCCACGATGGTGGAAGTGGAACGGTAATTGATCCCCAGGAGCGTCCGTTTGGCGTCCGGGTAATCCTTCTCGAATCCAAGCATGATCTCCGGCCTGGCGCCCCGGAACCGGTAGATGGACTGGTCGTCGTCCCCCACGATAAACAGGTTGCTGCGGGGGGCGGCCAGCATTTTCACGATCTCGTACTGCACCCGGTTGATGTCCTGGAACTCGTCGATCAGGATAAAGGGGTATCGGTTCTGCCAGGCCGACAGGATGTCCTTCCGCTGGGAGAACAGCTCGTAGCACATCACCAGCATGTCGTCAAAATCCAGCAGGCCCTGGCGGGCCAGCCCGTCCTCGTAGCCCTGGTACAGCTTCTTAAACAGCTCCTCGGAACAGTTCTTTGAATAATAATGGTCCAGGCTCAGCATCTCGCCTTTGACCATGCTGATCTCCGAGAGGATGGAGGAAACGAATTCATTCTCGTCCTGCACGTCCATCTGGAGCTTGTCCACCAGCTCCCGCACCATGCGTGTCCGCTGCTCCTCCCGGACGATGTTGGAGGCGTCATAGCGGTATGCGTGCTTTAAAATGCTGAAAAACACCGCGTGGAAGGTGCCGAAGCTGACCGGCAGACTGCGGCCGTCCATCAGCTTCTGGAACCGCTGCTTCATCTCCGCCGCCGCGGCCTTGGTAAAGGTGATGACCAGGATCCCCGACGGATCTACCCCGTGTTCTTCCACCAGGCATTTGACCCGGTGGGTGATGACGGTGGTCTTGCCGGAGCCCGGCCCCGCCAGGACCATCATCGGACCTTCCAGGTGGCGGATCGCCTGTAACTGTGATTCATGAAATGCCATACATGTGCTGCTCCTTCTTGTGTCTTATTGGCGTAGGATCTCGCGCGGAGAATATCTCGCAGAGAATGCTTCGCGGAGAATACCTCGCCTTGTTGGGTTGGATATCGTTTTGCCCCCCGGATGTCAGGAAGCATCAAATACCCCGGACACGTCTTTCATCAGCTCCGCGATCGGCAGATGCTGTGGGCAGATGCGCTCGCAGGCCTTGCAGCCGATGCAGTCCGCGGCCTTGCCGTACTTGGTCAGATAATTGGGGTAATATCCCTTGGCGTTGGATCTGTCCCCGAACTGCTTCTGCTGGTTGTACAGGGAGAAATACTCGGGGATCGCGATATGCTTCGGGCAGCCCTCCACACAGTAGCGGCAGCTGGTGCAGGCTACGGCGATGGAGCCGCTGATGACCGCCTTCGCTTTGGCAAGCACCTCCTGCTCATCCTCACCCAGCGGCCGGAATTCCTTCATATATCCGGTGTTGTCCCTCAGCTGCTCCTCGTTGGACATGCCGGACAGCACCATGATCACGCCCTCCAGCCCGGCGGCGAACCGGATCGCCCAGGAGGCCGGGGACATCCCCGGAGCGGCTGCCTCCAACAGCTGTGCTGCTTCCTCCGGCACGTTGGCCAGGGTGCCGCCTTTGACCGGCTCCATCACGATCACGTCCTTGCCGTACCGGCGGCAGACCTCATAGCAGAGGCGGGACTGGATGTAGGGGCTTTCCCAGTCTATGTAATTGAGTTGCAGCTGGACAAATTCCACCTCCGGGTGCTCCTTTAGGATCTCCTCCAGCAGCTCCGCGTCCGCATGGAAGGAAAAGCCTAAGCGGCGGATCTTCCCCTCCGCCTTCTTCTGGGCCGCAAAGCCGAACACATCCAGCGCCTTCGCCTTGTCCCAGGACGTGCGGGAAATATTGTGGATCAGGTAATAATCAAAATACTCCACGCCGCATTTTTCCAGCTGCTCCTGGAAAATGGGGTCCATATCCTCCGGCTGCTTTAAATGGCTCAGGGGCATCTTATCTGCCAGCAAAAACGCCTCTCTGGGATACCGCTCCACCAGGGCCTGGCGCAGCGCGCCCTCGCTCTTGTACTGGTGGTACATATAGGCGGTATCAAAGTAGGTAAAGCCCTGCTCCAGAAAATAATCTGCCATCCGGCAGACCTGCTCCAGATCGATGCTGGTGGGATCCTCCGGGTTCTGCAGGGGCAGGCGCATCGCGCCGAAACCTAATTTTTTCATCGTTGTCATGTTCTCCATATCCATATACACTCCTCTCCTGATGGCGGTCCCGGATCGATGGATGGCATCATACCGGAACGCCAAGATCAGACGCTGGCGCCGCAGGCCTGCGTCCTAATGGTATCATTATAGCATGAGAAGGGAAATCTTGAAAAGTACCGGAGTTTTTGTTATCATCAAGATGAAAAAATAATCCGAAATCACAGGAGGCCGCTTATGCCCCAGCATGTCATTGTCACTTCCTATTCGCCCCGCTGGCCGGGATTATTTGAGCAGGAGGCTCAGGCTATCCGGCAGATCCTGAAAGACAGCTGCATCACCGTCTATCACATCGGCAGTACCTCGGTGCCGGGACTGGCGGCAAAGCCGATCATCGACCTGATGCCGGTGGTGACCGATCTGGCCAGGGCGGATGCCTGCCAGGCGGGATTTGAAAGGATCGGCTATGAGTATCTGGGAGAATTCGGCATCCCAGGAAGGCGGTATCTGCGAAAGGGCGGAGACGAACGGACCCACCAGATCCATATCTTTGAACAGTCTGACCAGTATGCCATCCGGCGGCATCTGGCTGTGCGGGATTACCTGCGCTGCCATCCAGAGGCGGCAAAGGCATATGGACAGCTGAAAATGAAGCTGGCAGAGGAATTCCCCTTTGATATTGAGGGGTACTGCGACGGAAAGGATAGGTTCATGAAGGAGTTAGAGCGGAAGGCGCTGGAGTGGGCGGAGTGAAAAAGCCTTTTCGCGAAAATGGAATTTGCAAGAAATTCCAAGATCTATCAGCATGTTTCTCAGCTGGTACAAGGCTGTGATATGATCATCGGCGCGATCGCCAATGACCGGATGTTCATTGTCCTGGACCGCTTTTTCCATGGAGAGATCACCGACACCGCACTGATCCACAGCCTGTCTGCCCTAGAACGATGGTAGAGGGTGGAGAAAGGGCGTGAAAAGCCCCAGCCCTATCTCCTGCGCCGCAGGATCTGCCAGATACTGCCCGCCAGAACGGCACATCCGCTCAAAATGGCCGCTAAAGGAAACTTAGGCGACAGCTTTCCTGCAAGAAAGATGGAGGTGGGCCCGTCTGCCCCGCCGATCACCGTCACTGTCGGAGACATGAGATAATGGGTCCCCGCAAATACCAGGAACGCCCCGATCCCGCAAAAGATCAGCCCCCAGATCAGTCTGCGGCGGGAATCTCTCCGCTGGTACTCGGCCAGCTCCATAGCGATGCTGGCCACCTGATCCAGTTCTTCCCGGCCGACCATCGGCGCTTCCTGGCGTTTGCACTGGATCAGCTCCGCCAACGTGATGCCCAAGACCTCGGCCAGGGTCTCCATATTGGAAAGGTCCGGAAGCCCGACTCCTCTCTCCCATTTGCTTACCGCCTTATCCGTCACATGGAGCTGCTCCGCCAGCTGTTTCTGGGTCATCTGCTTCTCTTTTCTCAGCGCCGCTAAAAATGCGCCAAAGGCTTTTGCGTCCATCTCGTTCCTCCTTATGTAAGGTTCGTGTATTCTCCCCTTACCATACCCCTGTTCCGCCCTGCTGTCAATCGACGGTCTGTTGACCAGGCGGTTTCCGGCGCTCTACGGAGCGTTTCCCCTCCGTTTTTTATAAAAAGGCGGTCTGCTGATTGGTCTACATTCCATTATTCCGATATGTTTTGCTTGATTTTTGACCAATCGAAAAATTACGATTGATTTTTTCGTTTCATAAATCATAATAGGCCAAGCCTTACCTTTTTCGTATACATGCATCCTCTTGCACACTGGACACCGCCAAACATCTTGCAGTGA
>DVLJ01000144.1 GCA_018715565.1 Candidatus Ventrimonas merdavium
ATCCCCCACACCGCGTCCAGGATTCTCTCCCTGGACAGGACCAGGTCCTGGTTATTAAGAAAATACAGCAGCAGATCCGCCTTATTCCGCTCAAAATAATCCAGGACCTCCTCGCCGTTAGAAACGCATGCTGTCTCCCAGCCCTCCTTCTGCAGGTATAGCTTAAGGATATTGCGCATCCGCTCGTCATCTTCTGCGATTAAAATTTTCACGTATCTCTCCTCCTAAAGCCTGATATGAAATACCGCCACCTCCGGTACCACGCCAAACCGCACCGGGATGTGGGTCGTCCCGATCCCTGTGTTCACATATAATCTGGAGCTGCCGTCTGCATTGAGCTCGTACATGCCCTGGCTGTACATCTCTGCCAGAGCCGTTGCAGACAAGGCAGCCTCGTTGATCTGAGGCAGAAATGGGAAATTAACCTGCCCGCCATGGCTGTGCCCGCTCAATACCATATTGTACCCGTATTTGGAATAATCTTCAACCGGATCCGGTTCGTGGGTCAACAGGATCCGGTAATCCGAGTCTTCCGTCTCTGCAGGATCCGGTACATACGGATCTCCCAGCATCGCGTCATCTACCCCGGTGAAAAGAACCTTTTTCTGATCATTGATGGAAATACACCAATTCTCATTTCTCAGCAGCCGAAATCCCGCTCGTTCCATGATCGCCCCATATTGACGGACCGCGCCGCCTCCATGATCCCGGTTGCCCCAGATCGCCAGCTTCCCATGATCCGCTTCAATGCTTGCGAGCTGTTTTATGATATTTTCATCATCGTGATATCTGGCGTAATGATCGTACAGATCTCCCGTGAAAACCACGATATCCGGCTCCTGTTCATTGATCGCCGCCACGACCTTATCCAGATCTTCATAGGTAAATCCCTCTTTTATGTGCAGATCGGAAAACTGCACGACCGTGATCTCCTCAGCCCCTTCTCCGCCGCCGGAAAGGCGATACTCATTGACTTGCAGCCGGTATGGCTCTATCCGAAATGCATAAAAAACGCAGGCTCCTCCCGCTAAGAGGACGATCCCGATCACCGATCCCAAAAGCGCCAGTACGCTTCTCAGAAAACCCATGCTCTTGTCCCACTCCTTTTCTGGTTTCTCCATGATGGTTCCTCCATTATAAAAGGGAGATTTGACAGAGTTGTTACAAAACAGATCAAGTTCCTGGCTGAATGCTGCCTTTCTCCAGATCTTATCCGTATGTTTCTCCAGATCCTATCCGTATCCATCTTGACACCAGTAGTTAGTTTGTGCTAACATATCAAGTGTTATGAACACACAGGATAAGCCGCACACCACTACCCGCCAAAAACTGATCGAGGCCGGAACCGAAGAATTCTACCGCAAGGGCTACCGGCAGGCCAGCCTGCGAAAGATCTGCGCGGCCTGCGGCGTCACCACGGGAGCATTTTATTTTCTGTTCCCCAGCAAGGACGCCCTGCTGGCCGCTATCGTGGATCCCGTCCTCGCACAGTGCGCCGCCCTGACAGAGCGGCTGTTCCAGCAGGAACTGGCAGACCCGTCCTGCGGCCCGGAGATCGACCGCATCCTGACAGAATTCCAGTACCGCTACCGGCGGGAATTTTTCATTATTATGGAGCAATGCGGCGGCAGCAGCCGGGAGAACGCGAAGGACCTGCTGCAAGACCGGATCGCCCGGTATTTTGACCAATATTTCACCCAGGCCCTGGGATCTCCCCCGGACCCGGAGCTGATGCGGATCCTGGTTTCCCTGCGGGTACAGGGGATCCTGGAAATCTTAAAAGGAGAGCACACCTTGGAAGAAGCCATTCGATTGAGCTCGGCCATCTCCCACTATGCGGACAGCGGAGCCCAAGCCCTGATCAACTTTATAAAATCGCAGGCAAAAGGACAGTCTTCACCCCGCGGCTAACAAGCCGCCCGGCGAGACTGTCCTTTTTCCATAACAAAACATAGCGATCGTTATGTTTCTCATCTTATCAAAAGGAGGTTTTCTCAATGAACAAACCAAACTACGGAAACTGGATTCCCACTCCCCTGCTGCGCACTTTAGGAGGCGTGTCCGCCGGGCTGGGAGGGCTCTGGCTGGCCTCCTGGTTCCTCTTAAAGGACCGGGTAATCTCTGCGGCGGCCCTCATCCTGTTCCTGGCGGGCCTGGCCATGACCGCATACATGACCGTCTGCCACCGGGCCTTCTCCTTTGAGGGAAAGAATGTCATGGGCCGCATCCACCGGTTTCTCCTGACCAAGCTTCCCTGGGACGGCCATGGCCGGCTTCTGGACATCGGCTGCGGCTCCGGCTCCGGCTCCATCCTCTGTGCCAAAACATGGCCGGACGCGGACATCACCGGGATCGACTACTGGGGGAAAGGCTGGAACTACGCCAAAGAACAGTGTGAACAGAACGCCGCCCTGGAAGGCACGGACCGCATCCACTTCCTCCGGGGAGACGCGGCAGAGCTGCCATTCCAGACGGGGGAATTTGACGCCGCCGTGAGCAACTTTGTTTTCCACGAAGTCAAGTCCCAGCCAGACAAGCGTCTGGTTGTCCGGGAGGCCCTGCGGGTGATCCGGCCGGGAGGATATTTCGCCTTCCATGACCTGTTCGAGCATCGGGAGATCTATGGCGATATGGAAGAATTTGTTACGCAGCTGAAGGAGGAGGGCATTACAGAGATCCACTACGAGGCCCATACGGAACGGCTGGAGTTCTCCCCGTGGTACTGCAAGGCGCCCTGGCTGCTGAGCGGGCTGGGGGTATTGTATGGGAGGCGGTAGCTCCCGATAAGATGCTGCGTAGCACGGACAAAGCCTTCCCCAAAATCAGGTTTCATAACTCTTGTCAAAGTTCCAAAGCAAGCGCCGCAGGTCTCCTCTTTCAGAGCCCTGCGGCGCTTCTTTATCTCGCTATACCTTCCGTTCTTTCTTCATTCCCTCCATCCACTATTTCTTCGGATAGAACCCCGTCGGATTCTCCCCTAAATTGATCATGATATTCTTCATCTGGGTATAATGCTCCAGCATCACCTTATGGGTCTCGCGTCCGATGCCGGACTGCTTGTAGCCGCCGAACGGTGCGCCTTCCGGAATGGAATTATAGGTGTTCACCCACATCCGGCCGGTCTCGATCGCCCGCGCCACTCGGATCGCCCGGTTGATATCCCGGGTCCATACGGCGCCGCCCAAGCCGTAAGCACTGTCGTTGGCCATCTCGATCACTTCATCCTCGGTCTTAAACTTGATCACAACCGCTACCGGTCCGAAGATCTCCTCCTGAGCTACCCGCATCTTGTTGTTGACATTCACCAGCAGGGTGGGCTTCATAAATGCACCGTTAGCCAGGTCGCCTTCCGTGGCCCGTTCGCCGCCGCAGGCTACCACTGCGCCCTCCTGCTTGCCGATCTCAATGTACTCCAGGATATGCTGCACCTGATGCTCGTTGATCTGAGCGCCCATCTGGGTCTCCTGCTCCCAGGGCATGCCTACCTTCACCGCGTTGAACCGCTTCACCGCTTCATCGATGAATTTGTCATAAATGCTTTCCTGAACGAATACCCGGGAACCGGCGCAGCATACCTGGCCCTGGTTGAACAGGATGCCCATCTGCAGGCCGTCCATCGCCATCTCCCAGTC
>DVLJ01000145.1 GCA_018715565.1 Candidatus Ventrimonas merdavium
GCCTACGAGGATCGCGGCCACAACGCCGAATACGACCCGCAGGTATTTGGTGGGAGAGTGGAACGTCTTGTCGGAAAGGAAGCCTCCCACCGGGCCGCCTACCATCTTTAAGCAGTATTGGTTGATGATCCCGTAAACGCCCACTAAAGCGGCGGGAAGACCGTAAGCAGCCTCCAGGAACGGGATAAAGTAGGTAAGTCCGCAGTAAACGCTGTATACCAGGAAGATGTTTAAGGAAACCAGCCAGATGCTCCGGTTCTTCAAAGCACTCACTACGCCGGCAAACGGAGATTCCGTCTGGCCTGCGCTCCCAGGCTGCTTCTTCTCATCCGGCTCCAGCAGGAAGTAGGTGATGATGCCGATGATGCCGGGGACCGCCGCGTAGAACAGGATCGCCACTCGCAGGCCGAAGGCGGTGCTTCCCAGGGCGGAGAAGATCCCCAGAGCGCTGAAGGCGATGATGGTATCCATCAGGCCTCTGCCTGCTTCCATCAGGCCGAACATGCGCCCCTGCTCGTCTTCATTGCCCAGGAGCCGGACGGTCTTTAGCATCGTCGGCCAGTAGAGCATATCCGCACAGACAGCCAGCAGGCAGTAGATCAGCAGGAAGACCGGATAGGACGGGAACGTGGACAGCCACATACCGCACAGGGCGATCCCGATCAGGGACATGGGGATCATGATCTTTTTGGAGATCCGGTCGGTTAAGTAGATGGAAGCCAGGAACCCGAACGTAGAGATCAGGCCTGCGATGCTCATGGCGCTTCCGATCTGGGTGTGGGACAGGCCCATAAAGGTCTGCATCGGGATATAGAAGGCATCCTTTAGGCTTCCCAGCTTGTAGATGGTCCCGGCCCCCAGCATCAGGGTACCGAAGGAGATCCACTTTTTGTCAATTCGTTTCTTTTCTGTTGCCGCAGGAACGGCCGTCGCTTTACTTGACATGATTCATTCACCTCACACGTTTTTTAAAGATCAGGTTTGACATGTCTATAGTATAGTTGTATTTTTGTGCGATGTCAAGCGAAAATATGTATTTATTTGCAAAAATGTGTAATTAAACAAGTGAGATTTGCGACATTTATAAGGAAATGATTCATAACATGTGCAGAAAAATGCAAATATGTGCAATTAGATGTTGAAAAATGTGTAAAAGTATGGTATGCTGAGAACCAGAAAGACAGGATTGACTGAAAAAGGAGTTGGAATTTATGTTATCAGAACAGAGATATAAGGAAATCGAACGGCTGCTGGACCAGGAGGGGACCATCAAGACCAGCGACCTCTGCCAGCTGCTCCAGACCTCCCGGGAAACAGTCCGGAGAGACTTAGAGATCATGGAGGACAAAGGGCTTTTAAAGCGGGTCCACGGCGGCGCCGTCCGGACTGGGGAGGCGGAGGAGAAAAATACTTCCTATACCTCCTTCCAGAAGCGGCAGTCGGAGCATCTTTCCGATAAGGAGAAGATCGCCAGAAAAGCGGCGGAGTATATCAGTGAGGGGCAGGCGATCGCCCTGGATTCTGGGACCACGGCGCTGGCGCTGGCGCGGGTGATCAAGACCAGGTTCCGCTCTCTCACGGTCGTGACCAATTCCCTGGCGATCGCCAACGAGCTGGCGGATACAGAAGGGATCACACTGGTGGTGACAGGCGGCGTCTACCGGGCCGATGAGGAGGCCTTTGTCTCAGATATCGCAACTCTGATTTTTTCCAGGATCAATGTGGATCTGTTTTTCCTGACCACCTGCGGCATCTCCGTAGAGCGGGGAGTCACCTATCAGCGGATGGACGAGATCCTGGTACAGAACAAGATGATGGAGGCGGCCGCACGCACGGTGGTGATCACGGACAGCTCTAAGATCGGGGTGAATTCCCTGGTGAAGATGTGCGATGTCAGCCGGATCTCCATGATCATTACGGATCCCGGGGTATCCAGACAGCAGGCCGAGGCGTTTCAGGCGGCTGGGATCCCGGTTGCGGTGTCAGATGATTAGAAAGGATCTGACGAGATAAGGAGAGAGAAGAATGGCTGGATTGGAATCCGTTTTTCGGATAATTTCAGATCTATTATGGAATCATGTACTTTTGGTGGTGTTGGTGGGGCTTGGGATCTTCTATACGTTCCTGACCGGAGGGATCCAGGTCCGCTGCTTCGGCATGGCTTGGAAGAGCATGTTTGGGAGCATGAAGCGTGGGAAAGGGGAGGAAGGCGGGAAAGGTACGTTTTCCTCTTACCAGACGCTCTGCACCGCAGTGGCAAGCTGCGTGGGGAGCGGGAATATCGTAGGCGTGGCTACGGCGATCCTGGCAGGAGGGCCAGGCGCCCTGTTCTGGATGTGGGCAGCTGCGTTTTTTGGGATGGCGACCAAATTCGCCGAGATCACCCTGGGAGTGCGTTATCATGGGCAGGGCCAGGACGGCAGCGTGCTGGGCGGCCCTATGTACTATGCCTCTCTGGGATTGAACTGGAAGCATGTCGGCGTCATGATCGCGTCCTGCCTGTTCATCCAGAATGCAGGCGCGACCCTGGTCCAGTCCAATACCATCTCCCAAGTTGCGTCGGAGGCGTTCCGCCTTCCTCTGGCTGCCTGCGCCCTGGGACTGGCTGCGGTGATGACCTTTATCATCAGCGGAGGCCTGAAGCGCCTGGTCCATATCGCAGAGCGGGTGGTGCCTTTTATGGCCGGATTTTACGTGGCCGGCGGTCTGGTGGTCCTGCTGGTGAACCTGCCGGAACTTCCGGGGGTGATCGGCAGCATCCTGGAGGGCGCCTTTTCCCTGGAAGCCGGAGCTGGAGCCGCGGCTGGGATCTCCATGCGGGAAGCCATGCGCTACGGCGTGGCCCGCGGCCTGTATTCCAATGAGGCCGGAGAGGGCTCGGCGGCGGTGCTCCATGCCTCGGCAGAGGTGGATCATCCGGCGCGCCAGGGGGTGTATGGGATCCTGGAGGTGTTTATCGATACGATGATCATCTGCAGTACCACGGGATTTGCGATCCTGGTGACGGGAGCGGACCAGGGAGCATCCAACGCCTCCACCCTGGCGGCAAAGGCATTCGGCAGTGTATTCCCTGCCATGAAATATGTGATCTACATCAGCCTGATCCTGTTTGCAGGCACCTCGATCATGAGCCAGTGGTATTTCGGTCATGTGAGCCTGTCGTACTTAAAGAAGCCGAAGCTGGCAGCCGCCTATCGGATCGCCTTCCCGTTCCTGGTCCTGATCGGGAGTATGAGCACCATCGATCTGGTGTGGATGATCCAGGACTGCGCCCTGGCGTTTTTGGTGCTGCCCAATGCGGTGGCGCTGATCGCCCTGGCGCCGCAGGTAAGGAAGATGACGAAGGAATTTTTGGACCCGGAGCAGGGGTTCGTTGAGAGAAAAAGGAACGGATGAGGCAGAGATGAGATACCGGATGTTGGTGCTGGATATTGACGGCACGTCTACCAATTCCCAGAAAGAGGTCCTGGAGGAGACCAGGCAGGCGGTGATCCGCATCCAGGAAAAGGGCGTCGGGGTGATCCTGGCGTCCGGCCGGCCGCCCCAGGGGGTATATCCGGTTGCGGAAGCGCTGGAATTTGGCCGGTTCGGCGGCTGTATCCTGGCCTTTAACGGGGCAAAGGGGATCGAGTATAAGACCCGCCGCTGCCTTTTTGAAAAGGCGCTGCCGGCCCATATCCCCGGGCAGCTGCAGCGGGAGGCGAGGAAGCATGGGCTCGGGATGTTTGCCTATCTTCCGGATTCCCTGGCGGCCGGGACTGAGCCGGATTCCTACATGGAGCTGGAATCCCGGATCAGCGGGCTTCCGGTGGAGGCCTGGCCAGACCTTTCCGCAGGGCTCCCGTCGGTCCACGAGTGTGTGCTGACCGGCCCAGGGGAAGAATTGGAGATCCTGGAGCCGACCATCGCCCGCCGCTATCTGCATGAGGTGCAGATCTTCCATTCGGAACCATATTTTCTGGAGGTGACGCCGAAAAACGTAGATAAGGCCTATGGGCTGAACCACCTTTTGCGCCGCCTGAATGTGGGATGGGAGGAGGTTGTCTGCTGCGGGGACAGCTTTAATGACATCTCCATGCTCCGGCTCGCCGGGGTGGGGGTGGCCATGAAGAACGGCTGTGAAGAGCTAAAGCTGGTGGCGGATTACGTGACAGAGCAGGATAACAACCATAATGGGATCGTTGAAGTGATCCGGAGATTTTTTACGAGTTGAGAATAAGAAATCAAAGAAAGCTGGAGACCGGTCATCGGATCTCCAGCTTTCCTTCATTTCCTTTCAGTACCACCAGCGTCCGCCACATATCATGCTCCCAGGCGGTCTTCAGCCGGTTGTCCGTGATGGGGAGCCGCTGGATCAGGACCGCAGAAGCGCCCTGGATCCGGCACTGGGCAAGATCGCCGATTAGCAGGGCGGAGTCCTCCTCCTGCCACCGGGGCGTCTCATAGGTGATGAGGGAAAGCACCGGCTTTAGAGGGGCGCAGTCAGCCCGGTCCCAGATGGTGATCCCTTTGCCCTTCTCCAGGATGACCGTTCTCTGATAGGAACGGACCCGGGGATCGGGGTAGGCGCCGGCGATGTCCATCTGGATGCGGGCCTGGTCCGGCTGGAAGGCGTACTCTACCTGGGAGGCCCGGTACTCCGGCCCGTTGTGCTGGATCGCGGCGCAGAGGGAGGGAGAGGAAGCTGCCAGGATCTCCCTGGAACGGGGATCTCCGAACGACGGTTCGTATCCGTAGGGACATTCCGCCGCCTTCTCTGCTTCACAGCCTAAAAAGGAAGGCAGGTTGTGATACTGGGACTGCATGGTCCAGATCTCGTACCGCTGGGGAGAAAAGGTCTTTTTCTGATAGGTCTCCACCCCGATGTCGGCGAACAGGGGACGGCCGTCCTTGTAGATGGTAAAGCTGCCGGTATCGTTGTGGTTATGGCTGTCGTCGTTGTCCCCGGCCTTGACCGCCAGACAGAACCGCTCGTCCCGGGCAAGGAACAGACCGGCGCTGGGGTAGTAAAGGTCCTCCTGGGGCAGGGGGGCGTCTGTGGGGAACGCGGCCATTTCCTGCTGGGCGAACACAGCCTGGAGCCGGTAGTACAGGTTGTGCTCTGCTGCAAGGAGGGGATCGGCGCCGCCCCGGTTATCCTGCGCCGCCAGCCGCATCAGCAGGGAGTCGCCGGTGCGCTTGCCGAAGAGGAACTCCCGGGCAGAGCAGCGTCCGGCCACGGGAGAGCAGTCGGAGAAATTGATGTAGTAGGGGCCGCTTACGTGCACCTGGCGGATGTAGGCGGCGATATTGCGGATCTTCAGCTCCTGATAGAGGGCGGAAAAGTGTCCGCCGGTCATGCCGTTTAAGATCTCCATGCAGCCGAACAGGCACAGGCCCGCATGGCGGTAATACTGGGCGCCCTCGTCGCAGCAGCCGTCCTCCCCATACTCGTCCAGAAAATAGTCGATGCTCCGGCAGGCCTTCTCAAAGACCGCCCGGAGCGTCTCCTGCGGAAGCCCGGACAGGGCCGCGGCCAGCAGCACGTTCTGGGTGCACCATACCGTCCAGTTGTTCATGGGACTGGTCCCGTCCCCCATCCACCAGAAATGCTCCGTGAGATACGGCGTAAGGATCCGCTCCTGGAGCCGTTCCTGGATCAGGGTGGAGATGAGCGGGCTGATCTGATCCAGCTCCTCCTTCATCACATACCGGGCCGCTGCCAGGACGGCGCCGGTCTCTGCGGCAAACAGATCCAGGACCGGACGGCGCACGTCCGGGAAGGGGAGCTGGGGCGTATCCCGCAGATAGGCGTTGTGGGCCGGCAGCTGCCAGGCAGGCTCCCCGCAGATCAGCCACAGCCCATTGACGATCTCGTCCAGATACCGCCCCTGATGCTCGGCGCATTCCGCCAGGATCAGGGAATTGAGCCGGGTGCGCCGGGAAAACTGCTTGCTCTCAAACTGCTCCCGGTTCCCGGTCCTGGAAAATTCCAGAAAATCCGTGGCCAGGATCTGGGACCAGCCTTCCCTTAAGGCAGCGGCCCCCTCCCGGGAAAGCCGGTCCGCCGTCTCCTGGGGCAGCGCTTCCCATGCGCTCCGGTCCGCCGCCGGGGCCGGGGGCGCAAACGAGGTGAAGCGCTTCTCATAGGTCTGTGCAAATTCTAAGAACATGTCTGTCTCCTCCTGTAAGCTTTCCGATCTCCATGGGATCGCCGCCGGTCATCTGTCCAGATGGGAGCCTCCCGGAGCCTGGATATGGGCCTGGATAAAGTCCCGGGGCGAGATGCCCTCCACCTTCTTAAACACCTTGCTGAAATAGAACGCGCTCTCAAAGCCCAGCCGTTCCGCGACCTCGTAGATCTTATAATCCTGTTCCAGCAGGAGCGCCTTGGCCCGGGCGATCTTTTTCTGGGTGATGTATTCCGTAAAGCCGATATTGCAGGTCTTTTTAAACAGGGCGCTCAGATAGTTGGGGCTCAGCC
>DVLJ01000146.1 GCA_018715565.1 Candidatus Ventrimonas merdavium
GTACAGATCCTCTTAGACCGGACCAAGATGATGCCTGGCCGGGTGATGGTCACCCTGGTGGTGACGGGAGCGGTCCTGGGATGGCTGGGCCTCTATGAACCGTTCCTGAAATGGGCCGGGGCCGGAGCCGGCGTCCCCCTGTTAGGCTTTGGCAATACCCTGTGGAAGGGCGTGGCCGAGGCCCTGGGAGAGGACGGCCTCCTGGGGATTTTTAAAGGCGGCCTGACCGCCAGCTCCGCCGGGATCGCCGGGGCGCTGGTGTTCGGATACCTGGGGGCGCTGATTTTCCGGCCGAAGATGAAGGAGTAGGGATTGCCGGAAAAGAAAAAAACGATGCCTGACGGAGGCTCCATGGAGCGTTCCGGAAGGCATCGTTTTTTTTATAGGAAATGGCGTCCTATGAAGCGCATATTTTTTACAGTGGGCCTGAGGGCGCGTCTTCTGAAAACAGGAAGAAGGAGCCCTGCAGCCGGAGACGGTCACACGTCCCCGGAAATATGCCTCTTGATCGCCGCAAAGCTTTCGTCGCTGAGATCGTGCTCGATCCGGCAGGCGTCGGCGGCGGCAGTCTCTGGGGAGACGCCCAGGCTGACGAACCAGTTGGTAAGGATCGTGTGCCGCTCATAGGTCGTGGAAGCAAGCCTTCGGCCCTCGTCCGTCAAACGGATGAACCCCTCCTCACTGACAGTGATATACTGCCGGTTCCTTAAATTTTTCATAGCCACGCTGACGCTGGGCTTGGAATAGCCCAGCTCGTTGGCGATGTCGATGGAGCGGACGGCGGGAAGCCGCTTGCTTAAGACCAGGATGGTCTCTAAATAATCTTCTACGGATTCCTCCGATCGGTGTTGGATGTATCCCATGAAAACGTCTCCTTCCCCTTCTCAATATACTGGTGGGATCGCGGCAGCCTGATCTCAAAATCCCCCGGCCCTAGTCCAGCCCGGCCCTAGTCCATGCCTGGCCCGCGGGACACGCTGGCCCCGCTGCTTCCCGGCGCTCCGCTGCCGGTGGGGCCGCTGGTGGCGGGACCGCTGTTCCCGCCAGGGGCATAACCGGGGCCGACCGGCTGTAATCCGGGAGGCGGTCCGGTGGATACGCCAGGATCGGTCAGAGACGGATCCGTATACAGATAGGCATGGCCCTCGCACCGGGTGGTGGGCAGGGCGTAAGCGGAATCATCCGTAGACCCTTCCGCGTCTGCCGGGATCGCCAGGCGGATGCTGCTGTAGCTCTCACAGTTGGTGCCGGCCAGCAGGCCGGTGGTGCTGCAGATGTTCGCCCGCACATGGATGTTGCACATCTCCGTGGGGACGGTGCCCTTGGCAAAATATTCGGTGTAGACCGCGGAGCCTCTCGGGTCGCTGGTGCAGACGCCGGGGCTGGCCAGCTTGCCGGACTTCCGGCAGATCTCCGCCGTCTCGATGCTGTCAGGAACGGAGAAGCCAGGGTCAGCCATCCCCTCGTGGATCCGGGTCATGATCTTGCGCCAGATGGCCTTGTGGAACGAGGTGCCGCCGTTCTGGGCGGTCAGCTTCTGGTTCTCGTCGCAGCCGGCCCAGATGCCTGCCGTGTAGTAGGGCGTATATCCCACAAACCAGATATCGTTGTTCGCTGTAGTCGTACCGCTCTTGCCGGCGCAGGACATGCCCGGGATCTTGGCGGATACGCTGGTGGAGTTGACTGAGCTTCCGAACTTCCGGTTGGAGATCATGGAGTCAGCCATGGCGTCCGTCAGCAGGAACGCGGTGGAATCCTTCAGCACCCGGTGGGATTCCGGTTCGTTGTTGATCAGGATTTTCCCGTTGTGGTCCAGGATCTTGGTAAAGAATACCGGCTTGGTGTATACGCCGCCGTTGGCGATGGAAGCGTAAGCCGCGGTCAGCTCTAAGTTGCTGACGCCGTAGGTTAGTCCGCCTAAGGCCATGGAAGGGACCAGGTCCGAGGCGGTCAAGCTGGTGATGCCGAAATTCTCCGCGTATTCGATGCCAAGCTCCGGGCTGACCGTCTCCATCAGGCAGCGGGCAGCTACGATGTTCATGGAATAGATGATGCCGTCCCGGATGCTGGAATAGCCGGTGTAGCCCTGGCTGTACCAGTTGGAGAAGGTCTTGTTGCCCACGGTATAGATGGAATCGTAATACACTGTGCCCAGGGTAGCGCCGCAGGCGTCAAGGGCGGGAGCAAAGGCGGTGATCACCTTAAAGGTGGAGCCCGGCTGCCGCAGGGTGTTGGTAGCCCGGTTCAATACCAGGTTGCCGGTCTTGGTGCCCCGGCCGCCGCTGATGGCTTTGACATAGCCGGTCTTCTGATCCATGATCACAAAGGAAGTCTGGGGCTCTAAGATCTTGGTCACCGTCTCTCCGATGACCGTATCGCCCTCCTTCAGCAGCCAGGCCTTGTATGCGTCGATGTCTGCCTGGACCTCCTCCTCGCTGTTGTAAAGGCCGTCGAACCGGTCGCGCAGCTCGTTCTTGTGCCAGGACTCGATATTGTGCTGGGAGAAATGCTCCGTGGTCCCGTCGCTGTGGGTCACCGACAGGCGGTACTCCAGGGAGTAGCGCTTGGCCGTATAGTTCTCCGGGTTGTTCACCTCCTCATCCACGATCGCCTGGATCGCCGGATCCTGGGTGGTGTAAATCTGCAGGCCGCCGCTGTAGATCAGGTTCCCCGCCTGGGTCTCCGTATAGCCTAAGGTGTCCATCAGGGCGTCCTTCACCTGCTGGATCAGCTCGTCGGTAAAATAGCTGTAGGGCGTGACGCTGGACTGGGTCACCAGGTTCACGTCCTGGATGCGGGAATACACGTCGTCCGCCAGGGCTTCCTCCTGTTCTTCCTTTGTGATGTAGCCCTGCTCAAACATATACTGGAGGATCACCTTGCGCTTCTCCGCGTTGGCCTCCTGGCCGGTGATGGGGTTCAGCCTGGAAGGATTCTGGGTGATACCGGCTAAGACCGTGCACTCCGACAGGGTCAGATCGGATACCTCCTTGTTGAAATAGCGGCGGGCCGCCACCTTCACGCCCAGGGAGTTGCTGCCCAGGTTGATGGTGTTCAGATAGTTGGTGATGATCAGCTCCCGGTCCATGGACTTGGTCAGCTGCAGAGCCAGATACCACTCCTGGATCTTCCGCTCGATCCGGGCGCCGGTGCTGGTCTCCATCCCGCCTTCAAATACGTTGTTCTTGATCAGCTGCTGGGTGATGGTGCTGCCGCCGCCGGCATAGTCGCCGGTCAGCACGCCGACCGTGGCCCGCATGATCGACCGCAGGTCAATGCCGTTGTGGGTCCAGAAGCGGGCGTCCTCGATCGCCACAAAGGCGTCGATCAGATCCTGGGGAAGCTCGTCGAAGGTAGCCTCCTCCCGGTTGGAGCCGGCGGTGACCAGGGTGTCGGTCAGATTCCCCGCGCTGTCATAGACCGTGGTAGCGTAGCCAATGGGCACGATGCTGTCGATGTCCAGCTCCGGAGCGCTGTCGATGATCCCCATGAACACGCCGATGCCGGTGCTGAAGAGCACCACGCCGGCAAACACAAAGCACACCAGACAGGTCTTAAGGATGGTGAGAAAGACCCGGGTGGCGTATTTTCTGCTGTTGGAGCTTGCCGCCTGTATTTTCTTTTCTGTCCCTTGTTTTCCGTAATCCATCAGGATGCGTCCTCCTTTTGAGATCCCCCCTGTGAAAAATCTTCAATATATTATACCAAATACTGCGTTACAATTCAATACGGTTTCCATAGTTGCCAGAAGCGCCGTTTCCTGCTATGATGGGAGGGGAAATACGGGCCGCGTGCGGCGTTTTGATAGTTACAGCATTGCCGGAAAGAGAGGGATCCAGACCATATGACAGAAGGATATAAGATTTTATACCGGGGCGGCCAGGGAGAGCTGGTGGAGAAAAAGTCCCGCTTTATCGCCACCACCCGCCCGGTGGAGAGCGAGGAGGAGGCCCTGGCGTTCGTGGCGGAGATGAAAAAGACCTATTGGGACGCCAGGCACAACTGCTGGGCCTACGTGATCGGTGACAAGGGACAGCTGCAGCGGTGCAGCGACGACGGGGAGCCCAGCCAGACGGCGGGACGGCCGATGCTGGACGTGCTCTTGGGCGAGGGGGTGCGCAACGCCTGCGTGGTGGTGACCCGTTATTTCGGAGGCGTGCTCTTAGGGACCGGCGGTCTGGTGCGGGCCTATTCCGGGGCGGTCCAGGCCGGCCTGCAGGGCAGCGTGATCGTGGAGAAGCAGCCGGCGAAGAAGTTCTCCATCGCCACGGATTATAACGGTATGGGCAAGATCCAGTATGCCGCCGGACAGCTGGGGATCACCATCCTGGACACCGTCTACACGGACCAGGTGGATCTGACCGTGCTGGTGCCCCTGGAGTTGGAAGGAAGCTTTTTATCCCAGGTGACGGAGCGGACCGGGGGCCGGGCCCAGATCAGTCCCCAGGGGGAGGTTTTCTTCGGGACAGCGGACGGAGAGCTGATCGTATTTGAAGAAAACTGCAAAACCGCTTGAAATCTTTCCATTATGATGCTATATTATGTAACTGATAAAACAGACAGAAGCTAAGGGCAGAACGGTCCTTAGCTTTTTTGAAGAAAGAGAAAGAAGAGAAGTTCCTATGAAGATGAAGCGAGAAGATGTGAGAAATATTGCGATCATTGCCCACGTAGACCATGGCAAGACCACCCTGGTAGACCAGCTGTTAAAGCAGAGCGGCGTGTTCCGGGCCAACCAGGAGGTGGCGGAGCGGGTGATGGACTCCAACGACATTGAGCGGGAGCGGGGCATCACCATTCTGTCCAAGAATACGGCGGTATTTTATAAGGATACGAAGATCAACATCATCGACACTCCCGGCCACGCGGATTTCGGCGGCGAGGTAGAGCGGGTGCTCAAGATGGTGAACGGCGTGGTACTGGTAGTAGACGCCTATGAGGGCCCCATGCCCCAGACCAAGTTCGTGCTCCAGAAGGCCCTGGAGCTGGATCTGTCCGTGATCGTGTGCATCAACAAGATCGACCGTCCGGAGGCCCGTCCGAAGGAAGTCATCGACGAGGTCCTGGAGCTCTTTATGGATCTGGACGCTTCCGACGAGCAGTTAGACTGTCCCTTTGTGTTCGCTTCCGCAAGAGCAGGCTTTGCCAAGAAGGAGTTAGACGATCCGGAAGTGGATATGAGCCCCCTGTTCGAGACCATCGTAGACTATATGCCGGCTCCCGAGGGAGACCCGGAGGCTAAGACCCAGATGCTGATCAGCACCATCGACTACAACGAGTATGTAGGCCGGATCGGCATCGGCAAGATCGACAACGGTTCCTTGAAGGTGAACCAGGAGTGCGTGATCGTGAACCACCACGACCCGGACAAGCTGAGAAAGGTGAAGATCGGCAAGCTGTACCAGTTCGACGGCCTGAACCGGGTGGAGGTGCAGGAGGCCACTATCGGCGATATCGTGGCGGTATCCGGCATCACCGATCTGCACATTGGCGATACGATCTGCTCCCCCGAGAATCCGGAATCCATCCCGTTCCAGAAGATCTCCGAGCCGACCATCGCCATGAACTTCATGGTCAACGACAGCCCCCTGGCAGGCCAGGAGGGCAAGTTCGTCACCTCCCGCCACATCCGGGAGCGCTTGTTCCGGGAGCTGAACACCGACGTGAGCCTGCGGGTGGAGGAGACGGATTCCCCCGACTGCTTCAAGGTATCCGGCCGGGGCGAGCTGCACCTGTCCGTCCTGATCGAGAACATGCGCCGGGAAGGCTTTGAATTCGCGGTCAGCAAGGCGGAGGTGCTCTACAAGACCAATGAGCGGAACCAGAAGCTGGAGCCCATGGAGATCGCCTATATCGACGTGCCGGAGGAATTTACCGGCGCCATCATCCAGAAGCTGACCTCCCGCAAGGGCGAGCTGCAGGGCATGAGCCCGGC
>DVLJ01000147.1 GCA_018715565.1 Candidatus Ventrimonas merdavium
GTGGGAAACGGAGCTGCCAGACAATGCTGCGGTACGTCTCATCCGCCCCTGTCCCAGCCAGGCTTTTTACCACCTCCGCAAAGGGCACGGCCACGCTCCCCGCCATGATATTGACCGCCAAAAGCCCCAGCATGGCAAGAGAGAGGCCCGCAAACAGCAGTCCCCATACCCGGTTCCTATTCCATTGGGAATAAATAGGTAAACGCCTCATCCGTTGTCTCCTCTGCTCTCTCCCCTGATGTCTCCTCTGCTCTCTCCTCCGCCGTCTCTGCCCCACGTTCCATGGTCAGCATCCGATGGACGTCCCGGACAAACTCTCCGGTCTTCATAGATTCCTGATACAGGTTCTGGGTCGTACAGAACACCCGTCCCTCCGAAAATGCCGGAAACTCCGCCAGCAGCGGGCTTTTCTGCAGCAGCGCCTCTCTGGTATGCAGTTCCCCGTCAATGGTGCTGTTGTAGATCAGATAATCCGCATCCTTCGCCCTGGCGTAAAATTCCTCCATCTGCATGTTCACAGAGGAAGCCGCAGAATCGTCCCCCAGGTCTGAGAAGATATAGGTCCCTCCCGCCAGCTGGATCATCTTCGGCACATAGTCCCCGGATCTGCGCACGCTGACGCTCCCGGCAGAGGTGATATAGAAAAATGCCACCGTCTTTCCAGTGGGCTCCTCCTGCTCTACCGACCGCAGGGCTTCCTTCTGTTTCTGGAAAACCGCCTCGGCCTCCTCCTCCCTGCCCAAGAGCGCCCCATACAGCTTGACCCACTCGGTCCGCCCCAGGGGATGGGGCTCGTAGCTGGAACGGTCCACCAGGACAGGGATCCCCAGCGCCTCCAGCTTTTCCTTTACCTCCGGCGCATGGTAGATCATGGTCGATTCCACCGCCAGGCTGCAGCCCTCCCGGAGGATCCGCTCATAGTCCGGCATATTGTATTTTCCCGCATAGACGATCGCACCGGAGGCCATGGCTTCCCGGGCCTCCGGGATATACCAGCCGTCCTCCTTCGTCCCGGACAGACGGATGGCGTCCAGTCCGCCGATAGACGTGAACATATCCATGACCGCCGTGGCCGCCAGATAGATCTGCTCCACCGGCTGCTCCACCACCGCGGTCCCTTCCTCCACATCATCCGGCACCTTTGCCCCTTCCGGAACGACCAAAAAACGGCCGCCGTCTGATATGGTGATCAGCGTGCAGCCATCCTCCATCTGTGTCAGAGAAAATCCTTCTGCATAATCCAGAGGCACCTCCTGACCGGCAGGGGAGGTCTGGCCGTCCCCGGCCGGTTCCTCCAAGACGGCGGGAGCCTGCGCGTTCCCGCAGGCTCCCAGCACCGTCGCGATCAGACCGATCATCATACTGATCCAGATCTTCCTTTTCATCACGTTTATTCCTTTACCTGCTCCACAGAGGCGCCGTCAAAGCGGATCGTGTACTCGATCTCATGGGGCGTCCCCATCGCCACCGTATCTGCCGTCACCGGGATCGGCACATCAAATGCCTCCACCGGGATCTCAAACTCCGAATTTCCTTCTGTATTCACGGGAAGATAGGTCTCCTCCCCCAGCTTCATGTAGTCGTAATTCGGACTGCTCCACACGATCTGGGCGCGGGCCTTCCCGTCCTCTACCACGATCCTTGCCGGAGAATCCACACCGGCCCTGCCGGTGCCCCCTTCCAGGACGACCTCCGCCAGATACTCCCCGTCCTCCAGCTCCGCCAAAGTCCCGGTTCCCGCCTGGGACATGGCTCCCGCCTGGGGTGTAGCTCCCACCGGGGACGCAGCTCCGTCCTCCACCCGCACCGGGTCAGAGACACGGACCTTGTGGTCGTACCATTTCCCCTTCTTTCCGATCAGGGCCAGGTCGAATTCCTCGTCCAGGACCGGCACCGGTACGTCAAAGCCATAGACCTCCTCGGTGAAGCCGTCGCTGTAGGTCACGGAGTCCACCGTAGGCTCCAGGAGCTCTGCTCCCTCCTTCCGGGCGTCCTCAGCCAGCCCCGGATACAGGTTCACGATGTTCTTCGACCCCAGAGAGATGTGGATGGTCATAGCCCCATCCTGCACCGTCAGGGTCCCCTTGCCGTCACAGGCCTCGCTGACGTGGAACATACTGCTGTCCGTATCAAACTCTGCGGTGTAGATCCCGTCCTCTAACGCCGGGACCGCCGGTTCTGCTCCCGCCGCCCCGCTGCTTTCTCTGACCTCTGCCGCCGCTCCGCCTCCTTCTCCGTCCTCTGTCTCGGCTCCTGCCAAAGCGCTCTGGATCTCCGCGTTCTGGATCCCTGCCTCCTGGCTCCCGGCCTGCCCGCTTCCGCCGGCGCATCCGCCGAGGGCTGCGCCGCAGATCCACACGGCGCAGATGATCCCGATTCCTGCTTTTCTCATATCTGACCTCTTATTCTCCCATCGCTGCCGCCGTATGGGCCACATACAGATCCCAGATCGCCGGGATACTGCCCAGGCCTAAAATCTGGCAGTCTACCTGCTCAAATTTTCCGGAAGCCTCGAACATGCTCTTCCAGGAATCCTCGTCTTCTCCCGCCATATCGTTGTTCGCGTGGTCGCCTGCCACGACCATCAGCGGGCGGAGGATCACCTTGGTGTAACCGGCCTCTGCTGCCGCCTCCAGGATCGCCTCGCAGGCCGTCTCCTCCGGATCGCCCTCTACCGTCCCGATAAAGACATTCTCATACCCCAGCTCGCCCATCTGGGTCTGCATCTGGCTGTAGGAAACCTTAGCCGTATGATAGGTCCCGTGGCCCAGGAACACGAACGCCGCGCCGTCCTCTCTGGCCGCTTCCAGGCTCTCATAGCCAGCGTCCTTCACCGCCTCCGCGGTCACGGCTTCCGCCACCGCCTTTTTATCCTCATTGATGACCGTGGCGTCAGAGCCGACCTCGCCTAAAAGCGGCTCCGCCAGCTTCACGGTCTCAAACTGGTCCGCATAAGCCTCCAGCACCTCTGCCAGCTCATCATACTCCGCTCCGTGCATCAGATGGGTAGGCTGCACGACCAGGTTCTTCACTCCGTTTGCCGCTGCACGCTCCAGCGCCTGTTCCATGTTGTCGATCGCCACCCCGTCCCGGGCCTGCACATGGTTGATGATGATCTGGGAGGTAAATGCCCGTCTCACCGACCAGTCCGGATAGGCTTCCTGGAGCGCGTCCTCGATCCCCTTGATATCTGCCGCCCGGCTGTCGTTAAAAGACGTGCCGAAGCTTACCACCAGGAGCTCGTTCTCTCCGATTCCATCCTGATTGCGCGGATCGTCCTTAGACGCGTCGCCGGTATCCCGGCCAAAATAATCCGGGTCTGCCGCCTCTCCTTCTACCAGTTCCTTCTGTTCCTCTGTCAAAGCGTCCCACGCCTCCTTCGCTTCCTGGCACTGAGCGTCGGTATCCTCAGTCCTTTCCTGTACATAGATCGCGTCGATCAAGGCCGCCACCTCGTCTGCCGCCTCCTGATCCGCGTCTGCCGCGTCCGACTCGGCCGCTTCTGCTCCTGCGGCTTCGGATGCGCCCGCCAGGCCCGTCTCTTCTGCGGTTCCTTCTGCTGTCTCCATGGTTTCCTCCACCTCGGATGCAGCCGGTGCGGAAGCCTGCTGTCCGCATCCGGCCAGCAGGATAGATCCTGCCAACGCTGCTGTCAAAACTGCCGTCAAGTTCTTTTTCATCGTTCTCTCCTCCATGATATTAGGCTAACACGGACGGAAAGCATCGGGACCACAGCAGCATCGACACGCCGGAATGCGCCTCTAACGGAGACATCCTCTGCCGGAGGCATCCGCCCCAAAAGACAGACTCCCCCTATGAAACAAAAAATCCATTTACACATCCTGTAAATGGACCACAGACGATCAGCAGCATTCCCGCTCTGCTCTTCTTTGTACAACCAATTACTCGTGGTCTGGAATGACTTCCCGTACAATGACAGGCAGGTCTCCTGGCTTATAGTTCTCCGCAGAAAAGCTGCCTTCCCAGTCTCCCAGTGGCCGTTCGCTCCCGCTCCCTAAATACAGTGACGAGTTCGTACAGGATTCGCACCTGTTTCCCTTTTCACCAGATCAAGAGAGATCCCTCTCTTACCTGGCACCTGTCATTTCTATTCAGTTTCGGTTTTATTATGGCATAAGTTTTTGGAAAATGCAATCGGAAAGTATGAGGCCGGGGGCCGGGCATGGGATCTAGCGATGAAGCAGACGATGGGACAAGCCATGGAACAGTTCATGGCCGGCGGCGGTGTAGCGTTGATCGGCATTACTCTGGTTCCCCTTCTCTCTGGACTTTTCGGCTAATAATGCCGGCTGTGAGGGAAAACTCGGCGAGCGGTTAAACTGCTCGCTTACATATCGCTTCTGATATGATGTTGAAATGAAAGGAAATGTATTATGGCAAGAAAAAGAGAATATCCTGAGAATCTTCTTCATGATGTAAATCTGTGTGATGTGGGAATAGACGATTTGGATTTCAGTTGTCTGACAGAAAGAGAGCGCTGTGTTATTCAGATATACTACATTGACACTAAGCTAACACGGAAGGAAATAGCTGCTGAATTTGAAGTGACAGAATTGCGGCTACGGCAAATTGTGAGCAAAGCAGTACGGAAATTAAGAAAAAGTATTATCCGTAATGGCGTTTGGCGATGATGAAAATAAGGTCATACTAATGTATTTTAAATAGCGTTGAAAATAAAAATATGGTAATATTTATTTGAGTATGGAAGCGAAAGATTTGATAGAATAGTGAGCTGTGAAGAATTGTGTTCAAACGGTATAATTGATATTAAGTTTGCAAACAATAAATAATGGATGAATGGGAAGATACTAGTAAATCATGTGGTTTAAGAGGAAATACTTATGAAGAAGATATATGGATTTACGGGGTATAGTAAAGACAAGAAAATTAAAATGGTAAAGGATTACATTAGAAGTGAAAGTAAAAATCTTGGGGGGTCTTACGGTTTTATCTTTTTATCTTCGTCGAGACCGATTATTTCAAGTATGAATGGTGCCATTTATGTTCTAGTTTGTGCTGGCCGTGGGGCTGAC
>DVLJ01000148.1 GCA_018715565.1 Candidatus Ventrimonas merdavium
GTGCTCCACTTAAAGAGCCTGGAGGCCTTCGCCGCGGCGGCCAACGGCCGGGCGACTAAGATCATCATCCCGTCGGAGCTGCAGGGCCTGGCGGGCCTGGTCACCTCCCTGGCTGAGGTAGCCAAAGAAGAAGAGAAATAAAAGCATTGATCTAAGAAAAGAACAGAAAGCGATCCAAGAAAAGAAACGATCCAGGAAGTACAAGAACGGGCAGGCTCCGGAGCCGGCGGCAAAGACGCCGCTGACTCCGGAAACTGCCTGATATGGGTTAGAGGAGGAATGGTCATGGATTTAAAGGGAAGACATTTTTTAACATTGAAGGACTATACGCCGGAGGAGATCCTGTATCTGATCGACCTGGCAGCGGAGCTGAAGCGCAAGAAAAAGGCGGGGATCCCCGTGGATCATTACCGGGGGAAGAACGTGGCGCTGATCTTTGAGAAGACCAGCACCCGGACTCGCTGCTCTTTTGAGGTAGCGGCCCACGATATGGGGATGGGGACCACCTATCTGGAGCCTGCCAGCTCCCAGATCGGCAAGAAGGAGAGCATCGCCGATACCGCCCGGGTACTGGGCCGGATCTACGACGGCATCGAGTACCGGGGCTTCGGCCAGGATATCGTGGAGGAGCTGGCAAAGCACGCCGGGGTCCCGGTGTGGAACGGCCTGACCAATGAGTTCCACCCCACCCAGATGCTGGCGGACATGCTGACGGTCAAGGAGCATTTCGGCCGGTTAAAGGGCATCAAGCTGGTCTACATGGGCGACGCCCGCTACAATATGGGCAACTCCCTGATGGTGGTATGCGCGAAGCTGGGTCTGGATTTCGTGGCCTGCGCGCCGAAGAAGTATTTCCCCAGCCCGGAGCTGGTAGCGCTCTGCCAGGGCTATGCCAAGGAGTCCGGGGCGACCATCACCCTGACCGAGGATGTGACGGAAGGGACGAAGGGCGCGGACGTGGTGTATACGGACGTCTGGGTGTCCATGGGCGAGCCGGATGAGGTCTGGGAGGAGCGGATCCGGGAGCTGACCCCGTATAAAGTGACCATGGCTGTGATGGAGAACGCCGGTCCCCAGGCTATCTTCCTCCATTGTCTCCCCTCCTTCCATGACCTGAAGACCAAGATCGGAAAAGAGATGAGCGAGCGGTTCGGCATCACCGATATGGAGGTGACCGACGAGGTGTTCGAGTCTGAGCGTTCCAAGGTATTTGACGAAGCAGAGAACCGGATGCATACCATCAAGGCAGTGATGGTGGCTACGTTGGGAGAATAGGCCATGTATGTTCATGACAGAAAACGAAACCCCAGGGGCACCGCGGCGATGATCGACGTGCTCCACATCGTGGTAGGCGTCCTGGTGGTGATCTGCTCCGTGCTGGCATTTGTGGATCCGGAGAAGCACGGCTTTCTGTTCCCCGTGATCTTCTGGCTGGCCGCCGCATTAAACGGCGTCAAGGGCTGGAGCAGCCTCCAGGCCGGCGTCCGCAGCAAGAAGAAAAAGGCGGCGGCCATCGCCCTGTGGGTCCTGGCGTTCCTGCTGTTCGTCATCGGCCTGCTGAGCGCGGTCAGCGTGTGGAGGTGACCGGATGGAGGATACGATGGATAAGGCGGGCAAGACGGATAAGAGGGATAAGACGGATAAGACGGGACAGCCATGGGAGGATCGCGGGCACGGGACAGTCCGCCGGCCAGAAGGGGCCGCCTGGTGGGAGGAGCGGCTTGACGCCCTCCTCGCCACCCGCCAGGCCGGCCGCAGCCGGGTACTTCTCGATACCGTAGATTCTACCAATCAGGAGGCCAGGAGGCAGGCGGAGCAGGGAGCCCCGGACGGGACCCTGGTGCTGGCGGAGGAGCAGACCGCAGGGAAAGGCCGGCGGGGCCGGTCCTGGTCCTCGCCCAAGGGCTCCGGGATCTGGATGAGCCTGGTCCTGCGTCCGGCCTTTGGGCCGGAGAAGGCTTCCATGATGACCCTTCTGGCGGCTATGGCGGCGGCCCGGGGTGTCCGGGAGACCACCGGGCTGGCCTGCCAGATCAAGTGGCCCAACGACTTAGTGTTGAACGGCAGAAAGGTATGCGGGATCCTGACGGAGATGAGCACGGAGCAGGCCCGCATCCGCTATGCCATAGTGGGGATCGGGATCAATGCCAATACCGCGGGATTCCCCAAGGAGCTCCGGGACACCGCCACCTCGCTCTATGCAGAGTCCGGGATACCGGCGGACCGCGCCCTTCTGGCGGCCAGCGTCCTGCTGGCCTGGGAGGAGTATCACGGCCGGTTTTTAGAGACCATGGATCTCTCCGGTCTGCTGGAGGAGTACAATGCGTCCCTGGTCAACCGGGGACGGCAGGTGCGGGTGCTGGATCCCAAAGGAGAGTGGCAGGGCACGGCCCTGGGCATCGACCGGGAAGGCCAGCTGCTGGTACAGACAGAAGACGGCGCCGTCCGGACCGTATTGTCCGGCGAGGTGTCCGTAAGAGGAGTATACGGTTATGTATGAAAAGACAGAAGGCCAGGCCTCATATGAGAACGCAGAGGACCAGGCGTCCAGGCTGCGGCAGCAGTACGGCCGCCTGCAGGTCTTAGAGCGGGAGGGGGAGGAGCTTTCCCTTTCTGACCGGCTCCGGGCGATGAACCGCCCGCTGCTGGCCTGGTATGAGGCCCACGCCCGGGTGCTCCCCTGGCGGGAGGATCCGGAGCCTTACCGGGTGTGGATCTCGGAGATCATGCTCCAGCAGACCCGGGTAGAGGCGGTAAAGCCATATTTTGAGCGCTTTATGGAGGCGCTGCCGGATGCAGCGGCCCTGGCGTCTGTGGAGGACGACCGGCTGATGAAGCTCTGGGAGGGCCTTGGTTATTATAACCGGGCAAGGAACTTAAAAAAGGCGGCGATCGAGATCCAGGAACGGTTCGGCGGCCGGATGCCCTCGGAGTACGAGGATCTGCTGAGCCTGCCCGGCATCGGGAGCTACACGGCGGGGGCCATCGCCTCCATCGCCTTCGGACGTCCGGTGCCGGCGGTGGACGGCAACGTGCTCCGGGTGATCTCCAGGGTGACGGCCAGCCGGGAGGATATCCTGAAGGCCTCCACCAAGCGGTGGATGGAGGAGGAGCTGCGCCGGACCATGCCCCAGGACGCGGCCAGCGCGTTCAATCAGGGGCTGATCGAGATCGGCGCCATTGTCTGCGTGCCCAACGGCCCGCCAAAGTGCGGAGCGTGCCCCTTAGCCTCCATCTGCCTGGCCAGGAAGCAGGACCTGATCGGAGAGATCCCGGTCAAGACCCCGCCGAAGAAGCGGCGGCTGGAGGAGCGGACGGTGCTCATCCTGGAGCACGCAGGCCAGGTGGGCCTGCGCAAGCGGGAGGATACGGGGCTTTTGGCTTCCCTCTATGAGCTCCCCAATGTGGAGGGATACTTAAAGCCGGAGGAGCTGGCAGAGGCGTTCGGCCTTTCCCAGGCAGGGGTAGCCCAGGTGGAGGCCCTGCCTGCGGCCAAGCATATCTTTTCCCACGTGGAGTGGCATATGAAGGGCTACCGGGTCACCCTGGAGAAGGGGATCCCGGAGCGCTATCTGGCGGTGGACAAGGGCCGGCTGCAGAGCGACTATGCCCTGCCCAATGCATTTGGCAGGTATACAAAGCTGATAAACGGAGGATAATGAGAGAAAGGCGGTGAGCGCATGGCAGGAAAGAAACAGATGCTCCTGATCGTGAACCCCAAATCCGGCAAGGAGAAGGTCCGGAACCGGCTTCTGGAGATCCTGGACGTGTTCATCAAGGCCGGGTATCAGGTGCAGGTGTACATCACCCAGGAGGCGCTGGACGCCAAGCAGGCGGTGATCCGGTATGGAGCGAGAAAAGAGCTGATCGTCTGCTGCGGCGGGGACGGGACTCTGAATGAGACGGTCTGCGGCCTGATGGAGCTGCCCCGTCCGGTGACCTTAGGCTACATCCCGTCCGGCTCGACCAATGATTTCGCTTCCAGCTTAAAGCTTCCCCGGAAGATGGGGACTGCGGCGCTGGGGGCGGCCCTGGGAGAGCCCTTCGCCATCGATGTGGGCCGGTTCTGCGGGGAGCGGTATTTCGTGTATGTGGCCGGGTTCGGGGCATTTACCGAGGTCTCTTATCTGACGCCTCAGGATAAGAAGAACATCCTGGGCCATCAGGCCTATCTGCTGGAAGGCGTGAAAAGCCTGGCCGGCATGAAGGCGTACCGGCAGCGGGTAGTCTGGGACGAGGGCGAGCTGGAAGGGGAATTTATCTTCGGCATGGTCACCAACACCATGAGCGTGGGCGGCTTTAAGGGGCTGGTAAATCAGGACGTGGCCCTGGACGACGGTCTGTTCGAGGTGCTGCTCATCCGGATGCCCAAGTCTCCCAAGGAGTTTTCCACTGTGGTATCCGGTCTCTTAGTGCGGGACGATTCGGACAACGACTGGGTCTACAAATTCAAGACCCGTTCCATCCATTTTGAGTCCCCCGAACCGGTGGACTGGGTGCTGGACGGCGAATTCGGCGGGAGCCGGACCGTGGTGGACGTGGAAAATCTCCAGCGTCAGGTCATCATCCGGCGGGGCGGGACAAAAAAACCCCGTTCTTCGACAGAAAAATGTTGAAATCTGAGGATTGCTGGTATATAATGATATGATGTATAAGAATGAAAAAAGACCTTTGTGTTGAAAGGACGTTACTGTGGAAAAAAACGATTTTTTAAAAAAGCTCAGTAAATTGGTAGAATTTGCCAAGACCAAGCAGAACGCGCTGGACGTTGGGGAGATCAACGACTTTTTTGCCGGAGACAGCCTGGGCCCGGAGCAGATGGAGCAGATCTACAATTTCCTGGAAGAGAAACACATTGACGTAGTACCGGTGATCGATGAGAATCTATTATCGGAGGAGGCTCTGCTCCTGGACGACGAGGACCTGGACGTAGACGACAGCTTCATGAAGGAAGCCGAAGACATCGAACTGGATGCGGTAGACCTGTTAGAAGGCATCGGGACCGAGGATCCGGTCCGCATGTATCTAAAGGAGATCGGAACGGTGCCGCTTCTCAGTGCAGATGAGGAGCTGGTCCTGGCGAAGAAGAAGGCAGAGGGCGACGAATATGCAAAAGAACGGCTGATCGAGGCGAACCTGCGCCTGGTGGTCAGCATTGCCAAGCGTTATACAGGCCGCGGCATGAGCTTCCTGGATCTGGTCCAGGAAGGGAACCTGGGGCTTATTAAAGGCGTGGAAAAATTCGATTATACAAAGGGATATAAGCTGAGTACATACGCTACTTGGTGGATCCGTCAGTCTGTGACCCGGGCGCTGGCAGACCAGGCCCGGACCATCCGCGTGCCGGTGCATATGGTGGAGACCATCAACAAGATGTCGAAGATGCAGAGAAAGCTGACTCTGGAGCTGGGATACGAGCCGTCGGTGACCGAGCTGGCGGACGCCCTGGAGATGTCCGAGGACAAGGTGATGGAGATCATGCAGATCGCCAGAGAGCCGGCGTCCTTAGAGACCCCCATCGGCGAGGAGGACGATTCCAACTTAGGGGATTTCGTGGCGGACAACAACGTGCTGACCCCGGAGGGCAACGTGGAGTCGGTGATGCTGCGGGAGCACATCGACGCTCTGTTAGGCGACTTAAAGGAGCGGGAGCGGCAGGTCATCGTCCTGCGCTTCGGCCTGGAGGACGGCCATCCCCGGACCCTGGAGGAAGTGGGAAAAGAGTTTAACGTGACCAGAGAGCGGATCCGTCAGATCGAGGCCAAGGCCCTGCGGAAGCTGCGCAATCCGGTACGGAGCAAGCGGATCCGGGATTTCCTGTAAGAGACAGGCCTGGAAGGGAAAGGCAAGGTATGAACCCCAGGAATTATCAGAGAGAATTAGAACAGATCATCAGACAGATCACAGAAGAGAGCCGGGTACCCCGGCTCTTGCTGCATAGCTGCTGCGCGCCCTGCAGCAGCTACGTGCTGGAGTATCTGTCTGCTTTTTTTGAGATCACCGTGTTTTATTATAACCCGAACATTTACCCGGAGGCGGAGTACCAGACCCGGGTGAAGGAGCAGGAGCGGCTGATCGGAGAGCTGGACCCGGTCCATCCCATCTCCTTTGCGGCCGGCCCCTATGAGCCGGAGCGGTTCTATGAGGCCAGCCGGGGCCATGAAAAGGACCCAGAGGGAGGCGAGCGGTGCATGGCCTGCTACCGCCTGCGCCTGGAGGAGGCGGCCAAGGCTGCCCGGGAGGGCGGGTTTGACTACTTCACCACCACCTTAAGCATCAGCCCGTTAAAGAACGCGGAGAAGCTCAACGCCATCGGGGAGGAAGTGGGGCGGATCTTCCAGGTGGAGCACCTGCCGTCGGATTTTAAGAAGAAGAACGGATACAAGCGGAGCGTGGAGCTTTCCGGGGAGCACGGGCTGTACCGGCAGGACTACTGCGGGTGCGTTTTTTCCCAGGAGGAGAGCCGGCAGCGGCGGAGGCAGCGGGAGGCGGAGGCCGGTCCGTTTCCTGAAAATGGTTTGTGAAAAATGCCCTGAGAAAGGGCTTTTTTTCTTGACACGTACCGCGATTTGTAATAAAATTTAGGGTGAGTGAATTCCGTACAAG
>DVLJ01000149.1 GCA_018715565.1 Candidatus Ventrimonas merdavium
GCTGAAGTGAAAAGTTTATTTCCACTTTGAAAATGCCGAAAATAAAAGTGGCAATTACTCTTACAAAATTGGGGTAATTGCTGCTTTTTTGTTTCTTTTAGTGGAATTTAGTGTTACAATACATAAAGAAAACAACAGGTTCATGGCTTTGAAGGGTTATTTCCGGGCACAGCAAAAAAGCGGATTTTAGTCATGTTTTTAAAGAGGGTAGGACTAACTTCCACTTGCAACGTCGATATGGGGCCGGACAGCCGCCTGTTGTTTTTCTTTTCGTTTAGTTACTTACTTTTTTAACAGGTATGGTTTTAAGACCACCTGATCCTTTGGGATCAAGCGGAGCCCAAAGGCACACAGCTTTTCAAAAAGGTCCGGGTACAGGAACTCTGTAAGCTCGAGCGGGCTCCTGCCGCCTAGAGATTCCTCCGGAGCGGAATCCACATGGCTGAGGGCCAGGTTCAAGGCTTCTTGTCCAGTCAGCCCCAATGCCTTCAGATCCGTGCCTTTTGGAAGGATGTAACGCAGTTCGATATGCTTATTCTCCAAGGTTCCTTTCTGCCCGGACTGCATGGGATCGCAGTAGTATACCCGTGTTCTTCTGGTACCGTCAGAACCGATTTCCATGGCATCAGCAGCTGAAAATTCAGAGCCTCTGTCGGTGAGGAGGACCTGGACGTATTTCCGGAACAGAGTCCCTCCAAGGATGGCTTCCAGCAGATCTACCCCTTTCCGCATGGAGAAGGAGGTTTTCTCAGTGTGGTAAACGGCAAAAAGGAGACCGGGCTTTACAAACTTAAAAGTCTGGATAAAGGGTCCGTTGTTCTCATCGTTATAGACCGTGTCCATCTGGACGACAAAAACATCCGGATGATCGGAAAGAAATGCGTGATAGTCTTTATAAGTCCTTCCAACCAGATATTTCCTGTCAGCCCGTTTTTTATATCCAGCAGCCTTCTTTTTGGGGAGCTTGCGGGATACCTGGCGGCGCAGGTCCATGACGGTAATGCCAGCGACTTCATGGAAAACATCCTGCTCGATGTAGTTATAAAGGGTCTTCTCGGAAATGCCCAGTTCCGGGTGGCTGGTGACGATCTGGTAGGGGGAGTGTCCCTGTTTGAGCAGGGGAGCGATAATGGAGGCCATTGCCTTTGCCTGCTGTACGGTCAGGTTAACGCCCAGCCTGGAGTCAACAAGGAGGGAGCGGTAGTCTAAATGGGCATCTTCGGGGATGTACTGGTATTTGTCAAAACGGCAGCGGGACCAGCTGGAACAGCCGTTGCAGGCGCCAGGGGAACGGTCACGCCGGGAACAGCGGAAGGGGCTGTAGTTGGGACAGTCCGGGACACACTGGCGGCCAAAGATGCATTTGCGGTAGTTATTGCATTCAAGAGGCATGTTACACTTATGAGTGAGTTTCCGGTGAAGCTTGATTTCTTTGCCGACGGTGGACTTGTCCTTTCCGATGGTCTGGGCGATCGCGGTTTTGGTAGAACCATTGGTAATGCCGGCAAGGATGATGCGTCGTTCCTCCAGGGTCAAATGTGTAAAAGAATTAGAGTTTTTCATAGGTGATACCAGCCTTTCCGGCAGCTGTCAGACAGGATAAGTGTAAGACTAAAAGCAACTTTTGTAGAAGAGGAAATGAGTGAAAGACTAAAATCTACTTTTCGGTATTCAAAGTGGAAATAAACTTTTCACTTCAGTTGCAAAATTTTTCGTCAAAAATTGTAAAGTTTTTCTTGACAATTCACACAACTCATATTATACTATCAAAGGTATCGAGGCGTGGCTCAGTTTGGTAGAGCGCTGCGTTCGGGACGCAGAGGTCGCAAGTTCAAATCTTGTCGCCTCGACTTACCTTTGACAGGTAAGGATGTTTTAGGAATATGGCCTCATGGTCAAGCGGTCAAGACGACGCCCTCTCACGGCGTAAACCCGGGTTCGATTCCCGGTGAGGTCATGGATGCTTTGGATGAAGATGACCATCCAAAGCATTTTTCACGCTTCCGTAGCGCAGTTGGTAGCGCAACGCATTCGTAATGCGTGGGTCGCCGGTTCGAGTCCGGCCGGGAGCTTCAAGGAGTTGTTGCAAGAGCAGCAGCTCCTTTTTTATACCCTTTCCCTGGAAAAGATTTTTGTGTTTACTTTGGTCTTAATTTTGCATTTGATATTGTGATTATTTTTTGAGTATCCGTTGACTTTCATACCGATATTGTCTACAATATGGTTGTATTCTTATATCGAGGTGAACGAATGGATTTTATGGCCGAACTCGCCGTCATTGCGAAAGAGCATGGCGGTATTATTGATACAAAAACAGCAACAGAGCATGGCATCTCAAAAGCCATGCTCTACAAGTTATGCAAAAAAGATAAAATCCACCGCATCGTAAAGGGGCAATACATCTTGCCTGATGAAATACAGGATGAACTTCTGTCCATCAGCAAACGGTCTGATCACATTATTTTCTCCCATGAAACGGCTCTGTTTCTTCACGGGATTTCTGACCGGACGCCCTTTGAGCACACCATCACTGCCCCTTCCGACTCTGCCCCTTCCACTGCGATCAAAGCAGAGTGCAAGGTCTATTACATCAAGCCGGAGCTGTTTGAACTGGGGCGGAGCGCTCTGCCTACCCCTGCGGGGAATATGGTTCCTGTCTATGACCTTGAGCGCACCATCTGTGATGTGATCCGGAGCCGGAATAAATTGGGGACGGAGACTTTTCTTGCGGCGCTGAAGATGTATGCTGCCAACCCGAAAAAGAATCTGAATAAGCTGAACACATACGCCACGCAGCTGCGAATCGCAAATGTGCTGCGGCAATATCTGGAGGTACTGCTATGAGTAAAGCAATGAGTTTGAAAGCCCGAATCCGCAATATCGCCAAGCAGAAAAATATCTCCGCACAGGTGATCCTGCAGAATTGGGTGAAATACCGCAAGCAGTTTGCCTATGCGGAGAAGATTGAGTACGGACAGATCATAGCTGTCCTGAAAGCGCTGATGGAGTAATATCTCCCCAACAGGAGCGCGTTCTGGACATGCGATCCATCATCCTTCCAGCAGATCCGATATCCGGATGTCCAGATCCCGGAAGATCCCAGATCCGATCGTCTGATCAAAGGGATAGATGACCGGAGCTTCATCCTCCTCAAAACGATACAGCACCGTCTTTTCTTTTTCCGGGTCCACGATCCAGTATTCCCGGACGCCTGCATTGGCATAGAGGCTATGCTTGGTGCGGTAATCCATCTTGCGGCTGGAGGGGGAGACGATCTCTATGATCAGATCCGGCGCTCCAAGGCAGCCGCGTTCCGTCAGCTTCTCCCTGTTGCAGATCACCGAGAGATCAGGCTCTACCCAATTGTGATCCTGGGCATCCAGATTCACCGCAAACGGAGCTGCAAGGACCTTACAGGTCCCATGGTTTGCCTGGATATAGCTTCCGATGGCAATATGCAGCAGACTGGACAGGTTCTGGTGCTGAAAGCTGGGAGGAGCCATATCATACAGCTGGCCGTCGATCAGCTCCGATCGCTGTTCCTTCGGTAAATTCCAATAGTCTTCTGATGTATAACGATGCTCTTTTGGCAGCGGCATAAACGACCTCCTTGCGCGATTCTCTATCAAGAGATCAAATCGTTGTTCTGACTACAACATCATCTGTAAGTTTCTTCTGTAAGTTGATAGTACCCCATCTTTTCCTGTTCGTCAACCAATTCCGATCCCGCCGTTCACACATTGTTCAGATTTCTTTCAGCTTTATTTAAGGTTCCCCCAGTAAGATTAGGAGAAAAAGGAAATACCCCTGCCAGGCAGGGAAAAGGAGGAACTTTATGAAAATCACGGTAAAACAACGATCCTTAGAAGAACTATGCCGCGTCGTACTGGGCGCGGCGCTGATCCTGGCTCTGTTTTTCTGGAGCGGGATGACGGCCCACGCCGCAGGCGGCCTGACCATGACCACCAGCTATCCCGGTATGTCAGTGAAGCCCGGCGACAGCTTAAGCATTTCCATTAACCTTAAAAATTCCACCGGGGCCGGGATGAACGCGGACGTAAGTGTGTCTTCCCTCCCGGAGGGCTGGGACGGCTATCTCCAGGGCGGCAGCTATCAGATCGAGCGCATCTACGTGGAACCGGGAGAGACCGGCGCATCCATGACCCTGCACGTGACGGTGCCCAAGGAGATGGCAGAGGGCGTCTATGAGGCCGTGGTGGACGCCCAGGGAGAAAACGGCGCGTCCGCATCCCTTCCCCTGCGCTTTACCATCAGCGAGGACCAGGCCGGCGCCGGCAGCTTCACCTCGGAGTATCCGAAGCAGGAGGGAGCCACCGGAACGACCTTCCAGTTCAGCACCACCCTGATCAACAATGGCCTCACGACCAAATCCTACAGCTTATCGGCTCAGGCTCCGGCCGGGTGGAACGTCAGCTTTACCCCGGCGTCGGAGAGCACCAAGATCGCAGGCATCGATCTGGAATCCGGGGAGAGCAAGGGCCTGACGGTGACCGTGGTGCCGCCGGAGATGATCGCGGCCGGGGAATACACCATTCCCATCAGCGCCATTTCCGCCGACGAGACCCTGAACACGGAGTTGGAGGTGGTGATCACCGGGACCTATTCCATGACCATTACCACGCCGGACGGTCTGCTGAGCTTTGACGCCCAGGCGAACAAGGAATCGGACGTTACCTTAAACATCACCAATACAGGCAACTCGGATCTGGAAAATGTATCCCTTACCTCATCCGTTCCCTCTGGCTGGACCGTGACCTACGATAACCTGGAGGACAACACCATCGCCTCCATCCCTGCCGGCTCCACCACTCAGGTGGTGGCCCACGTAAAGCCGGAGTCTAGCGCCATCACCGGCGACTACGCCGCATCCTTCACCGCCAGCTGCAGCGAGACCAGCGCGGTCCAGGATTTCCGGGTGACGGTGAAGACCTCCACCCTGTGGGGCTTTGCGGCGATCCTGATCATCGTGGCGGTAGCCGGGGGCCTTGGCTATATCTTTCAGAAATATGGGCGGCGGTAAGCGCGGACGAACGGAAAGGAGGGAGCAGAATGCCTGAAGAAACCATGGAACAACTGGGAGCAGACCCCTTTATCATCCGCACCAGCCATCTGACCAAGCGGTATGGCGAGAAAGAGGCCGTCTCTGACTTAAACCTGGAGATCCGTCCCGGAGAGATCTTTGGCCTCCTGGGGCCGAACGGAGCAGGGAAGACCACCACCACCCTGATGCTTTTGGGGCTGACGGAGCCTACGGAGGGGCAGGCGTGGATCGGCGGGATAGACTGTACCCGAGACGCTATCCGGGTGAAACGGACGGTGGGCTACCTGCCGGATAATGTAGGATTTTACAGTGATCTGACCGGGCGGGAGAACCTGCGGTTTACCGGAAGGCTGAACGGCCTGCCCGCCTCTGTGGTGGAGGAGCGGTGCAGCCAGCTTTTGAAGCGGGTAGGGATGGAAGAAGCGGCGGATCAGAAGACCGGCACCTATTCCAGGGGCATGCGCCAGCGTCTGGGCATTGCCGATGTGCTGATGAAGGATCCCAGCGTGGTGATCATGGATGAGCCGACCCTGGGCATCGACCCGGAGGGCATGCACGAGCTGATGGATCTGATCGTGGAGCTGGCCAGGAAGGATGGCCGGACGATCCTGATCTCCTCTCACCAGCTGTACCAGATCCAGCAGATCTGTGACCGGGTGGGCCTGTTCGTGGAAGGCAGACTGATCGCCTGCGGACGGATCGAGGAGCTGGCCCGCCAGGTGGACCAGCAGAGCTATCAGGTGTTAGAGACTGCGGCCATGCCGGACGATCCCGGCTTCCGGGAGCTGTTAGAGCAGCTGGGAAATGTAGAGAGCGTCAAGCGGGAGGGGGATATCTACTGCGTCCGTTCCCGCAATGATCTTAAGCGCCAGCTTCTCCGCCATTCCCTGGAGGAAGGCTATACGCTGACCCATCTGCGCCAGCGGGGCAGCGATCTGGATGAGATTTATGCACGATATTTCGAGAAAGCAGGGGAGGAGGAGGTATATGAAACCATTAGCCATTCCTAAGATCCACCGGCAGGGTTCTTTCGGACAGGAGCCGGGAGCCGCTGTGGATTCCGGAGAAAACCGGAGCAACGCAGACTGGGGCAGTGCAGACCGGAGCAGTGCAGACTGGAGTAGCGCAGACCGGAGCGGCGCAGACCAGAGCAGCGGCCTGATCGCCCTGTATCAGAAGGAGATGGCGGACCACATACGGAGCCGCCGGTTCCTGATCGTCCTGGGTCTGATCCTGCTCACCAGCTTTGCCGGGGTATACGGAGCGCTGGAGGGGCTTCCCTCAGCCATCAGCAGCGATAAGAACTTTATCTTTTTAAAATTGTTCACCGTCAGCGGGAACGGGATCCCCTCCTTTGCTTCCTTCATCGCCCTGCTGGGGCCTTTTGTGGGCCTGACCCTGGGCTTTGACGCCATCAACAGTGAGCGGTCCGAGGGGACCTTGAACCGACTGGTGTCCCAGCCCATCTACCGGGACGCGGTGATCAACGGCAAATTCCTGGCTGGCGCCACGATCATCGCGGTCATGGTATTTGCCATGGGGATCTTAGTGGGAGCCATCGGCCTATTGACCACCGGCATCCTGCCGGAGGCGGAGGAGATCGGGCGGCTGTTTGTATTTTTATGCTTTACCACCGTCTACATCTGCTTTTGGCTGGCGCTGTCCATCCTGTTCTCCGTCCTTTGCCGCCACTCGGCCACCTCGGCTATGCTGGGCATCGCGGTCTGGCTCTTTTTTGCCCTGTTCATGACCATGGTGGTCAGCATCCTGCTGGGGGCGCTGTATCCCTTAGAACACATCGGGACCATGGGGGATCTGCTGGATTACTATGAGCTGAACTTAAACTTAAACCGCATTTCCCCGTACTATCTGTACAGCGAGGCGGTCAGCACCATTATGGATCCAGGTGTCCGGTCTATGAACGTGATCCTGCCCCAGCAGCTGTCCGGCGCGATCACCGGATACCTGTCCCTGGGCCAGAGCCTGCTGCTGGTATGGCCCCATCTGGTGGGCCTGCTGGCTTTAACGGCGGCGGTGTTTGCCGGTTCCTATATCAGCTTTATGCGCCGGGAGATCCGCAGCCGGTGATCTGTGAACAAGCTGTGACGGCTTTCTGAACTCTCTGTGAAAGCCCTTGACCGCCCCTGGAAAATAGGGGAAAATCAGTTCAGAAAAGGGAGGCGGAGCACAATGCGTATTTTGATCATCGAGGAGGACCCGCGCCTGGCAGGAGGCATCCAGGATATCCTGCGGCAGAACTGGTTTGAATCGGATATCTGTACGGACGGAGCCAGCGGCGGTTACCTGGTGGACGAGGATGCCTACGACGCCGTGATCATAGACGGCGGCCTTACGGAGGCAGACGGGGCGGCGATCATAAAGCAGGCCCGGGCCAGGGGCTGCCAGGTCCCGGTGCTGATGCTGACCGGGAAAAGCCAGGTGGAGGCCGTGATCGCCGGATTGGAGAGCGGAGCGGATTACTGCCTGGAGAAGCCATTTGACAGCCAGGAGCTGGTGGCGGTGGTCCGCAGCATCGTGCGGAGGCGGGGAGAGATCCTCCCCGAGTGCCTCACCTATCAGGACCTGACCCTGGACCAGTCCACCTACTGCCTGAAGACCGGAGCGGAGAGCATCCAGCTGGGGCGGAAGGAATATGAGATCATGCGGATCCTGATGCTGAATAAAGAGATCGTAGTCTCCAAGGAAGCAATCCTGGAACGGGTGTGGGGCGCAGGCTCCGACGCGGCCGACAACATTGTGGAGACCTATATTTCGTTTCTGCGGAAGAAATTGCAGACGCTGAAAACCAACGTTTCCATCGTAACCATGCGGCATTTCGGGTACCGGATGACCGCGGGGGAAGCGCGCGGAGGCCGGTAACGCGAAAGCCGAAAATTCTGCACGAAGAACTGGGAAGTTATGAGATACAGCTTAGTCAGTTAAGAACCGGCTGCCCCCTACGGCAGCGTCAGCACCGCTGTCTGCGTCTTGGTCTCTCCATCCACCTCCAGCGCATTCCCCGGATAGACGCACACGTCTTTGCAAAGCTCCGTAAACCGATCCAAAGTCCCGATCACCGGATACCCGAACCGGTCGGATCGGTAGTGCATGGGGATGGTGATGCGGGGAGCCAGCCGGACAGCCAGATCGTGAGCCTGGGCGGCGTCGATGGTATAGTAGCCGCCAACCGGGATCATCAGCACATCCAGCCCGGTCAGCTGGTCCAGCTCCTGTGGCGCAGGCATGCAGCCCAAATCCCCCAGGTGGGCGATCCGCAGCCCCTCTGCCTCCAGAATATGGATGCGGTTCGGTCCCCGCAGGGCTCCCTTCTGATCGTCGTGGAAGGTGTCGATGGTCCGGATCTGGAAAGGATTCCTTTCTCCCGACAGGATCCGCACTCCTTCCGCATATCCATGGTCGCTGTGGCCGTGGCTGCACAGGACCTGGTTCGCCGAAAGCGCCAGAGGCGGAAGGCCGGGGACAGAATCCGGGGCATAGGGATCCAGCACGATGGTCCAGCCGCCGCAGGCGACCAAAAAGCAGGAATGGCCGTTCCATTGGATCGTAAGGTTGTTCATAAGCATTGCCTCCTCTCATGGTTCTGGGGTTTCTAAAACCTATTATATCATGAACGGATCCGGGTGTTCCAGCAAATCCCTTTGTGCATACCCACCAAAAACCGCCCTTCGGATTTAGCAGTATCACCCATTGCCAGAACCGCCCGGATCTGATATGATGATTGCAGTCTAAGAGACATGTTACTGGTGATGCAGGCAGGATCGGATTAGATAGGCATTTTTCGTATGCTTATTTAACTCGGTCTTTTTTGTTGCCTTTTGGAAGGGTATTCCAAACTGCCTTCTGAAACCAAAAGAACATGTCGGGGCGGACGATCTTTGGCCAAGATCAATCATGAAAAAGGAGAAGAGGTTATGGCAAAGAATTATGCAGGGATTGCAAAAGAAGTGTTGAAGCACGTAGGCGGCGAAGCCAACGTGTCCCATCTGGAGCATTGCTCCACCCGACTGCGTTTTTCCATCGCAGACCCGGGCAAGGTGGACAAAGAGGCGCTGAAGGGGATCTCCGGGGTCATGGGTGTGATCAGCAGCGGGAATCAGTGCCAGGTCGTTATTGGAAATGATGTGATCGAGGTTTACGATGAGCTGATGAAGCTGGGGACCTTCTCCGGCGGCAGCGGAGCAGCTCCCACGGGAGAGAAGAAGGACTTCGGCGCGATGGCGCTGGATTTCATCGTGGGGATCTTCCAGCCTCTGGTCCCGGCCATCGCAGGCGCCGGTATCTTAAAGGCGCTGCTGTCCCTTCTGACGCTGATCCATGTGATGGATTCCGGCAGCGTACTCTACACCGTTTTATACCAGGCGGCGGACGCGGCCCTTTACTTCCTGCCCATCATGGTGGCGGTCACCATGTCTACCAAGTTAAACTGCAACCGGCTGGTGGCAGTAGCGTCTGTGGGCGCGCTGATCCTTCCGGCTATGACGTCGCTGATCTCAGGGGGAGCCGTGCTGTTCGGCATGCAGCTCCAGAACATCGCCTATACCTATCAGGTGTTCCCGGCGATCTTAAGCGTAGGCTTCCTGTATTTTGTGGAAAAATTTGTGACCAAGATCTCGCCCAAGCCGATCCGGGTATTCTTTGTGCCCATGGTCTGCTTCGCGGTGGTAGTCCCGGTGACCCTGCTGTTCTTAGGGCCGGTTGGATTTACCGTTGGTCAGGGCCTGACTGCGGTGATCCTGTTCCTGTATGACAAGCTTGGCTGGCTTGCCGTGGCGCTCCTGGCTGCGATCCTGCCGTTCATGATCGCCATGGGCATGCACAAGGCCCTGGTCCCCTACGCTGTTACTTCTATTACAGAAATGGGCGAGGAACTGCTTTACATGCCGGCTTCTCTGGCGCATAATATCTCTGAGGGCGGCGCATGCTTCGCCGTGGCTCTGCGCACCAAGGACAACGACCTGCGTTCCGCGGCGATCTCCGCAGGCATCTCCGCGATCTTCGGCATCACCGAGCCGGCTCTGTACGGCGTGACCCTGCAGCATAAGCGGGCGATGACCGGCGTGGTGATCGGAAGCTTCATCGGCGGTCTGACCGTAGGCTTGACCGGCTTAAAGGCGTTCGTAGCCATGGGCCCCGGCCTGGCAGGCATGGCCATGTTCGTAGACGTAGAGAACAGCATGAACATCGTCTGGGGCTTTGCCGGCTTCGGCGTGGCTCTGGCGGCCTCCTTTATCGCTACCTTCATCCTGTTCAAGGATGAGGATCTGGCAGAAAGCAAGGCGCCTAAGGCAGGAGATGGCGCAGCCATGATCCAGAGTCCCTTAGACGGCAAGCTGGTCCCCTTAAGCGAGGTGAACGACGAGGTATTTTCCGCCGGGATCCTGGGAGAGGGCATGGCTGTGATCCCGGAAAAGGGCGAGCTGTACGCACCGGCAGACGCGGTGATCTCTACGGTATTTGAATCCAAACACGCCATTTCCATGGTGTGCGACAACGGTGCGGAGCTTTTGCTGCATGTGGGCCTGGATACGGTGAAGCTGGAAGGCAAGTATTTTGACGCTCAGGTCAAAGACGGCGACCGGGTGAAAGCCGGACAGCTGCTCTTAAAATTTGACATGAAGGCATTAAAGAAAGAGGGTTATGACCTGATCACCCCGGTGATCGTTGCCAATCCGGCCAAATTCCAGATGGAGACGGCAACCCCCGGCATGGTGAAGCAGGGCAGCGCCATCTTAAGTCTGACTGAAAGGGGATAATGCAAATGAGTTTTCCGGAAGGATTTTTATGGGGTGGCGCAGTAGCTGCCAACCAGGTGGAAGGCGCCTGGAAGGAAGGGGGAAAGGGCTGGTCTGTAGACGACGTGGCCACCTATAAGCCCAATGTGGACGTGAAAAATTACAAGGCCCACGTAGCCATCTCCACGGAAGCGATCAAGGCGGCGATGGCGGATGAGGACGACACCTATTATCCCAAGCGGCGGGGCATTGATTTCTATCATCATTACAAAGAGGATCTGGCCCTGTTTGCGGAGCTGGGCTTTAAGGTGTTCCGCCTGTCCATTGCCTGGACCCGTCTGTATCCCACCGGCGAGGAGGAGGAGCCCAATGCCGAGGGCCTGAAGTTCTACGAGGACGTGTTCAAAGAGATGAAGCGGCTGGGAATCGAGCCGTTAGTAACCCTGTCCCACTATGAGATGCCCCTGGCACTCAGCCTAAAATACAACGGCTGGACGGACCGCCGGGTGGTGGACCTGTTCGTCCGGTTCTGCCGCACCTGCTTTGAACACTACGGAAAATACGTCAGATACTGGCTGAACTTCAACGAGGTAGACAGCATCCACCGCCATTCCTTCATCACCGCCGGGATCATCCCGGACCAGTGCGGGGAGGCGGGAGAGACTGCCTGCTGCTATCAGGCCCTGCACCATCAGTTCGTGGCAGCTGCCATCGCGGCCAAAGACTGCCACGCCATGATCCCGGGCAGCCAGATGGGCTGTATGCTGACGAAGCTGACCACCTATCCCCGGACCTGCGCGCCGGAGGATGTGGCGGCGACCCAGAAGAAGAACCTGGAAAATATGTTCTACTCCGACGTGATGGTATTCGGCGAGTATCCCCGGATGATCCTGCGGGATCTGGAGAAGCGGGGGATCCAGATCCAGATGGAAGACGGCGACCTGGACCTGATCCGGGAAGGGGTTGTGGATTTCGTTTCCTTCAGCTATTATATGAGTATGACGGAATCCGTGGATCCCAACGCAGAGCGGACGCCGGGCAATACGGTCCTGGGCGTGAAAAACCCGTACCTGGAATCCAGCGAATGGGGCTGGCAGGTGGATCCGGTGGGACTGCGGATCTCCCTGATCGAGCTGTACGACCGCTACAAAAAGCCGCTGTTCATCGTAGAAAACGGCATCGGCTCCCGGGATACGGTGGAAGCGGACGGAAGCATCCACGATCCCTACCGGATCGAGTATTTCCGCCGGCATTTTAAGGAGATGGAAAAGGCCATCGACGACGGCGTGGAGCTGATGGGCTACACCAGCTGGGCGCCTATCGATCTGATCAGCGCCTCCACCAGCCAGATGAGCAAACGGTACGGATTTATCTATGTGGATCAGGACGATCTGGGCGGCGGCACTTTAAAGCGGAGCCGCAAGGACAGCTTTTACTGGTATCAGAAAGTGATCCGCACCAACGGAGCGGATATGGACTAAAAAACAAGGGGAGGAAGCGGCCATGCTTCGCATTGTCAAAGTTCTCAATTCCAGCGTGGTCCTGGTATCCGACGGAACGCAGAAGGAATTCATCGTCCTGCAGAAGGGCATCGGATACGGCAGAAAGCCTGGGGAGCAGGTGGAGCTGAGCGGGGACGGCAGGATCTATATGATGCTGTCCTCCACGGATCACAGGCAGCTGGCAGAGCTGTTAAGCGCGATCCCGCCGGTTTATCTGGAGATCACCCAGGAGATCGTGGACTATGCGGAGCAGACCCTTTCTGCTAAGCTGAATGAACACATCTATCTGGCCCTGACCGATCACCTTTATTTTGCCGTGGAACGGCAGAAGCAGGGACTGGTCATCACCAACCGGGTGTTCTGGGAGCTGAAGACCTTTTATCCCACCGAGTACCAGATCGGTCTCTTTGCCCTGGATGTGCTGGAGAAGCGGCTTGGATTCCGGCTTTCCGACGAGGAGGCGGCCAATGTGGCGTTCCATGTGGTGAACGCCCAGAAGGACGAAGGATCTCAGTACGACGCCATGCGGGCGGCAAAGTTCATCGGCAATATCGTGACCCTGGTCACGTATACGATCAACTGGAACCCGGATAAGGAAAGCATCCATTATTCCCGTTTTATCAGCCACATGCAGTTTTTTGCGGAACGGTTCTTCACCGACCGGATGCTGGAGGCCGACGACGATTTCCTGTATCAGCAGGTGGAGCAGGGCTATCCCCAGGCCATGTCCTGCGCGGAGAAGATCCGCACCTTTATCGTAAAAGAATACGACCGGGGCATCACCAATGAAGAGGTGGTCTACCTGGCCATTCATATCCAGCGGCTGCTGACCCGGTGACCGGAGGCCGCCGGACAGACAATGGAATACAGAGATACGGATCTGACCGGAAGGCCGCGGGGAGAACTCCATGGCCTTCCGGTTTTTCTGCCGGCCGCAAAAAACGTGCAGGAACACACGTTCTTTTCCTGCAAAAAGCCTTGCATTTTCTAAGGGTTTCTGTTTATAATAGCAGGAGCGCGGTTTCATCCGCAGCCAGAATTTGACAGTGAGATACCACAAGGCATGGAGGAATATCATGGCGAAAACACAATATAATGCAGACAGCATCACCGTGCTGGAGGGACTGGAGGCAGTCCGCAAGCGGCCGGGCATGTACATCGGAGGGGTGGGGACCAAGGGCTTGAACCACCTGATCTATGAGATCGTAGATAATGCGGTGGACGAGCATCTGGCCGGATATTGCAGCGAGATCTGGGTGTCTTTGGAGGCCGACGGCTCCTGCACGGTCAAAGACAGCGGCCGTGGTATTCCTGTAGAGATGCATAAAAAGGGCGTTTCCGCAGAGCGGGTGGTCTTATCCACCCTCCACGCCGGAGGAAAGTTCGACAACGACGCCTACAAGACCAGCGGCGGCCTCCACGGCGTAGGCTCCTCCGTGGTGAACGCTCTGTCCGCCCACATGGATATCAAGGTCTATAAGAACGGCTACATCCATCACGACGCCTATGAGCGTGGCATCCCGGTGGTGGAGCTGGAGAAAGGCCTTCTGCCCACCCTGGGCCGGACCAAAGAGACGGGAACAGAGATCAACTTCCTGCCGGACGGGGAGATTTTTGAAAAGACCCGGTTTAAGGCGGACTGGCTGAAAAGCCGCCTCCACGAGACCGCCTACTTAAACCCGGGCCTGTCCATCCACTACGCCAACCGGCGGGCCGGAGAGGAGGAGGAGATCCTCTACCACGAGCCGGAGGGCATCGTCGCCTATGTGAAAGAGTTAAACAACGGCAAGAACGCCGTCCATGATCCCATCTATTTTAAGAGTGAGCAGGATAAGATCGAGGTGGAGGTGGCCTTCCAGTTCGTGGACACCTTTGAGGAGAATATCCTGGGCTTCTGCAACAACATCTTCACCCAGGAGGGCGGCACCCACCTGGTGGGCTTTAAGACCCGGTTCACCCAGCTGATCAATTCCTACGCCAAGGAGCTGGGGATCTTAAAGGAAAAAGACCCCAACTTTACCGGGGCGGATACCCGGAACGGCATGACCGCCATCGTAGCGGTAAAGCATCCGGATCCCATTTTTGAGGGCCAGACCAAGACCAAGCTGGCCAGCGCCGACGCCAGCAAGGTGGTGTTCACCGTCTGCGGCGACGCCCTGCAGCATTATTTTGACCGGAATGTGGAGGTTTTAAAGGCGGTCATCTCCTGTGCGGAGAAGTCTGCCAAGATCCGCAAGGCGGAGGAAAAGGCCCGGACCAACATGCTGACCAAGTCCAAGTTCTCCTTTGACAGCAACGGAAAGCTGGCCAACTGCGAGAGCCGGGATGCGGAGAAATGCGAGATCTTCATCGTAGAGGGAGATTCCGCCGGCGGCTCTGCCAAGACCGCCAGAGACCGGATGTACCAGGCCATCCTGCCCATCCGGGGCAAGATCTTAAACGTAGAGAAAGCCTCCATGGACAAGGTGCTGGCCAACGCGGAGATCAAGACCATGATCAACGCCTTCGGCTGCGGCTTCTCCGAGGGCTACGGCAATGACTTTGACATTTCCAAGCTGCGGTATCACAAGATCATCCTGATGACGGATGCGGATGTGGACGGCAGCCACATCGACACCCTGCTTCTGACCTTTTTGTACCGGTTCATGCCGGATCTGATCTACAACGGTCATGTGTTCATCGCCATGCCGCCTCTTTACAAGGTCATTCCCAGCCGGGGGCAGGAGCAGTACCTGTATGACGATAAGGAGCTGGAGCGCTACCGGAAGACCCATACCGGAGACTTCCGCCTGCAGCGCTACAAAGGTCTGGGAGAGATGGACCCGGACCAGCTGTGGGAGACGACCTTAGACCCGGACCGCCGGGTGCTGAAGCGGGTGGAGATTGAGGACGCCCGCCTGGCCTCGGAGGTGACGGAGATGCTGATGGGCAGCGACGTGCCCCCCAGACGCCAGTTTATCTACGACCATGCAGAGGAAGCGGAGATCGACGCATAATAAAGGAGAACCACCATGCCGGAAAAGATATTGACAACGGAATTTTCAGAGGAGATGCAGCGGAGCTACTTAAACTACTCCATGAGTGTGATCACCGCCCGGGCCATTCCTGATGCCCGGGACGGCTTAAAGCCAGTGCAGCGCCGGGTCCTCTATGACATGAGCGAACTGAAGCTGGGCCACGACAAGCCCCACCGGAAGTCGGCCCGTATCGTAGGCGATACCATGGGTAAATACCACCCCCACGGAGACAGCTCCATCTATGACACCCTGGTGGTGCTGTCCCAGGATTTCAAGAAAGGGATGGCCCTGGTAGACGGCCACGGCAACTTCGGCTCCATCGAGGGAGACGGGGCCGCAGCCATGCGGTATACAGAGGCCCGCCTGCAGAAATTCGCAGAGGAGGTCTATTTAAAGGATTTAGATAAGACCGTCCGCTTTGTATCCAACTACGATGAATCGGAGAAAGAGCCGGAGGTGCTCCCGGTGCGGGTGCCCAACCTGCTGATCAACGGCTCTGAGGGCATCGCCGTAGGCATGAGCACCAGCATCCCCACCCATAACTTAGGAGAGGTCATCGACCTGGTCCAGGCCTACATCGAGAACCCGGAGATGACCACTCAGGAGATGATGGAGTACCTGCCGGGCCCGGATTTCCCCACCGGCGGCATCATTGCCAATAAAAAGGACCTGCCGGAGATCTATGAGACCGGGGTGGGCAAGATCAAGCTGCGGGGCAAGATCGAGGTGGAGCTGGGCCGCCGCAAAAGCGACCGGGATAAGCTGGTGATCAGCGAGATCCCCTACACCATGATCGGCGCCGGGATCAACAAATTCCTGATGGACGTGGCGGATCTGGTGGAAAGCCGGAAGCTGGCGGATGTGGTGGATATCTCCAACCAGTCCAGCAAGGAGGGCATCCGCATTGTCCTGGAGCTGAAAAAGGACGCGGACATCGACAAGATCCGCAATATCCTATATAAAAAGACCAAGTTAGAGGACACTTTCGGCGTCAACATGCTGGCCATCGCCGGAGGACGTCCAGAGACCTTAAATCTGCGGGGGATCTTAAAGAATTACCTGGATTTCCAGTATGAGAACGCCACCCGTAAGTACCAGGCTCTCTTAGATAAGGAGCTGGAGCGGAAAGAAGTGCGGGAGGGCCTGATCAAGGCCTGCGACGTGATCGACCTGATCATCGCCATCCTGCGGGGCTCTAAGAACTTAAAGGATGCCAAGGCCTGCCTGATGTACGGAGACATCTCCAGGATCCAGTTCAGGCATCCAGGCTTTGAGGAGGACGCTAAGAAGCTGTGCTTTACGGAAAAGCAGGCGGCGGCTATCTTAGAGATGCGCTTATACAAGCTGATCGGCTTGGAGATCCTGGCCCTGGAAAAGGAATACAAGGAGTGCTTAAAAAAGATCGCCCAGTACGAGAAGATCTTGAAGAACCGCAAGACCATGAACCAGGTGATCAAGGAAGACTTAGACCATATCAAGGCGGAATTTGCCGTGCCCAGAAAGACCAGGATCGAGGACGGCAAGGAGGCGGTCTACGAGGAAGCGCCCATGGAGGTCCAGGAGGTGGTCTTTGTCATGGACCGGTTCGGCTACTGCAAGGTCTTAGACCGGCAGACCTACGACCGGAACCAGGAGACCATCGACCAGGAGTACCGGGAGGTGATCCCCTGCTTAAATACAGATAAGCTCTGTATCTTCACCAACACGGGAAGCCTGCATCAGGTGAAGCTGCTGGAGATCCCGGCAGGGAAAATGCGGGATAAAGGCACCCCCATCGATAATGTGAGCAAATACGACGGCAGCAAGGAGGAGATCGTCTTTTTAACCAACTTCGGCCGTCTGACGGGGCAGATGCTTTTGTTTGCCACGAAGCAGGGCATGATCAAGCAGGTTCCGGCGGAGGAATTTGTCACCAACAACCGGACCGTGGCGGCCACCAAGCTCCAGGACGGCGACCAGGTGGCGGTGGTGCGCATCATCGGCGCGGAGACCGACATCGCGCTGCAGACCACCGGGGATATGTTCCTGCGGTTCTCCATGGAGGAGATCCCGGAGATGAAGAAAGCTTCTCGGGGCGTGCGGGGCATCAAGCTGGGAACCGGCGAGGAACTGGAGCAGGTGTACTTCGTCAGCCAGGAGCCAGTCATCACCTACAAGAAAAAGGAAGTCCATCTAAACCGCTTAAAGATCGCCAAGCGGGACGGCAAAGGCAGCAAGGTGCGGCTGTAGACCGGATCAAGCCATTCCTTCCTTAGTAGATAGCGGAAGTTGCCTGAATAAAAAGTTAAGGGACAGGTGTGTTTTTGTGAGAAGGACACCTGTCTTTTATATAAAGAGAATGTCCGTGTATTGAATACAAATGTATTTTTCTCGCGAATTCCTCTTGATTTTTTCAAAAAACAGGAGTAGTATAAGCAGGTATTACGTTCTGGACAAACGGCAAGACGGCCGCCGGACGACAATATGAGGAGAATAAGGAGCATTCAGTTATGGAAAAGAAATTGAGAGTCGGCGTGCTTGGCGCGACCGGAATGGTAGGACAGCGTTTCATCGCTCTTTTGGAAGATCATCCGTGGTATGAAGTGGTTACGGTGGCGGCCAGCCCCCGTTCTGCAGGCAAGACCTATGAGGAGGCCGTGGGAGGCCGCTGGAAGATGACCACCCCCATGCCGGAGGCCGTGAAGAACCTGGTTGTCATGAACGTCAACGAGGTCGAGAAGGTGGCTGCCAGCGTGGATTTCGTGTTCAGCGCCGTAGATATGTCCAAGGACGAGATCAAGGCGATCGAGGAAGCTTACGCCAAGACCGAGACCCCGGTGGTCTCCAACAACAGCGCTCACCGCTGGACCCCGGACGTTCCCATGGTCGTGCCGGAGTTGAATCCGGAGCATTTCGACGTGATCCCCTTCCAGAGAAAGCGTCTGGGCACCGAGCGGGGCTTCATCGCCGTAAAGCCCAACTGCTCCATCCAGAGCTACGCGCCGGTGCTGACCGCCTGGAAAGAATTTGAACCCTACGAGGTAGTGGCTACCACCTATCAGGCGATCTCCGGAGCAGGAAAGACCTTCCAGGACTGGCCGGAGATGGAGGGCAACATCATCCCCTACATCGGCGGCGAGGAGGAAAAGAGCGAGCAGGAGCCCTTACGGATCTGGGGCAAGATCCAGGACGGCGTGATCGTCAAGGCCGCAGAGCCGGTGATCACCTGCCAGTGCATCCGCGTTCCCGTATTAAACGGCCACACGGCTGCCGTATTTGTAAAATTCCGCAAGAAGCCCACCAAGGAGCAGCTGATCGACCGCCTGGTATCTTTCAAAGGCGTTCCTCAGGAGCTTGCGCTGCCCAGCGCGCCGAAGCAGTTCATCCAGTATCTGGAGGAGGACAACCGTCCCCAGGTGACCCTGGACGTGGATTTTGAGAACGGTATGGGCATTTCCGTAGGCCGTCTG
>DVLJ01000150.1 GCA_018715565.1 Candidatus Ventrimonas merdavium
TGAAACATATATGGGCAAGTTTCCGGTGATCGCCATCAGCCTGAAAAGTGTGGATGGACGGAGTTTTGAGTCAGCCTCTGCGGCATTACGAACCGTGATCGGGAATGAGGCTGGACGATTCCGTTTCCTTCGTGAAAGTACGGTGCTTGATCAGGAGGAGAAAGACGCCTATCAGAGACTGATTAAAGTGGGAATGGATAGCCGCGCCATCTATGATATGACGGAGGACGTGGCAGCAGCAAGCTTGAAAACCCTCTCCCAGCTATTGTCCAAACATTATGGACAGAAAGTCATCTTGCTGATTGACGAGTACGATGTTCCCCTGGATAAGGCATTTCAAGCTGGCTATTATGATGAGATGATAAATCTCATTCGAAATCTGTTTGGAAATGCGCTAAAGTCAAATGACAGCCTTTACTTTGCTGTTCTCACTGGATGTCTGCGGATTTCTAAGGAAAGCATCTTCACAGGTCTTAACAACCTGAAGGTACACACGATTTCAGATGTCCGGTATGATGAATTTTTTGGCTTTACAGACGAGGATGTTGATCAGATTCTGGATTTCTATGGTCTGTCTGATTGCAAACGGGTGCTCCGGGATTGGTACGATGGATTCCGGTTTGGGGATGTGGATGTATACTGTCCTTGGGATGTGATCAATTATTGCGATGAGCTGCTGGCTGATCCGAATGCGATACCGGAGAATTACTGGGCCAATACCAGCGGGAATGACCTGATTCGCCGCTTGTTAAAGAAGGCAAATCAAACCACACGAGGTGAAATTGAGAAGTTGATCGGCGGCGAAGCCATCACAAAAACCATCCGTCAGGAACTGACCTACAGGGATGTTGAGGATTCCATTGATAATATTTGGAGTGTCCTTTATTCCACTGGATATCTAACTGGACGCAGCCGTCTTCCGGGAAAACAGATGAAGCTGGCCCTTCCTAACCGGGAGGTACGGGAACTTTTTATTGATTTGGTAAAAAATTGGTTTGAGGAAACGACCCAGGCAGATTCCGCAAGGATCAACCGTTTCTGCGCGGCGTTCCCGGATGGTGATGTGGAAAAGATTCAGGAGATGCTCCACGATTATCTGTGGGATTCCATCAGTGTGCGGGATACCGCAGTCCGGACAGATCGGAAAGAGAATTTTTACCACGGTATGCTGCTTGGATTGCTTAGGAGCCAGGGAAACTGGCTGGTCAAGTCCAATGCGGAGACCGGGGAAGGATACAGTGACATTTCCATCCATACGCAGGATCGGATCGGGATCGTGATCGAGGTGAAGTATGCGGATGATGGAAACCTGGAGGCAGCCTGCAGAGAGGCTTTAACGCAGATCGAAGAAAAAAAGTATGCGGAAGGGTTAAAGCGCCGCGGTACGAAAAAGATCATCAAATACGGGATCGCGTTTTGCGAGAAAGAATGCATGGCCATGATGGCGTAATGGTGTAAAACGACGGCCTTCCGGCATCCTTTTATCCTGGCGGAAAAAACAGGGTGGAGGGATGGTCGGAGGGCTCCTTTTTCATTATTTGCGGTGGAATTAACTTCTATCCCGATTTAAGAAAGGACAAAGCTATGCTCCTTTATCAATACCTGATCCAAGATCTGTTAAGCGTTCTCCAGTACCTTCCCGCAGGCATCCTGGCGGCGGCGCTGATCCTGACCATGGTCCATTGTCTAAAAAAATACCGGGCATCCGATGAATATGGGGACCGAATGGAGAAGCGTCCGGTAGATATCCCGTTATTTCTCCTTCTGCTCTATCTTGCTTCGGTCCTGCAGCTGGCACTGTTCAGCCGGGAGCCCGGTTCCAGAACCGGCCTGGATCTGGCCCTGTTTGCCACCTGGGGCGGCACTGCCCGGTCCAGATCCTATGTGATCGAAAATATCATCATGTTTTTGCCATTTGGCTTTTTGCTGCCCCAGGCGATCCGGTGGTCTCAGCGCTTCTGGCGCTGTGTGGGAGCCGGACTGCTGTGCAGCCTGATATTGGAGATCATGCAGTTCCTTACAGAACGAGGCCACGCCCAGACAGATGACGTAGTGACGAATGCGCTGGGAACCGCGTTAGGCTATGGGATCTACCGGATCTGGAAATGGCAGAGAGCCAGGAAATCATAGAAGGAAAACAGTGAGAAAACCGTGGAAGAACAACAGGAGAAAGATATGCAGAAAGAGGATGTGCAGAACGAGAACACACAAAAGCAGAATATCCGGCAGAACATACAGAAGCAGAATATCCGCGTCATCATAACCAACGTCCTTTATGGAACCGCAGAGGAGGAAACAGTTCCAGCATGGGAAAAGGAAGTGGAGATTGACGAACATACCATTTTAGCGGAGTTGGTGGGCCTGGCCGACCTGTCCCATTATTATCCGCTGAGCGGCGTATTTTCCTGGAACAGCCAGGAGATACCGTATGTGATCTCGGACGGGATTGTCCGGTGGAACCAGTCTTATTCCCAGGTAAGTGTGTTCGATTTTATCCGCACCCATCAGATCCAGGATTCCGTGCTCTATGCAGAGGGCGGCTATCCTCAGGCCGGCGGGCCTGAATTTCTGCCTTTGATGGAATTGTGGGAAGCGGCGTACCCGGTCATTGAGCAGATCCTGACCATCGTAGAGATCGGCGGTCTGGCGATCGGCGCGGGGAAATGGGCGGCGTCTCTGTTCCGCAAAAAAGGGGTCCCGCCCCAGACGTGCTTTGATTTTCTATTTTCGAGAGAAAAATGGAATGCCTTTGAGCTGGCAGAGCTTCTGGAGATTATGCCGGAGGAGGCGAAGAAGCTTTTGGATGTTTCCGGATACCGGTATGACCGAAACATTATGATGTATGTGCAGCAGCCGGAAGCATTGGACATGAAAGAAAAATTGGGGAAGGTGAACGTACATGAAAGTTAGGGGGAAGATGACAGAAGACGGAGAACGGAGAATCCGGAACGTGGGGCGTAAGAAGAACACCGCGAGCGAGAAGAACACAACGAGCGAGAAGAACACAACGAGCGAGAAGAACACAAGCCGGGGAGAAGTGATCATCACCTGTACCTATCCCCTGACGAACCGGGACCCGGTGACCCGGCGGATTGCCGTGGCTTCTTGGGACGAGCCTTTTTTGAAGATATGCCGTGAGGCGGAGCCGGCTGGACGGGTGTTCACCTTTGACCGCTATTACGGATCTTCTGAGATGATGACCTTGGGAAAGCGGTTTCCCTATATTGTAAGAGACGGGCACGTACTATGGAATGTTCCATACGAAGAGGTAACGGTCAGAGAATTTTATGATACCCATGGATTGGAGCGATCTGACGAGGTCACGCTGGAGATCGATAATATAGGCAGTGCAGGAGAGCTGTTTGAAACCTTATACCAAGCCTGGATCGCGTTTCTGCCTGTCTTGAAGGAGACGCTGGACTGGGGCGGGAGGATCCTAACCGCCTGGGAACTCATCTGCCTGGTGAAACGGTCCTTCGGAAAGCGGAAAGAGGGCAAGCCTCAGCCGGAGCAGTTGTCCAAATACCTTTTAAAAAGAGAAACATGGGATCTTCAGGAATTATGCAGAACATTGGACGCGGACCCAGAGCTGATCGGAAATTTTCTGACCGCTATGGGGTACGAAGATCGGGCTGGGATATATGTGCGGGATCCCAAGAAGGCAGAACGCGTGCAAAAGCTGCTGGGTACGCCGCCGCAGGCGCTGGAGGATGATCATGGATTGGATATCAACTGCTATTCGATAAACCAGGCGGTTTATGAGATCAATCTGGATCTGACGTATCTGACCGTCCTGTGCCAGGAGCGCAGGGAAACGGCGGCCTTGGAAGAACTGCGTCCGGAGCTGGAAGCCTTGATCCTCCAGAACAGCGGTGTACTGGAACAAGGGGCATTGGAACTCCGGCTGGCGCTAAAGGAGCAGTTCCCATCAGACTTTTCCTATGGAAACCAAGTACAGGTCTGGGAAAGCCTGAGCACCTTTCAGGTTATTGTGCGGAAAACCATACAAAACCTGGAAAGGCTGGAGAATTAGGAAAACCTGGAGAACTAGGAAAACCTGGAAAACACCGGTGATCCTGTTAGATCGGCGGTGTTTTTCAGCCAGGCATTTTTTCAGCCAGGCATTTTTCCAGCCGGGCGTTTCCCGGCCGGACGTTTTCCATCGGGAATTTTTCCAGCCGGACATTTCCTCCAGCATGCCTTTGAAAACGGCGTTTGTCACGATTTCTTCCGCGCCCGGTAATACGCCACCCCATCCTTCAGCACCGAATCCCGCCGCAGGGTTTCCAGGAGGGCGGAGATGATATCGGTGACAATGCGGATCTCATATTCATCACAGCTGTCCAGGAGCCGTTTGATCTCGTGCTCAAACTGGGGCCGGGTATTGACGATATTGTCGCAGAGCAGTTCATCCATGGACACGTTCAAGGTGTTGGCAATATTCAGCAAGGTGGGGAGGCTGACCTTGGCAGAGCCATTTTCTACGTTGCTCATGTGGGAGGGAGAGATCCCTACGATTTCGGAAAGCCTTTCCTGGGTTAATTCTTCCTGGATCCGAGCCAGTTTGATCCGTTTCCCAAGGGCTTTATAGTCAAGGTTCATGCTGCGTCTCCTTCCGTCAGAGTGGTTGGCTTCTATTTTTCTATATTGTACATTTTGTTGTGGAATATGATAATATTCTGAATACATATACTATTGTCATAAGACAATATTTTCGATTTTCTGTTTCTAAGATCACCCGATAAGTCTCCTTATATTTATGTAAGAAAAATGAGCATGGAAATTAAAGCATTCCTGCGTTTCGCCATGTTATAATAACGGATAGATACGAGGGAAAGTTGCAGCGTCAACCTTTCGGATCAGCCATAGGAGGGAGGAAACTATATGAAGAAAAGCAGCATTAGGACCACACGCACCCGCCGCCGACCAGCCGCCGCGGCCTTATCAGCTCTGACCGTTCTGACTCTGCTCACCGGCTGCGCAGGCGCAGCCCAGCAGGGCAGCCCGACAACTTCGCAGGGTGGCCAGATCACCCAGCAGGGCGGATCGACAATTTCGCAGGAGAACCAGACCGGCCAGGCTGCTCCGCAGTCTGGAACACAGCCCCTTTCGGAGGACGGATTTTCTCTTGCGGAAGCCGTCTATCCCGCATCCGTAACCCATCCAGACGAGGCGGATTACACAGATCCGGCCACGGGAGAGTTTGACAGCGACGGGTATTTTGAGGAATTTGATGCGTGGCAGCAGGCGCGGCTGGAGCGGACCCGGCTGACAGAGGAAGAAGACAGGGCTGTGGATGGGTTTGCCAGGGACAGTATCCGGCAGTTTTTGTCGGAAACAGAGGGAGAGAACCGGGTCTATTCGCCGGTGAACGTATACCTGGCGCTGGCGATGCTGGCGGAGACCACGGACGGCGTCAGCCGGCAGCAGGTTCTGGACGCGCTGGGGCTGGAGCGGATCGAAGACCTGCGCACGACAGCGGCCGATCTTTGGAACACCTGCTATGTAGATGACGGCACCGTGACATGCCGCCTGGCCAATTCCATGTGGCTGCAAGTTGGCCTGGAATATAACCAGGAGACGGTAGAACGGCTGGCCCGGGAATATTTTGCCTCTTCCTATCAAGGGTTGATGGGATCCCCGGAATATGATAAAAAACTGCAGACGTGGCTGGATGAGCAGACCGGCGGGCTGCTGAAGGAAGAAGCGTCCGGTATAGAGTTAAGCCTGGAGACGGTGCTTGCCCTGGCCAGTACGATCTATTACAAGGCGTCCTGGACTTCGGAATTCATGGAGGATCAGACGAAAGAAGAAGTGTTCCATGGAACGCAGGGGGATCAGCGTCATCCCTTCCTGCACAACAGTTCCCAGCAGCTTTATTATGAGGGCGAACAATTTACCGCCGCAGCCCTGGGGTTGAACAACAGCGGCTCGATGTGGCTGTTCCTCCCGGAGGAAGGGACTGCGCCGGAAGAACTCCTTCAGGGCGATGAGATATATGAGGCCTTGTTTGCCCCAGACAAAGGGGACAAGTGGAAGCCGATGATGGTAAACCTGTCCATGCCGAAATTTGATGTGGTGTCCGATCTGGATCTGCGGGACGGGCTGATGGAACTGGGGATCCAGGATGTCTTTGACAAGGAGATTGCAGACTTTTCACCGCTCACCCAGGCGGTAGAGGAGATCTTCCTGTCCCAGGCGAAGCATGCCGCCCGGGTGACGGTGGACGAAAAAGGCGTGGAGGCAGCCGCCTATACGGTATTGATGATGGAGGCGGGAGGGTCGATGATGCCGGAAGCCGTGGATTTTGTCCTGGACCGGCCCTTCCTGTTTGTGATCACCTCTGAGGACGGCCTGCCTTTATTTGCCGGGGTAGTGAACCAGCTGGGATAGATCGGATGGAGAAAGCGTCCAAGATAAGAAAAGAACCGGAGAACGAACCATTCCAGGCGTCTCCGGTTCTTTTCTGCTGTATCTTGTGCGCCGTCGGCCCAGGGATTGACACGCCCCTCTATCTGGAGTATAATCTTGAAATCGGCCTGTTTTCGACAGAAAGACATTTGCAAGCCGCGGGAAGATGCCCGACATATGCCCGGCGGCGCGGCGGATGGGACAGGAGAACAGGCTGCAGACAGCGAATAAAAGGGAAAGATAAGGTGTGAGGAAAACATATGGTTCGATATTTTGCGAAACGGATCGGCATCATGATCATCGCCCTGTTCATGATCGCGCTGGTGACCTTTGTCATCATGCACTCCATTCCAGGCGGGCCCTTTACCAGCGACCGGAAGGCGTCGCCGGAGGTGGAGGCAGCCTTGAACGCCAAGTATAATCTGGACGCTCCTCTGGTGGAGCAGTTTTTTGATTATGTAGGCGGTCTGGTCCAGGGAGATTTCGGGCCCTCTTACAAGTATCCGGGTAAGACGGTCAATGATTTTATCTATAACGGATTTCCGGTATCCGCCAAGCTCGGCGGCATTACCATCGTATTTGTGCTGCTGGCGGCCATTCCCATGGGCGTGGTCGCGGCGGTGAAGAACGGCAAGTGGCTCGATATGGCGGTGATGGCCCTGGCGACGATCGGGGTGACGATCCCCTCGTTCATCATCGCGTCGCTGCTGATCTACGTATTTTCCTATCAGCTGAACTGGCTGCCTACTTATGGCATCGATACGTGGAAGGGCTATATCCTGCCGGTGCTGGCCCTAGGGGGCTACTCGGTGAGCTATATGGCCCGGCTGATGCGCTCCAGCCTGCTGGAGGTGATGGGGCAGGATTACATCCGGACGGCCCGGGCGAAGGGCCTGTCTGAGTTCCAGGTGGTGTTCCGCCATGCCCTGCGCAACGCCCTGATCCCGGTGATCACGGTGCTGGGGCCGACCATCGCCAACCTGATGACCGGAAGCTTTGTCATCGAGAAGATCTTCGCGATCCCCGGATTGGGCGGCTACATGGTCAACAGCGTGACCCAGCGGGACTACACGACGATCATGGGCGTGACCATTTTCTACGCTACCTTTCTGATGGTCATGATCTTTGTGGTGGATATTTTCTACTGCCTGATCGACCCGCGCATCAAATACGACTAGGATCGAGGTTAAGTACATGGATAAGAAATGGGAAATGCTCCCGTCCTCCAGCGAGGACCGGGAAAAGATATGGGCCAAGAACCGGACGTTTGCCGGGGATGTATGGTTCCGTTTCCGGCATAAGCCGACGGCGATCGCCGGCTTTGTGCTGATCGTGCTGCTCTTGCTGTTCGCTCTGGCGGGACCGATGTTTACGAAGTACAGCTATTCGGTCCAGAACCTGGAGGTGGTGAACATCCCGCCGGTCATGAAGGTGTTTGACACCCCGGACGGCAATGGTTCGCTGTACATCACCCAGGGCCTGAAGGTGCTTTATGTGAACCCGGACGGGACCCTGGGGGACCAGCTGAAGAAGGTGCGGGAGGAATCAGAGATGGCCATGACCGTCTTTGATTATAACGGCACGGAGGTGGGCCTGTACTACGGCCAGAAGCCTTATGTGATCGCGGATCCGGCCACCAAGGTCATCGCCCCCAGCCACACGGTGCGCAACGCGTCCTATCTGCTGGGCACGGATTCCCTGGGGCGGGATATCCTGACCCGTCTGATGTACGGCATCCGGGTATCCCTGCTGGTGGCGTTCATCGCGGCGGCGGTCAATATGGTGATCGGCGTGCTGTACGGCGGTATTTCCGGCTATCTGGGCGGGAATGTGGATACGGTGATGATGCGGCTGGTGGATATCATCAACACCATCCCGCTGACGTTATATGTGATCCTGATCGTGGTGCTGTTAGGCTCCGGCCTGCAGAGCATCATCGTGGCCCTGGGAAGCGTGTACTGGGTGGATATGGCCCGGGTGGTGCGCGGCCAGGTGCTCAGCTTAAAGCAGCAGGAGTTCGTGCTGGCGGCCAAGACCATCGGTTCTTCCACGAAGACGATCCTGTTCCAGCATCTGATCCCCAACGCTATGGGTTCGATCCTGGTGACGGTGACGATGCTGATCCCGTCGGCGATCTTCATGGAAGCCTTTTTAAGCTTCCTGGGCATCGGGCTCCAGCCGCCGTTAGCAAGCCTTGGCACTATGTGCAATGACGCCACGGCGAACCTGCGGACCTGTCCGTACCAGATGTTTATCCCGGCCCTGGGCATCTGCCTGATCATGTTCGCCTTCAACTTCGTAGGCGATGGGCTGCGGGACGCACTGGATCCCAAATTAAAGAAATAGGAGTAAAGCATGGAACCGGTTTTAACGATAGAGAATTTAAAGACATCCTTTATGACCAGCAGCGGTGAGGTCCAGGCCGTCCGCGGCGTCAGCTTTACCGTGGGCAAGGGGGAGATCGTGGGTCTGGTGGGAGAGTCGGGGAGCGGCAAGAGCGTGACCTCCATGTCCATCCTCCGGCTCCTGGCGGATACGGCCCGGATCAAGGAAGGGAAGATCCTGTTCGAGGGGGAGGACTTGACCAAGTGCTCCAAGGCCCAGATGCGGAAGATCCGGGGCAGCAAGATCTCCATGATCTTCCAGGATCCCATGTCCTCCTTAAATCCCCTGATCCCGGTGGGCAAGCAGGTGGCGGAGATGATCCGGCAGCACCATCCGGAAAAGTCCAAGGAGGAGATCAAAGGGGAGGTGCTGGATCTGTTCGCCCGGGTGCGGATCCCGGAGCCGGAGAAGCGGTACGGATCCTTTCCCCATGAGTTTTCTGGCGGCATGCGCCAGCGGGTGATGATCGCCATGGCCCTGGCCAACCGGCCGGAGCTTTTGATCGCAGACGAACCTACCACGGCCCTGGACGTGACAATCCAGGACCAGATCTTAAAGCAGCTGCGGGAGCTGGAAAAGCAGTTCGGCACCAGCATCTGCAGATTGTCAGCCCAAACGGACACCTGTGCCATATTCGGCGGACAGCACGAGACATAATTAGCGGACAGACGGGGACACATTAACCGGACAATATATCTTCAGATATA
>DVLJ01000151.1 GCA_018715565.1 Candidatus Ventrimonas merdavium
GCACTGTCTGTATAGGCTGAATTACAAAATTGTGTACTTTCTTGTAAAAATTCTTGTAAAAAGTTTTTTTGAAAACAAATCCACAGACAGAATCGAATTGCAGATAAAATTACTAGATTTATTCGATTTTATGTAGTACAATAGGGTACAGAAAAAAACTATTTTTTTACAAGAAAGTACACCTTTCTGTAAAATTGTTCTCACGGCAGTACATTGGCTTTTTCGTAGCTTTTTGCCCGGTAGCGGAACGTAGCCAGAGGCATTCCGCATTCCCTTGCCGCTGCGGTTCCCGTAAGGCTTCCCGCCTTCCAGCGCTGGTAGCAGCTCTGGAAATTTTCCGGCAGGGGACGGGGCGGCCTGCCGAACCGCACGCCTTTGGCTTTGGCTGCGGCGATTCCCTCTGCCTGCCGGTGTTTGATGTTGGCGTGTTCATTTTCCGCCGCGAAGGACAGCACCTGCAACACGATGTCGCTGAGAAAGGTTCCCAGCAGATCTTTCCCCCGCCGGGTATCCAGCAGGGGCATATCCAGGACCACAATATCAATTCCTTTTTCCTTGGTAAGATAACGCCACTGTTCCAGAATCTCCCCGTAATTGCGCCCCAGACGGTCGATGCTCTTGATATAAAGCAGGTCGTCTTTTTTCATTTTCCGCAGCAGCCTCTTGTACCGGGGACGGTCAAAATTGCTGCCGGATAGTTTGTCTATCCAGATGTTGGGCTCCGGCACTCCTGCTTTCCGGAGGGCGACCATCTGCCTGTCCTCATTCTGCTCCCTGGTTGACACACGGATATAGCCGTAAACTTTTTTCTCGATTTTACACACCTCCCTGCATATTCCGCAAAAGCAAAATCACCCAGACACAGAGCCGTGGCCCTGTGTCTGAGTGACATTTCCGTGACATCGGGAACTGGCGGGAAAAGCCAGCAATACAGTTACCTCTTTCCCTGCCTCGTTCCCGGCTTCTTTCCTTTCTTCCGCTTCCGCGTTCCGGCAGCTGCTTTGGCTTCCTCTCTCTGCCGTTTCCGCTTGGCCCGGTTCCGTTCCGCCCGTTTTTTCTTTACTTCCTCTTTCCGGGCGCGGATCTGGGCAGCCCCCTCCTCGTCCGTAACTTTCAGGGTCTTCACCACAAACACCCGGTCCCCGTCGGCTTTCTTGACACGGATTCTCCCCCTGACATAGCCGTGATCCGGACAGACAGCCAGGGCAAAATACATCTTCTGGCTGTGGGCAAACCACCGGATTTTCTTCCGGAGGGCCCGTCCGCAGAGATAGCATTTCATACTGCTCACATTCCGGTCTGCCATGGCCTCTTCCTTACTGTCAAACACCCGGGACACATATTTGGAATAATCGGGAAAGACCAGGGAAATCTCCTCGGTCTTACTCTCCGGCAGCCGGTAATAGTCCACCGACTGGTAGGGCAGAAATGCCGCTGCCCCCACCGTCTCTGCCATCCGGGCCAGCACCTGGCCGGTGTAGTAAGCGTCGTCTATCGCCTGGTGGAAAGGCCGCTCCGTGGGCAGCCCCAGCTCCTCCACCGCCGCGTCCAGCGACAGCTTTTCCCCGCCTTTCAGGCACAGCCCGTACAGCTTCTGCACATCATAATACAGCAGCGGCTTGGGAAATGGATTCTCCATTCCGTAATAGTCCATGTTCCGCTGCAGTTCCAGCAAGTCCATGGAACCCCAGCTGCAGAATACTGCCTCCGGCCCGCACCACTGGATAAATTCTGCGGCTGCCTCCGGAAACCCGACGCCCTGCTCCTGCAGTTCTTCCATGCTTCTGTGGGTCACTTCCCAGATCATCCGGTGGAGCTGCAGATAAACCTGAGGCCGGACCAGACGGCAGAACTGATCCACCATCCGGAACTCCTCATCCAGCTTCACCGCCCCGATCTCAATAATCTCAAAGGGAAAGGCTTCTACGGTTCCCTGCTTGCCGTCCGGGCTCTGATTCCATTCTAAGTCAAATACAATATACGTTTTCATAATACCCTGATTATAGCACACTATAGCGCCCCTGCCTAGGCACTCCCTCCGCGTCTTTCAGATGTTGGTCTTTCCATGTCTTTCGCATTCTCCCAGCGCTTTTTGCACCGCCTCCTGGCTCGCCGTCACGGTTCCCTGGACCATGGGATTTTTCCCGCCGCCTTTGCCCGGCACTTTCTGGTAAAACTCCTGGAGAAACGCTTTCAGATCCACGCTTTTGCTGCACAGCGTAAACTGGTAGCCCTGCCGGTCATTTCCCAGGAAAATCCCGCAGAGGCCGTCGCAGATTTCCATGGCCCCGTCCGCAAACCGGCGGGCCACGTTTTTATCCATTTCCTCTTCAAAAAGAATGCAGTCTTCTGTGCCTGCGGGGATCTCCGCCAGCTTCTGCTCCAGATACCGGGTCTGCATCCGCAGCACCTTCTCCCGCCACTGGCCGGCTTCCTCTTTCAGATGCGCCACTGCCTGAGCCGCCTCGTAAGGCTTGGCCGACAGCAGCCGGGAAATTTCCCGCACATTCTCCTCTTTCACCCGGTAATCCGCCAACGCCCGGAATCCGCACACCATGGTCACCCGGGTGCCGCCCTTATAATGGACCGCGTCGATCAGCCGGATCATGCCGATCTCCCCAGTGCACTCCACATGGGGGGCGCAGCAGGCGCACACATCATAGCCCGGCACGGTGACGATCCGCACCTGGCCGCTGATCTCCTTTTTGCTCCGGTAATCCAGCTCCGCCAATTCCTCATCGGAAGGGTACGTTACCTGGATAGGCAGGTTCTGCGCCACCGCCTGGTTCGCCTCCCACTCGATGCAGCGCAGCTCCCCTGGCTGGAACACGCCGTTAAAATCCATGGTCACCAGCTCTTTTCCCAGATGGAAGCCCACGTTGTCATAACCAAACTGCCGGTGCACCAGGCCGGACACGATATGCTCCCCGGTGTGCTGCTGCATTTTGGAAAAACGGTCCTCATAATCCAGCACGCCGGTGACGGTCTCTCCCACGGTCAGAGGGCCGTCCGTCAGGTGGATCACCGCCCCGTCCCGCTCCCGCACGTCCGTCACGGAAACGCCGCCCAGCGTGCCGGTATCCGCATACTGGCCGCCGCTCTCCGGAAAGAACGCCGTCCGGTCCAGCTCGATCTCGTACCGCTCTTTTTTCTCATTCCAGACACAGGCCAACACCGCTGCCGCAAACTCCCGCAGATGGCTGTCCTGGTAAAATAATTTCTCAGTCATGACGTAAGGTCTCCTTTAATACAAAATAATTTTTCCGGTAGTCCAGCAGGCCGTCCCGCTTCATATTGCCCAGCTCCCGGGACAGGGCGCTCCGGTCCAGGCTCAGATAATCGGCCAGCTGCTGGCGGTTATACGGGATCTCAAACCGGCGGCTCCCCTGCCGCTCCGCCTCCATGGAAAGGTAGGACAGCAGCCGCCCCCGGATGGACTTGGAGGAGGTATGCATCATCCGCTGGGACAAAGTCAGGTTCTTCTGGGCGAAGATCCCCACCAGGTTCCGGATCAGCCGGCTGTGGCTCTCCCAGAGGGACGGACAGCCTGCCAAAAGCCTCTGCATATCCAAAAACAGCACCGCGGCAGGCTCGTCCGCCACCGCGCTGACTAACATCGGCTCTCCCGGCACGCAGGCGTAGGTCTCTCCAAACACCTGCCCCGGCGTCACATGGCCGAAGATCTGCTTATTCCCCCACAGATCGTCCAGCTCGATATTCACGCTGCCGGACAGCACCAGCCCCATCTGGCTGGCCGCCTCCCCCGCCAGGAAGACCGCTTCCCCCCGGCGGTAGGACCGTTCCGACGCCCCCAGATGCTCCAGCATCCTTCCGATCTCCTCCGGCTGGATCCCCCGAAACAGCGCCGTACCCGCCAGAAATGCTCCGTCCATCTTTTGTCCTTTCCGTTGCTATAACAACATATTTTTTCTTGGGATTATAGTACACTTCTTTCAGAAAATCAATCCGGCATTTGGGGAAATCCCCGGATTCCCGGGATTTTCCAATCCAACGGCCCGGGAAATGGGCCTGGGATCCTGATACGGATACCCAAACGACGATAGACACCGATCATAAGGAGGAGGTTTTATGATACGAAGGATCATCCAGATCGACCAGGACCTGTGCAACGGCTGCGGCGCCTGCGCCGCGGCATGCCATGAGGGCGCCATCGCCATGGTGGACGGCAAGGCGCAGCTGATGCGGGACGACTACTGCGACGGCTTGGGGGACTGCCTGCCCGCCTGCCCCACCGGGGCCATCACCTTTGTGGAGCGGGAAGCCGCTGCTTACGACGAGGCGGCAGTAAAGAAACATATGGAGGCGCGGAAGGCCGCCGGAACAGGGGCTGAAGGCCCCGGCACGAGGGCGGAAGGTCCCGGCATCCAGCCGCACCTCCGGTCCCAGCTCCGCCAGTGGCCGGTCCAGATCAAGCTGGCCCCGATCCGCGCCCCTTACTTTGACGGCGCGAAGCTGCTGATCGCGGCCGACTGTACCGCCTACGCCTACGCCAATTTCCACAACGATTTTATCCGGGGCAAGATCACTCTGGTGGGCTGCCCCAAATTAGACGGCGTGGACTACAGCGAAAAGCTGACGGAGATCATCCGCCAGAACGACATCCGCGGCATCACCATCGTCCGCATGGAGGTCCCCTGCTGCGGCGGCCTGGAGCACGCAGCCGTCACGGCCCTGAAAAACAGCGGGAAGTTCCTTCCCTGGCAGGTGGTGACGATCTCCGTGGACGGGAAGATCCTGGATTAAAAACACAGGTTTCCCGCTGCTGACGGCAGGAATGCTCCGTCCCTTAGCGGAAGCGGTCCTGGCATGGCCAGGCACCCCGCCTGCCCCCCAGTCACACCTCCCCCGCCTCCTCTCATATGCTGATACAGAACGCTCTTTTCTGCAGATCCTCATATGAGCAGGAGGTATTTTTCTTTATGAAGCCGATCCTTAAACTGCGCTTTCCAGCCAGGTCCCTTTTCAAAAAACCATTAAGCGAAGCCGCTATGATCCGCCGCCTTTCCCTGGTGAGCATCGTGGGCAACACGCTGCTTTCCGCATTCAAGCTGTATGCCGGACTTGCCGGCAGCTCCGGCGCCATGATCTCGGACGCGGTCCACTCTATGTCGGACGTGGCCTCTACCGTCGTGGCGGCCTGCGGGGTCCGGATGTCCAGGAAGGAGGCGGACCGGAAGCATCCCTACGGCCACGACCGGATGGAATGTGTGGCCGCTGTGATCTTAGGCAGCATCCTGTTCGCCACCGGGCTGGGCATCGGCAAGACCGGACTTAGCCACATCCTGTTCTGGTCCTGGGCGCCCCGCTCCGCACCGGACGCCATCGCCCTGTGGGCCGCGGCCATCTCGATCCTGGTAAAGGAGGCCATGTTCTGGTACACCCGCTATTACGCCCGCATCCTGGGCTCCTCTGCCTTCATGGCAGACGCCTGGCATCACCGCTCCGATGCCCTTTCCTCCATTGGCGCGTTCGCAGGCATCGGCGGGGCCATGCTGGGCATGCCCATCCTGGATTCGGTGGCCAGCCTGGCCATCTGCCTCTGTATCCTGAAGGTGGCCTACGACATCCTGGACGACGCCTTTCAAAAGATGCTGGATGATTCCTGCGGGGAGGAATTTGAGCAGGATCTCTCCGACTTTATCTGCGCCCAGTCCCAGGAGATCTCCATCGACCTCCTCCACACCCGGCGGTTCGGCAGCAAGCTTTACGTGGACCTAGAGCTGGCCATGGACGGCGAAAAATCCCTCCAGGAAGCCCATGCCCTGGCCCACCAGATCCACGACCAGATCGAACGGCAGTATGCGGACGTCAAGCATGTGATGATCCATGTGAACCCGTGGTGACCAGATGTGGAAAAGGGTCCTGCCGCTCCGGCCGGATCCTTTTTCTCTGCACCGCCTAGTCACATTTCCCAAATTCCATCCTCCGAAACCATCTATTTTGCTGATTGCCATTTCCCCCAGATTCTTTTATAATCGGTTTAGGTTTTATGGTATGAAAGAAAGCACGTTCAACATCAAACAGGGAGGCTGATTATGGCGAAGATGATGACTTTTGAGGAACGCCTGAAGAAACACCACGACGAGCTCCGCTGGCTTTACATGGAGCTTTATGACAACTCAGATATGTTTTACGAGCTCTGCACCCAGATGGAGCGGTTTTACCAGGAGCGGAGCTCCGCGCTGAAGGAGCGGGACCTGGAAAAGGAGGCGGATCCCGCCTGGTTCAAAAAGCAGGATATGATGGGCATGATGCTCTACATCGATAATTTTGCCGGGAATCTCCGGGGCGTGGAGCGGAAGCTGAACTACCTCCAGGAGTGCAGCGTCAACACCATCCACCTGATGCCGTTCCTGGACGTGACCAAGGGCAAGTCCGACGGCGGCTATGCCGTATCCGATTTCCGCAAGGTGCGGGAGGATCTGGGCACCATCGAGGATCTGGCCCATCTCACCGGCAAGTGCCATGAGAAGGGCATGAACGTCTGCATGGACTTTGTGATGAACCACACCTCCGAGGACCACGAGTGGGCGAAGCGGGCCCGGGCCGGGGAAGGGGAGTATATGAGCCGCTACTTCTTCTACGCGGATCCCAGCATCCCCCAGGCCTATGAGCGGACCGTTCCCCAGGTGTTCCCCACCACCGCTCCCGGCAACTTTACCTGGCTGCCGGACGCCGGCCACTATGTGATGACCACCTTTTATCCCTACCAGTGGGATTTAAACTACCGCAACCCCAGGGTCTTCAATGAGATGATGTACAATTTCCTGTTCTTTGCCAACCTGGGCATGGACATCATCCGCATCGACGCGGTCCCCTATATCTGGAAGGAGCTGGGCACCCCCTGCCGGAACCTGCCCCAGGTCCACACCATTGTCCGCATGATGCGCATGATCGGGGAAATCGTCTGCCCGGCCACCATCCTGTTAGGCGAGGTGGTGATGGAGCCGGCGAAGGTGGTTCCCTATTTCGGGACCGTGGAGAAGCCGGAATGCCACATGCTCTACAACGTGACCACCATGGCCACCATCTGGCACAGCCTGGCAGTCCAGGATACGGAGCTTTTAAAGAAGCAGCTGGACACCGTCTGCGCCCTGCCGAAGGAATACACGTTCCTCAACTACCTGCGGTGCCATGACGATATCGGCTGGGGCCTGGACTTCGCCTTCCTGCAGACCCAGGGGATGGAGGAGGTCGCCCACAAGCGTTTCCTCAACGACTACTATACCGGCCGCTTCCCCGGCAGCGAAAGCCGCGGCCAGCTTTACAACGACGACCCGGTGACCCAGGACGCCCGGTTCTGCGGCACCGCGGCCTCGATGTGCGGCTTAGAGACCGCCCTGGCGGCTCAGGATAAGGAGAGGATCTCCCAGGCCATCGGTCTGGACCTGATGCTCCACGCCTACATGCTGATCCAGTCCGGCATCCCCATGATCTACAGCGGGGACGAGATCGGCCAGCTGAACGACTATTCCTACCAGGATGACCCGGACAAGTGCCAGGACTCCCGGTACATCCACCGCGGCGCATTCCAGTGGGAGCTGGCGAAGAAGCGGAAGAACAAGACTTCTCCCCAGGGCCGGATCTTCCAGGGCCTGGACCGCTTGGAGCAGATCCGGAAGCAGGATCTGGTCTTTGCAGAGGACGCAGCCGTCTATACCGTTCCCACCGGGCACCACGGGATCCTGTGCGTGATCCGGGAAAAGGACGGCCGCCGTATGGCCGGCGTCTTCAACTTCACCTCCCATGACGCCAGCGTGCCGGTATGGCAGGATGCCCAGGGCCAGGACATGCTCACCGGCGGCGCGGCAGATCTGTCGGAGGTTCCGGTGGCGGGACACGGCTTCCGCTGGATCGTATTCTGATCAGGACGTCCAGAAAGAGACGGGGGATCCCCTGCCGGGCAGCAGAAGATCCCCCTTATGCAGCAGCACATCACAGCGATCGCAAAAAGCTCCGGTCACCGGCGGTTCTCCCGCCGGGCCGGAGCTTTTTTCTCTAGCTTTTTCGGTTACCGATCCTTGATGGCTCCTTATCTCCCTTCCCGGACCGGCTCTACTGCGCCGCTTACCAGTTCCTTCAGGGCTTTCTGGAAATGCCACATATCGTTGCCTAAGATGATCATATTGTAGCCGTCGGCGATCGCCTGCTCCAGGTTCTCCTTGGTGGGCGGGACCACCGGCCCCAGGACACCGATGCCTTTGGCCTTGGCCTTCTCCACCAGGGTGTTAAAGGCCGCTTTGACCTCGTCGCCCATGGCGTAGCCTACCTTCAGGTTCTTGGATACGGCGTAATCCACCGGCCCGAAATTCACCGCGTCGATGCCCTCGATCGCCAGGATCTCGTCGATGTTGTCCGTAAACTCATAATCCTCATCCATCGGGATCACCAGGGTATCCCGGTTCTGCTGCTCCATATAGGTATTCCAGTCAAAGTTGTGATACCCGAAGCCGGCGGCCCGCACATTGCTCTCGCCGCCTCTGCGGCCCATGGGAGAGAATTTGGCCGCTTCCACGCATTTCCGGGCCATCTCCGGAGTCTTGCAGTGAGGGATCACTACCCCGTCGGCGCCCCACTCCAGCACCTTGCGGATCGCCACCTCGTCGTCGTCCGCCATCCGTACCAGCACGGAAATGTCATGGAGCTTCGCCGCCATGATCTGTTTCTCAAAATCCTCGCCCAGCATCCAGTCCGTGTGCTCCAGGTCCAGATAGATAAAATCCAGACCGGACATCGCGATATTCTCGATCACACAGGTCGTGCCCGTAAAGCAGGCCATGCCAAAGACCGGGCCCTGTTTCATTTTCTCTTTTAACGTCATAACCGTTCTCCTTTTCCCGAAACACTTACATGCTGTAGCCCAGCAGCACCGGCAGCCAGGTCGTCAGCGGAGCCCAGAGGCTGATCGCGATCAGCACGAACACATTGCAGATCACGTAGGGCAGCGCTCCTTTAAAGATATCCACGATGGGCATCCGGTTGATCTTATTGCAGGCATTCAGACACATACCCACCGGCGGGGTTACCAGACCGATGGCCAGGCCGGTGATCATCATCGCGCCGAACTGCAGGGCGGAGAAGCCATAGCTTTCCATAACCGGCAGCAGGATCGGGGTCAGCAGCAGGATCGCCGGGCTTACGTCGATGAAGCATCCGATCAGCAGGATCATCACATCGAACATCAGGGCAATGCCCCATGCCGGCATGTTCAGGCCCATGAAGAACGCGGCTACCGTATCCGGCACGCGCTGCATGGTCAGCACCCAGGTAAAGATGGTGGTGAAGCCAATGATGATCATAATGGAGGAAGACGAGATCAGGGTCTTCTTCAGTGCGTTCCAGATATCCTTCCAGGTCAGCTCCCGGTAAACGAAGAAGCCTACCAGAATGGAATACAGTACGGCTACGCCCGCGCTCTCAGAAGCGGTGCAGATGCCGAAGGATACGCAGATGATGATAAATACCGGCATCAGCAGCGCCGGGATCCCTGCCAGGATCGCATTGATGAACTCCTTGGCGACGAACGGCGTCCGCTTCGGATGCCAGTGCTTCTTATGGCTGATCCAGAACACGACCACCAGCTGGGTCAGGCCGATCAGGATCCCCGGGACCGCCCCTGCCATGAACAGCGCGCCTACGGATGCGCCGGAGATCATGGCATACACGATCATCGGCGTAGACGGCGGGATGATCATCCCCATGGTAGAGGACGCTACGGTGATGCCTGCGGAGGCGTCCGGCGGATAGCCCAGATCCTCCATGGCCGGGATCAGGATGCTCCCCAGAGCGGAGGTGTCCGCTACGGAAGAACCGGAGATCCCGCCGAAGATCATGGACGCTACGATATTGACCTCGCCCAGTCCGCCGTGGAAGGGCTTTAAGATCTGCAGGCAGAAATTGATGATCCGCTTGGTGATGCCGCCGGTGTTCATCAGCTCGCCGGCCAGCATGAACAGCGGCATAGCGATCATCAGCTCACTGTACGCGCCGTTCCAGATCCGCTGGGGGACCATAGACATAAAGGTGGGCGCGTTGGCCGTGATGTAGGTCACGCAGGACGCGCCGATCGCGAAGGCCAGCGGCACGCCCAGTACGGCGAAGAAAATCAGAAACGCCAATAATACTAACATTGCCATAATCTATCTCCACTCTCCTCTCTATTCCGCTGCATCGTCCTTGGTCAGCGCCTTGTTTTTGGATTCAAAATACGATACGTCTGCAGTGATCAGCATCCCCAGCTTGATGACGATGCACAGGGCGCAGATCGCGCCGCATACCGGCATGATGCCGTACATGTATTTCATGGGGATCTCCATGCCCATACTGATCTGCTTTCCCGCTACCTTGACATAGGCGATGCCCTGATAGGTGAAGATCAGGTCCACCACCAGCGCGATCAGGTAGTTCAGCACGGCCAGCCAGCGCTTTAATGCCGGTTTCACCCGGTCGTAGAAAATGTCGATAATCACGTGCTCATCCTTGATGACGTTGATGCCCAGTCCCCAGAAGGTGGTAAATGCAAATAATGTGGTGTTGAACTCGGAAAGCTGCTTCCAGCTCAACGAGAAGAAATAACGTGCGATCACAGAAAAGATCACCAGTGCGGCCAGAAGGCCCATAGCCAGTACGCCAATCCCAAAGTAAACGGCGAACAGCTTTTCCCCTACTTTTTTCAGCTTATCGATGATACTCAGCCCCTTTCTGAAAAAGGATGCTCCCAAAACTGCCGGTTCTGCCCGATGCCAGTTTCAGGAGCATCCCCTATGTCCTATCTTGCTGCGCGGCGCCTGAGGGCTTCCGCGTCATGGTCTGTCTTATGAAGCGTTGGCTACGATATCCTGCAGCTCTTTCAGCTCGTCGGCAGTGAGGATGCCTTCCTCAACACATTCGTCGTATACAACCTGCACCGCATCCTTGAATGCCTGCAGCTCTTCCTCGGTGGGAACGTAAACCTCGCAGCCCGCGTCGATCACTACCTGCTTTGCGGCTTCCTGGGTCTCGTCGATCAGCTGATCATTGTAAGTGCCCATATCTGCGGCACACTCGGTGATGATCTCCTGATACTCTGCCGGAAGCGCATTCCACCATGCCGCGTTCACATAGAAGGGATCGGGATGGAACTGGTAGTTTACTTCGGTGAAATACTTCTGTACCTCGTAGAACTTCATGCCCTCTACGTTGACCCACGGGTTTTCCTGGCCGTCTGCAACGGCGGTCTTTAATCCCATGTACAGATCCGAGTACGGGATGGAGGTGGTGGTCGCGCCCAGGGCGATAAAGGTCTTGTCAATGGTGCTCATGCCGTTGGTCCGCATCTTCAGGCCCTTTAAGTCATCCGGCTTGGTGATCGGGTGTTTGCCGTTGGAGAACTGTCTCCAGCCGCCGGCGTCGCACAGGTTGATGATCACGGTGCCGGTCTCCGCCTCTGCCTCTGCGCAGACCTTCTTGGCCAGATCGCTGTTTAATAAAGCGGTCACCTGCTCACGGGTCTGTGCCAGGAACGGCAGGGTGAACATCAGCAGACGCGGGCTGAAGTCGAACTGGCCGCCTCTCATACCCTGGATCGTGCCTGCTACTACCTGCTCCAGCATCTCCTTCTCCGTACCCAGCTGGCCGTTGGCAAATACCTGTACGGTCACGTGGCCGTTCGTCTTCTCCTCTACGTCGGCAGCGAACTGTTCCATGGATGTATACCGGGGATTGCCTTCCGGCTGCGCATGGCCTACCATCATGACAAAATCACCCAGATCGGCAAATGCGTCCTCGCCCTCTGCCGGAGCGGCCTCCTCGCTCTCTGTCCCAGCGTCTCCCGATGCGCTGGTCTCCGCCGGAGCAGCCGCAGGCGCCGCCGTCGTGGATGCGGTCTGGCTCCCTCCGCACGCGGTCAGGCTTGCGGTCATCGCAAGTGCCAGCAACATTGCCATTGTCTTCTTCATACCTGTTTCCTCCTTCAAGATATTCGTTCTTTTATCTTGTATACAAATTAGTGGAAATGCAGGCTGCATATCTGTATTTTTACGCTTCTATACCCCGGTTTCCTTCCACCTTGCATACAAGTTCTGGAATCATAGTATCATATCATTTGCACAATTTCAACCCTTTTCCGCTATATTTTTACAACATTTTTACAATCGTTTTTGCCGTCATAACGCGGTTTTGTGTACTTTTTTCAAAATATGATTGCCATTTTCCCCAATCCCCCTTATAATAAAAACAAGAAAAAACAGGCCTTCTCACTTGTATACATATATGGTATGCCATATAAGGAGGTGAACGTATATGGAGAACGCCCTTACCAACGACGACATTTATCAGATCCTGGAATCGGAGATCGTTTCCTTAAAGACCGCGCCAGGCGACGCCCTCAGCGAGAACAGCCTGTGCCAGCGCTTCCATGTCTCCCGCACGCCCATCCGCAGCGTGCTCCAGCGGCTGGAGCAGAATCGGTTTGTGGATATCATTCCCTACAAGGGCACCATCGTCACGCCGATCGATCTGGATATCGTGAACCAGATGATCTACCAGCGCGTGGCGATCGAGACCATGGTGCTCCGGGATTTTATCAAGTCCTGCTCTCCCACGGATGTGGAGCGGGTCCGCTACAGCCTGCAGATCATCCAGGGATCCGCCAAAGGCATTGAGGATCTGGAGACCTTTGATATCAATGACTTTCTGGACAAGGACCTTTTGATGCATGAGATCTGGTTCCACGCTACCGGCAAGATGTTCCTGTGGGAGCGCCTGACCACGCCCCATCCCGACTACTCCCGCTTCATCCGCTTAGACGTGGTCGGCGGGCAGAACGTCCCGGACGTGCTGGTGGACCACCAGGAGATGATGCGGCTGATCGACGCCCGGTGCACCGACGGGATTGAAGAGCTGATGAGCCGCCACCTTTACGGCGGCGTCCGCAGATTAGGCGGCCGGCTGTTCTCCGACGAATATAAGAAATATTTTAAAGCACCATAACCGGCAAAAAGCAGGCAGGACATGCCTGTTTTTTTGCTGCCCTGCCGCTCCCACAAGGACTTTCTTGACGCGCCCCCGCTTCCCGCGTATACTAAAACCATGCAAAACGAAAAGCCGCCCTCCCGGCCAGCCGTCCTGCCGGCGGGAGGAGCCAAAAGAAAGTGAGTACAAGATGAGAATCCCATATGAAACCATGGTATCTGAATTCAAACGTGTCTTATTAAAATATGGCTTTGACGAGGCCAGAGCCCAGGATGCGGCGGAGATCTTCGCCCAGAACTCCCTGGCCGGGGTCTATTCCCACGGGCTGAACCGTTTCCCCCGCGTGGTCGCTTACCTGCAGAAGGGCCTGATCGATCCGAAGGCGGAAGCGACCTGCGAGCTGTCCTTCGGCGCCTTTGAACGCTGGAACGGCCACCGGGGCTTCGGTCCGTTAAACGCCCGAGCGGCCATGGACCGGGCGGTGGAGCTGGCAAAGCAGTTCGGCATCGGCCTGGTCGCCCTGGGGAACAACAACCACTGGATGCGGGGCGGCAGCTACGGCTGGCAGGCCGCGGACCAGGGCTGTATCGGCATCTGCTGGTCCAACACCTGCCCCAATATGCCTGCCTGGGGCGGCGTGGATCCCAGGCTGGGCAATAATCCCCTGGTGCTCGCCATCCCCAGGAGCAATGGGGAGCACGTCGTCATTGACTGCGCCATTTCCCAGTTCTCCTACGGCAAGCTGGAGACCTGCCGCTTAAACGGCCAGTCCCTGCCCGTCCCCGGCGGTTACGACACCCAGGGGAACCTGACCGCCGATCCTGCTCAGATCGAGCAGACCCGCCGGATGCTCCCCATGGGCTACTGGAAAGGCAGCGGCATTTCCATCGCCCTGGATCTGATCGCCACCGTGCTGACCAACGGCAATCCCGTCCATACCATCGGCACCTTTGAGGACGAGGTGGGCCTGACCCAGATCATGATTGCCATCGATCCCGGCAAGGCCAACTCTCCGGAGCTGACCGACGAGATCGTAGACGGCATCATCGCCGACGTCAAGTCCTCCATCCCGGAAAAGGAAGGCGGCCAGGTGTACTACCCCGGCGAGAACGCCCTGCGGAACCGGAAGGAGAACCTGGAGCTGGGCATCCCGGCAGCAGAGGAAAAGTGGAACCAGGTCCTGGCCATGTAGCCCTGGCCATGTAGTCCCCGGCCGTGCAGTCCCCGGCATACGGCCCGCTCCTTGACGCCCCTGAGAAAGTCACGTATACTAAAGCTATGGAAAATACAAAAACAATCTATGATATCGCCAAAGAAGCCGGCGTATCCGCCAGCACCGTATCCCGGGTAGTGAACCACAAGCCGGGCATCCACGAAGAGACGCGGAAAAAGGTGCAGGCGCTGCTGGAAAAATACAACTACATCCCCAACGAGGCAGCCCGGGGCCTGGTGACCCAGTCCTCCCGGATCATCGGGATCCTGATCGAGGATATCCGGGTCGCCCATCACACCGAATCCGCTTATGTGATCGAGCAGGAGATGACCCGCCTGGGCTATACCTGCATCACCTTAAGCACCGGTCCCGATCCCCGGAAGAAGGCGGACTGCATCCGCATCCTGGAACAGCGGCGGGTGGAAGGGGTGATCCTGATGGGCTCCATGTTCGGGACCAGGGAGGTGGAGGACAGCATCCGGGAACATCTGCCCCATGTGCCCATCGCCATGGTGAACGGCGCCCTGGACCTCCCCAACGTGTACGCCGTCCTGTCCGACGAGGAACGGGGGCTGGAGGAATGCGCTTCCCTGCTGATCGGAAGGGGGCGGCGGTGCCTGGCCTTTGTGGAGGATCTGGAAACGCCCTCCAACCACAAGAAACGCAGAGGCTTTCAGACCGCCATGCTCCGGCAGGGCGTTCCCCAGGAATCCCAGTGGATCTACTTCGCCTATCAGAAGCCGGGAGAGGACGCGGATCCGGAACATACGATCCGCCGCGGGCGGGAGACCACCCGGAAAATCCTGGCAGAACACCCGGAGGTGGACGGGATCCTCTATTCCGTGGATCTGCTGGCCATCGGCGGCCTGGAGGAATTAAAGGCCCAGGGCCGGAACGTGCCCGGCGACGTAGCCGTCCTCGGCGTGGACAACACCTTATACGGGACCATCTGCACGCCCCGCCTGACCACCCTGGACAACAAGCTGGTGGAGGTGAGCCGGAACGCCTGCCGGATGCTCCTGGACGCATTAGAGAAAAAAGACATTTCTCACCGGATGCTGCTGCCCACCGAGATCATCCAGCGGGAGACGACCTAGGGCGATCCTCTCCCCCAGGCGGACATGGGATCCTGTCTCTCCGCAGAGCGTGTTCTAAGAATGTTCTAAGCTAAGAATGTTTCAAGAAAGAGGCGTTGTACCGGATGCTGTCCGGCCGGAAGAAAGACTGGCCGGACAGCATCCCTTCTTTTCTCTTGGACAGAAATCGATTGCAATTACTTTTCTATATGCGGCACACTATTTTGTCTATTATTTACAAAAAATCTTTGAGAAAACCGTACAAAATACATATTGAACTCTTTTCACGCGTCTGATATTCTATAAACACGATAGCAATCGATTGCAAGCAAGTTCTCGCAAGAAATAACCGCCAAGAAAGGAACCATCTTATGATCTACGGACATATTGACGCGCCGGAAAGCGCGGCCGCCTATTCAGAAACCATCCAAAAGGCTATCCGGCTCCTCCGGGAGACGGACGTGACCCACATGCACCATGGCCGCTATCCCCTGGACGGGGACCGGCTGATCCTCCAGATCAACGAGGTGACCACCGGCCCGAAGGAGACCAAACGCCCGGAGGTCCACCGGGACTACATCGACGTCCAGTACATGGTCCACGGCCACGAGTACATCGGCTTCTATCCCGACCGGAAGCAGAGCCGGGTGCTGGAGGATAACTTAGACACCAACGACGTCCTGTTCTATGAGGAGAATGAAAATGCCAACGAGATCATGCTTCCCATGACCGACGGCTGCTACGCCATCTTCTTCCCGGAAGACGTTCACCGTCCCTGCTGCCAGATGGACCAGCCGGAGGATGTGAAAAAGATCGTGCTGAAGGTGCGGATTGACACGCTGTAAAACCGCGCCAGGCACTGGCTTCCTGCCCAGACAGCTAAGAAAGCAGGCCGGAAGCCGCCCCATCCAACATAACCCCCCCCCGGCCTCACGCCGGAGATCAGAAAAGGAGAACCGAACATGATGAGAATCCCATACGAAACCATGGTAACCGAATTTAAGCGCGTGCTGGAAAAGTACGGCTTTGAGGAAAAGCTGGCCCAGGACGCGGCGGTGATCTTCGCCCAGAACTCCCTGGCAGGCGTATTTTCCCACGGGCTGAACCGCTTCCCCCGGGTGGTAGAATACCTGCAGAAAGGGGAGATCGACCCGAAGGTCCAGGCCGACTGTGTGCTGTCTATGGGCGCCTTTGAGCGCTGGGACGGCCACCGGGGCTTCGGCCCGTTAAACGCCAAGCTGGCCATGGACCGGGCAGTCGCCCTGGCTAAGGAATACGGCATCGGCATCGTGGCCCTGGGCAACAACAACCACTGGATGCGGGGCGGCAGCTACGGCTGGCAGGCCGCGGATCAGGGCTGCATCGGCATCTGCTGGTCCAACACCTGTCCCAACATGCCCGCCTGGGGCGGCGTGGACCGGAAGATCGGCAACAATCCCCTGATCTTCGCCATCCCCAGAAGCAGCGGCGAGCATGTGGTGATCGACTGCGCCGTTTCCCAGTTCTCTTATGGAAAATTAGAAGACTGCCGGCTGAAAGGCGTCCAGCTCCCGGTTCCCGGCGGCTACGACACCCAGGGCAATCTGACCACGGATCCGGGCGAGATCGAAAAGACCTGGCGGGTGCTCCCCATGGGCTACTGGAAAGGCAGCGGCATCTCCATCGCCCTGGATCTGATCGCCACCGTCCTTTCCAACGGCAACTCCGTTCACACCATCGGCACCTTCGGCGACGAGGTGGGCCTGACCCAGATCATGATCGCCATCGATCCCAGCAAGGCCAACACCGTAGAGCTGACCGACCAGATCGTGGACGACATTGTAGGCGACGTGAAGGCTTCCATCCCGGAAAAGGAAGGCGGCCAGGTGTACTACCCCGGTGAGCTGGAATTAAAGAGCATCCGGGAAAATATGGAGCTGGGCGTTCCGGTCATCCAGGAGAAGTGGGAACAGGTCCTGGCGATGTAGGAACGATGCAGGAAAACGGATCCTGCCAAAGGCGGCGCTGGGGCTCGTGGAGGTCAGACATAAAAGCCCCCCCACCCGCGCCGCCGGACCAGGCAGGATCGATTCAGAAATAGAGGAGAGGTATCGTATATCATGAAGATCAGCGCAGCAAAAACATGGATCGCCGCCACCCTTCTGGCCGGGGCAGCTGCCGGACTTTCCGGCTGCGGCCTTGTGGCCGGGCCGGGGGAGACGCAGATCATCCGGGTAGCCTTCAACCAGTCGGAGGAGCATCCGGAATATCTGGCCATGACGGAATTCGGTGAAAAATTCAGCGAAGCCACCGACGGCCGGTATCAGGTACAGATCTACCCCAACGCCATCATGGGCGACCAGGGCCCCGTCACCGAGCTGGTGCGCACCGGCGCCCTGCAGATGGCCATGGTGCCGGTCTCTGTGCCGGAGGGCTACAACAGCGACTTTGCCATTGTGTCTGCCCCCTACCTGTACGACAACACCGCCCAGCTTCTGGAGGCGGGACGGCGGGGCGTCTTTGACGATCTGTTCGCCACGACCAACAAGTTTAATTTTGAAGTGGTCTCCCTGTTCACCTCCGGGGTCCGGGGCATTTACACGGACAAGGCGATCATGACGCCGGAGGATTTGAAGGGCTATAAGATCCGGGTCCAGGACTCCGACACCTATATCCGGATGATCGACTTGATGGGCGGCGTGGGCATCGGCATGGCCCAGAGCGAGGTGTACACCGCCACCCAGCAGAAGGTGATCGAGGGCGGGGAAAATTCCGAGCGGGTTTACGCAGACTTTAAGCATTACGAAGTGGCACCCTGCTTCAGCTACACCAACCATCTGGTCATGGCCGACGTGGTCATCGCCAACCGGGATTTCTTAGGCGATATGAGCGACGCCGACCGGGAGGTGTTCTATCAGCTGATGGAGGAAGCCATGGAGCAGGAATTTGCCCTGATGGATCAATCCGTGGAGGATGGACGGGAGGAAGCAGCCCAGAAGGGCGCCCAGTATTTCTACCCGGATACGGAGCCGTTCCGGGAGCGGTGCCTGCCGCTTCTGGAGGAGATCGCCGGCCATTCGGACATGACAAGAGAAATTTATGACCAGGTAACTGCCATCAAGGAAGAAATGGCGGCCGGTCAGGAAGGAGACGCCTCATGAACTACATCCGCAGGATCTTAGACCGGGTGATGGAGACCGCCAGCATCGTCATCTTTGCGGCAATGGTGCTGCTGGTGGCATTCCAGGTATTTACCCGCTATGTCTTAAATCAGCCCGCCGCCTTCACCGACACCCTGACCCGCTACCTGTTCGTATGGCTGGTTCTGATCACCGCCACTTACGCTTTCGGAAAACGGGAGCACATGTGCATTACCTTTATCAAGGAAAAGCTGCCCAAACGGCATATCCATCGGATCGATATGGCGATCGAGCTGATCGACCTGGTATTTTCCGCCGCCGTCATGGTATTCGGCGGGATCCGGATCGCCTCCATGCAGATGGTCCAGCTGGATTCCGTGCTGAAGATCCCCATGGGCGTCATTTACCTGATCATCCCCATCACGGGAGCCGGAATCATGCTCTACTCCCTGTGCAATCTAAACGACGACTGGAACGCCCTGCGCCGTGGAAAGGAGGAAGCATAAATGTCACTGGCTGTATTTACATCGATCATCATGGTAGCGATCCTGGTTGTCCTGCTGGTCATGGGCGCTTCCATCAGTATTGCCATCGGGCTTTCCTCCGCAGCGGCCATGCTGTGCATGCTGCCGCCGGATATTTCCTTTATCACCTCGGCCCAGCGGATCTTTTCCGGAGCCAACTCCTTTTCCCTGATCGCCATCCCCTTCTTCATCCTGGCCGGCAATATCATGAATAACGGCGGGATCGCCATCCGTCTGGTGAACGTGGCAAAGGTCCTGGCCGGACGGATGCCCGGGGCCCTGGCTCAGTCCAACGTGGTGGCCAACATGATGTTCGGCGCCATCTCCGGCTCCGGCGCGGCGGCTGCCGCTGCCATCGGCGGGACCATGGGGCCGCTGGAGGAACAGGAAGGGTATGATCCCCAGTTCAGCGCGGCGGTCAACATTGCCTCTGCCCCCACAGGCATGCTGATCCCCCCATCCAACCTGATGATCGTCTACTCCACCGTGGCCGGAAGTGTTTCTGTAGCGGCCCTGTTCGTGGCCGGATATGTGCCCGGCATCCTGTGGGGCCTGGGCGTGATGGCTCTGGCAGCCTACTTTGCCAAAAAACGGGGCTATGTGGCCCAGGAACGGGTAACGGTCAAGGAAGCCCTGCACGTGATCCTGGACGCCATCCCCAGCCTGCTCCTGATCGTGATCATCATCGGCGGGATCCTGGGCGGTGTGTTTACCGCCACCGAGGGCTCGGCTATCGCTGTGATCTACGCAACGGTCCTGTCCCTGATCTACCGGAGCATCAAGCCGTCCGACCTGCCAGGGATCATCCTGGAATCAGCGAAAATGACCGGCATCATCACCTTCATGATCGGCCTTTCCTCCATCATGTCCTGGGGCATGTCCTTTACCGGCATCCCGGACCTGATCGGCAGCGGCATCCTGGCCCTCACCGGCAACAAATATGTGATCTTGATCATGATGAACATCATTATCCTGATCGTGGGCACGTTCATGGATCCCACCCCGGCGATCCTGATCTTTACCCCCATCTTCCTGCCGGTGTGCGAAAGCTTTGGCATAAGCCCCATCCACTTCGGCATCATGATGTCCTATAACCTGTGCATCGGCACCATCACTCCGCCGGTCGGCTCGATCCTGTTCACCGGCTGCAAGGTGGGCAAGGTGTCCATCGAAAGCGTGATGAAGGAACTGCTGCCCTACTTCCTGGTCATCCTGGTCGGACTCCTGCTGGTGACCTATATCCCAGCGGTGTCCATGACGCTGCCGACGCTGGGCGGGTTGGTGTAAATAAAGTGAAAGATCCAGGGGAGAACCCATTGCGGGAGGGTCCTCTCCTGGATTTTCTATTGGCCGTTTTATAGTACCTTTTTATATTGATCTTTCAACTCATCCGATAAAAGCGCGGTAATCGCGTCTGGAAGATCCGCGTTCCCTCCTAACAAATCTGTGTACAGTAACTCCGTATACTTCTTTTTATCATTATCTCTCGAAAATATGTGCGTGATAACAAAAACATCTTTGCATTTGGAAAAGCAGTCTTCATCTCTTAGGGATTCGACAATATAACAATCTCCCTTTTCTCTGCCATATTCATCTATCTCCTTATTCATACAAAGCGAAAAGTTTAGATTTGTCGTGCCAAATTTAAAAGACCTTGTACTGGTCTTTATCTCTTCTAACAAGAAGCTTTCCGCCCCTGCAAGTACGGCAATCTCGCAAATGTGCTTTATTTTCTTCTTGCATAAAGTGAACGGATGTCGCGGTGAAAAATAAATCTGACTTGCCTGCAGCTGGTTTTTGACAGAATATTCATAAAATTTCCTCGCAGAAAGCGGCGTCTCTACCCCTGTTAAATGTTTAAAATTGACAGCTTTATAAATGACCTCTATGTAACGTCCCTCAAACACATATAGAAACCGTTTTCCTACCAAATGTGTTTTATATAATGCCGCTGCCTTCTTGATTTCCGCAACGATCCGCTCCCTATCCTGCTTTTTCCCCATCCTTTCGTTCCCTGCCCCCATATATTCTTTTGATAAAAAGTGAGCGCCGGATAATCCCTATCATCCGGCGCCGATTTTCCAATAGGCGGTTTTATGCTGGCCGTCAGCCGTGATGTCCTTCCGAACATCGAAACGTCGCCGGAATCATTCAGTCCCCGGCGCGGACTCACCGTATCTCCCTGGTGTGGGCGCGGCGCCCTTCCGAGCGTCTTCATGTCTCAGTAATTACCCTGCCTGAGCGCAGTACAGCTTTTCGTGCCGCCACACGGAACCTTTCGGTTCACTTTTATTATATACAAAAATATCCCCGACAGCAAGCATCTTTCAGATATTTATTTTACCAATATTCTGTTATAATTGGCTTAGGAATCAGAATACCAGGTCCCGGCAGGATCCCTCTCCCCCGGGACCTGCCAACAGAAGGAGAAACCCTATGAAACAGATCTTGATCGTACAGGGCGGCGGATCTGATCGTATTTGCGTCGCCGCTGTATTTCTGGACCATTTCTTCCAAGCTGAAGGCTTTTATCGAGCGCTTCTACTGCATCGCCGAGGAGGACCCGGCCCCGCCCCTGGGCCGCTATGAGAAATATCCGGTCAAGGACTGCGCCCTGCTCATGACCGCCGCCGACCAGTTCTTCTGGACCTTTGAACAGGCAGTCTCCTACTACCAGTTCGCCCTGGTGAACTACATCGGCTTCCAGGATAAGGGCATGCTGCTGGCCGGCGGCTGCGGCGATACCAACGGGAAGCCTCAGATCCACAAAACGCCCTATCTGGAGCAGGCTTATGAGTTTGGGAAGGGGATCTATAAAGCCTGAGCCAAAAAGCCGTATTTTTTCTTTTTCAGGATAGTTTTTCTTTTTCAGGATAGTTCTTATCTTGACAAGTAATGTGGATCGTCATAAAATGATAGCAAGCACTTGCATGGAGGTAAACCGTGTGGACGATACAAGCCAAAAAATTATAGACGCAACCATGTCTTTAGTACGCGATAAAGGATATGTTGCGACCACAACAAAAGATATTGCACATTTAGCGGGAGTAAATGAATGTACTCTCTTCCGAAAATTCAAAAACAAAAAGGATATTGTCCTGAATGGGGTTGCACAAGAAAAATGGCGTGCGAATATTACCCCAGAGATTTTTGAGAATGTAACGTGGGAGCTTCGATCTGATTTAGAAATGTTTATGGCAGCTTATATGGATAGGATCACCCCCGATTTTGTAAATTTGTCGATCGGGTTAAGGGCGCCTCAGCTTTATGATGAAACAGCACCTATGATCATGAAAATACCGCAAACTTTTATATCATCATTAGTTGATTATTTTGAAAAAATGCAGCGATTAGGAAAAATCCAACCTATGAACTATGAAAATCTGGCTATGATATTATTCTCATCAACCTTTGGCTACACTTTTTTGAAAGCATCTTTCAATCAAGAACTTTCAAAAATTGAGCGGACAGAATTTATCAAAAATAGCGTAGAAGTATTCTTAAATGGCATTCTCTAAATGGTACTTTTGCAGTACCATTTTATCTTATAAACAATGCAAGCAAGTACACGCATACAAGGAGGTTTATGATGTTGATCACAGGAGCAGAATTATTTGTAAAAGCACTCAAGGCGGAGCAGGTAGACACTTTATTCGCTTATCCGGGAGGACAGGCGATCGACCTGTTCAATGCCCTATATGGCGAAAATGATATAGACGTCATTTTACCCCGCCATGAACAAGGGTTAGTTCATGCCGCGGACGGTTACGCACGTTCCACTGGAAAAGTTGGCGTATGCTTAGTTACAAGCGGACCGGGAGCAACAAATTTAGTAACCGGTATTGCAACGGCTAATTATGATAGTGTTCCTTTGGTTTGCTTTACCGGGCAAGTGCCTACCGGACTGATCGGGAATGGCGCATTTCAAGAAGTGGATATTGTTGGGATCACACGAAGTATCTGCAAATATGCTGTAACTGTCCGCAAACGGGAAGATTTACCAATGATGATCAAAAAAGCCTTTTGTATTGCAAAGACAGGTAAACCAGGTGTTGTAGTCGTAGATCTACCCAAAGATATCCAAAGAGAATATGGAAGTGATGAATACCCGAAAGAAATAGAGATCAGAGGATATAAGCCGAATATTTCCGTTCATGCCGGACAGATAAAGAAAGCAGCCGAGGTATTGGATAAAGCAAGAAAGCCCGTGTTTTTGATTGGTGGAGGTGTTAATATCAGTCATGCACAAGACGAAATGCTGAAACTTGCAGAACTAACAAGAGTTCCCGTTATCACTACGATCATGGGAAAAGGGGCGATTCCTACAACCCATGACCTCTATGTTGGAAATATTGGAATCCATGGGAGTTATGCAGCCAATACCGCCGTTAGCAATTGTGATGTTCTCTTTTCCATTGGAACGCGATTTAATGACCGCATAACAGGTAAGATCAGCCATTTTGCTGCTCATGCGACCATTATCCATGTTGATATAGACCCCGCTTCTATTTCAAGAAATATAGCGGTTGATATTCCGATCGTGGCAGACGCCAAAAAAGCCATTTTAGCCTTGCTTGACAAGGTACAGCCATTGGATACCGATAAGTGGTTGAGCGAGATTGGCAAATGGAAAAGGCAATACCCCCTATCTATGAAATCCGGAGGCTTAACACCGCAAAAAATAGTAAAGGCTATTAACGATACTTTTGGCAGCGCTATCATTGCAACAGACGTAGGACAAAACCAATTATGGGCAACGCAATTTCTTGAATTGAGCAAAGAAAAACGATTGCTTACTTCCGGTGGATTAGGGACGATGGGTTTTGGATTCCCAGCTGCAATAGGGGCTAAGATCGGGAATCCAGACAAAGATGTGATTGTGATTTCTGGCGACGGCGGTATGCAGATGAATATACAGGAAATGGC
>DVLJ01000152.1 GCA_018715565.1 Candidatus Ventrimonas merdavium
ATCTTCCAGGAGCCCATGACCTCCTTAAACCCGGTATTTACCATCGGAGAACAGATCATGGAGGCTCTGCTGCTCCACGAGCATATGACCAAACAGCAGGCGAAGGAAAAAGCGATCGAGATGTTAAAACGGGTGAAGATCCCGCTGCCGGAGAAGCGGTTCTCCGAGTATCCCCATCAGCTTTCCGGCGGCATGCGCCAACGGGTGATGATCGCCATGGCGCTCAGCTGCAATCCCCAGCTTTTGATCTGCGACGAGCCGACCACGGCCCTGGATGTGACCATCCAGGCTCAGATCCTGGAGCTGATCAATGAGTTAAAGGAGCAGACGGGCACGTCGGTCATGATGATCACCCACGACTTAGGCGTCATCGCCGAGGTGGCGGACGAGGTGATGGTCATGTACGCCGGCCGGGTGGTGGAGAAGGCCACCTGCGACCAGATCTTTGAAAAGCCCATGCACCCCTATACCGCGGGCCTTCTGGACTGCATCCCCAAGATTGATGAGGACCGGGAGGAATTAAGCGTGATCAAGGGCATGGTGCCCAGCTTTGACGAGTGGCCGAAGGGCTGTACCTTCTGCCCCCGCTGCCCCAGGGCGAAGAAGATCTGTGAGGAGCGGATGCCGGAGCTTCAAGAGGTAGAAGGACGGCAGGTGCGCTGCTTTATGTACACCGATGAATGGAAGGAGGAGGAATCATGACCGAGAAGGATACGAGAGAACCGATCCTGGAAGTCTCTCATTTGAAAAAATGGTTCCCTGTGAAGTCTTCCAATCCGTTCTCCAAAGAGAAGACCTATATCAAGGCAGTGGACGACGTCAGCTTCGTGCTGCACGCAGGGGAGACCTTAGGCGTGGTAGGCGAGTCCGGCTGCGGGAAATCCACCATGGGACGTTCCGTCCTGCGGCTGATCGAGCCCACGGCGGGAGAGATCAAGTTCCACGGCCAGGATCTGATGAAATTAAAGGGGAAGGAGCTGCGGGCGGTCCGTCAGGGCATGCAGATGATGTTCCAGGATCCCTATGCTTCCTTAAACCCCAGGATGACGGTGGGCGAGATCATCGCCGCCCCCTTGAACATCCAGAAGAAATATAAGACCAAGGAGGAGACCAGGGCCCATGTGTTAAAGACCATGGAGGCGGCGGGGCTGAATACCAAGTATTACAACCGGTATCCCCACGAGTTCTCCGGCGGACAGAGACAGCGGATCGGCATTGCCCGTTCCATCGTGTTAAACCCGTCCCTGATCGTGTGCGACGAGCCGGTCTCTGCCTTGGATGTATCCATCCAGTCTCAGGTGATCAACCTGATGAAGCAGCTGCAGAAGTCCATGGGGATGGCGTATGTGTTCATTTCCCATGACTTAAGCGTGATCCGGCATATCTCGGACCGGGTGATGGTGATGTACCTTGGCCATGTGGTAGAGACTGCGGATAAGGCGGATCTGTACGAGAATCCGATGCACCCCTATACCCGGGCGCTGTTATCCGCCATCCCGATCCCGGACCGGAAGAAGAAGCGGGAGAAGATCATCCTGCAGGGAGACCTGCCCAGCCCGGCCAATCCGCCTCAGGGCTGCGTGTTCCACACACGGTGCTATATGGCCCAGGAGATCTGCAAGACCCAGAAACCGGAGTTTAAGGATTACGGAAACGGCCACTGCTGCGCCTGCCATTTCTGCGGGAAGTAAGCGGACCGGAAGAGGAGAACGATCATGAAGATTACGGATATCAAAACACATTTGCTGCAGGTTCCGCTGATGGAACCGTTCCACATCGCCCTGGGCGTCATCACCGACGTGACCAGCGTGCTGGTGGAGGTACAGACAGACGAAGGGATCACCGGCTACGGAGAGGGCGCTCCTGGCGTGCTCATCACCGGCGAGAACTTAGAAGGCACGGAGGCTTCTATCCGGCTGTTCCGGGAAAAGCTGATCGGCACCGATCCCAGGGATCTGGAAAAGGTGAACGCCATCATGAACCGGGCCAGCTATCAGGCTCCCACGGCGAAGGCCGCGGTGGACATCGCCTGCCATGACATTGCGGCCCAGGCGGCAGGCATGCCCCTGTACCGGTTCTTAGGCGGCATGGACAAAGAGATCGAGACCGACATGACGGTAGGCATCGCCGAGCCGGAGAAGATGGCGGCGAAGGCAAAGCTGCACGTGGAGCATGGCTTCAACGTGATCAAGACCAAGGTGGGCATCGACACGGCTACGGATATCGCCCGGGTGAAGGCGATCCGGGAGGCGGTGGGAAGCGGTGTGAAGATCCGCTTAGACGCCAACCAGGGCTGGAGCCCCAAGCAGGCGGTGGAGATCATCGCCCGGCTGAACGAGTATGATATCGAACTGGTGGAGCAGCCGGTGCCCCGCTTTAACTTTGAGGGCTTAAAATACGTGACCGCTCACAGCAGCGTGCCGATCATGGCGGACGAGAGCTGCTGGGATTCTAAGGACGCCCTGCGCCTGGTGAGCGAGCGGGCAGTGGACTATGTGAACATCAAGCTGATGAAGTGCGGCGGCCTGTACGAGGCCAGGAAGATCGTCAGCATCTGCGAGGCAGCCGGCGTAGAGTGCATGCTGGGCTGCATGGTAGAGGAGAGCGGCATCGCGGTGACGGCGGCGGCGTCTCTGGGCGCGGCGTTAAAGAATATCACCCGGGCAGACCTGGACGCTTCCTTCTCTCTGGCGAAGCTGCCGTTTGAGGGCGGATTTACGGTGGAGGATACGAGACATCTGGTACTGTCCCAGGCTCCCGGCCTTGGCATCACCGGCCTGCGCAGGGAGATGCTCACCTCCAGGGAGGCGAAATAAGTATGGAGCATATGGGATCAAAACAGCATATGCAGCTGGAGAAAAAGGGGCTTCCTGCCGCACGGCAGGAGGCCCTCCGGCTGCGCATTGAAACGATCATGGAAGATACCTCCGCCCGGGGCGTGGCGGTGGCCGCCATCGACAAGCAGGGGGATACCCTGTATCAGGAGTTCTTTGGCTGGCGGGACGCGGAAAGGAAGCTGCCGATCGATGAGGATACGATCTTCGGCCTGGCTTCCGTGACCAAGTCCTTCACGGCCCTGTCCATGGTCCAGATGGAGGAGCAGGGCATCTTGTCCCTGGAGGATCCGGTCAGCCGGTACGTGCCGGAGTTTACCAACCGGAACCAGCAGGGGGATGTGACCATCAGCCATCTGTTAAGCCACAGCGGCGGATTTTTTCCGCTCCCACGGATCGTGGTGGATGAGGTGGCCGCCGACATGGGCATCCAGGATACCCTGGAAGATGAGTTGATCTACAATGACGCCTTTGCCCAGGAGGGCGTGGAGCGGGTGGCGGAGCGCTTAGACGGCCAGACCCGTCTGGTGGGACGGCCGGGAGAGCGGATGAGCTACTGCAACGACGGCTACGGCCTTCTCTCCGACATCGTGCGGCGGCATTCGGACTGCGGCTCCTTTGCCGGATACTTAGAGGAGCATATCCTAAAGCCTCTGGGGATGGACCGGAGCGGGTGCAGCTTTATCCGGAATACCCAGGACGATAACGGAGCGGTGCTGTACAGCTTCGAGGACGGCGCGTGGCGGGCGGACCGGGATTACCGGAACAATGCCTTTGTGCTGAACGGAGGCGGCGCCATGAAATCTACCCTGGCAGATCTGAAGAAATACGTAAGGATGTACTTGAACGAGGGCGTGGATCCGGAGAGCGGCAGACGTCTGATCTCCAGCCGCCAGATCCGTGAACTGTGTAAGCCCAGGCAGTACGTCCAGCCGGGGGTGTATTACGGCTATGGCCTGGAGACGATGATGCTGTCGGATATGACGGTGGTGTGCCACAGCGGCAGCCTGCCGGGGGTATCGTCCTTTATCGGATGGTCCTATGAGGCGGGGATCGGCGTGATCGTGCTCTGCAACACGGAGGATGTGCCTGCGTCCGCGATCGGAGATTCCGTGCTGCGGGCGATGACAGACCAGCCCATCGTGCCGGAGCGGCCGGAGCACCGCCCGTTTGCCTGGGACGAAAGGCTGATGGAGGAGGCCGCCGGGACTTATATCTCCGGCGAGGGCACGACCCTGGTGCTTTCCCGGGAAGGGGGCGAAGAAGGCAGCGGCGGCGGCCGGGAGGGCAGCGGAGCTGGCCAGGAACGTCCGGGCCGCGGCATGAAGCTTACAGTGAACGGAAAGCCGGTGGAGCTCCAGATGATCTACCCTCGGATGGGACTGGTGCGGAAATCCTATTCCGATGTGTATCTGAAGATCTTAGAGGACGAGGAGCGGGGCGTGTTCGCGGCCCGGTACGGGACCCGGATCTTCCCGAAGGAGTCCTAGGGGACGAAGGAGCATATAAAAGAAGCATATAGATAAAAAAGCCTTGGCGGGCCTGCAGGAGGAACGCCAAGGCTTTTTTGCCGCTTCCCAAGGAAGCGGCTCCCTATGTAAGAGATAACGGTCCGGCTATTGGGGACCCTGATAGCGGCTGCTGTCTAATCCTAAGAGGATGGTGAAGATCGGCGTCGCCGCCAGAAGGCCCAGACCGAACAGGACGCCGTGGCCGAAGGAGCGGGCCAGCTTGATCTTGGCTATCAGAACGATCAGAGCATAGGCGATGTTGCATACCATCCCCACCACGGCGAAGGCGCTCTCCGACGTGCTCAGGATCACATTGGCGGCAATGGCCAGCAGGAGGCTGAGCCAGAACATCTTGGTGTTCCAGCAGATCCGGTACTGGACATATTCGCTGCAGACAGGGATCAGGGCCTTCCATCCGGCCTCCCCTGCCTTGGTGAAAACGCGCCAGTGAGCGACCAGGCACAGGACATACCAGATGACAAGCCCGAATAGGGCGTGAAGAGCTGCATGTTCTAAAAATGATAGGATGATCATATGTTCTCCTTTCCCGGGGACCAGTAAACGTAAAATAGACTTCGTGTAACATTATAAAAGTAGGGACAAGGACGGTCAATGACGAATTTGTTGCATTTCTCACACAATTCTTACAACTCCTTACGACTTTTTAACTTCCCTTGACCCTGGAACCGTTCCAGGGTGTAGAGTGGTGTCATCGGAAGAAAACACCGAAACAACAAAAACAGATCACTGAAAGGAGCTTGGAAACATGAAAAAGCAGACAAAGAGAATGATGGTTCCGTGTGTGGCTGCTGCATTTACCATAGGCGCTTCGATGATGTCCTTTGCAGCCCCCACCGGCTGGGTCGAGGAGGACGGCACTTGGAGATATTACGACCGGGACGGTTATGCAGTGACCGACACCTGGAAAAAATCCGGCAATAACTGGTACTGGCTGGATGAGGACGGCTACATGGCCACCAGCCAGCTGGTAGAGGATGACGACGATTACTACTACGTCAATGAGCACGGCGTGATGGTAGCCAACCAGTGGCGGGAGCTGGAGAACGAGGATCCCGGCGACGACGAGGGCGAGACCAGCTGGTACTACTTCGGAGCCAACGGAAAAGCGTACACCGCATCCAATTCCGGAAGCACCACCTTCAAGACCATCGTGCGGGCAGACGGCCAGGCAAAGCGCTATGCGTTCAATGACGAGGGCAAGATGCTGTACGGCTGGGTAGACGAGGAAAGCCAGCGGGTGACCGGCGACGACGCCTGGATGAGCGGCGTGTACTACTTAGGCGACGCCAGCGACGGCGCGCTGCGGTGTAATGAGTGGGCATGGCTGGAGGCCGAGAACGAGGACGAGGAAGACGACGATTACGAAGGCTACTACTGGTTCTACTTTAAGAGCAACGGCAAAAAGGTCGTGGACGATACCAAGACCATCAACGGCAAGAAGTACCGCTTTGAGGAGTACGGAAACGCAGTGTTCAACTGGTTCTCCACGCCCAGCAACAGCAACCCCGCCTCCGACAGCAATATGTTCTACTCCCAGCCGTCTGACAGCTGGCTGAGCTTAGGATGGTTCTACACCGTTCCCAGCGAGGACTTAGTCCCGGACAGCGACGGCGATCCCTGCTGGTTCTACGCAGATAAGGACGGCGAGATCTTAAAGAGCCAGATCAAGAAGATCAACGGCTACTACTATGGCTTCGACGAGTACGGCAGGATGCTGGAGGGCCTGTACAAGATGAGCGTCAACGATTCCCAGATCACCGATTATGAGGAGATCGAGTCCGAGGACGATCTGCCCGACGCAGACGAGGCTTACGCGGTATACTACTTCGGCGGCAACTCGAAGGCCGGCGCCTTAAAGACGGGTTCTGCCACGATCGATCTGGACGGCGAGAAGCTGTACTTCAACTTCCGCAAGAGCGGCGATGAGCGCGGACAGGGCGTGACCGGCATCGACGACGGCTGCATCTACATCCATGGACGCCGTCAGGAGGCAGACCGGGATGAGAAGCTGAGAGTCGTAGAGTTCTATGACGAGGACGGCGAAGGCGGCGACTACCTGGTAAATGCATCCGGCAAGATCCAGAAGAAGAAACGCAACGTCAAGGACGGCGACGACAATTATTACTGCACTGACGCTTCCGGTATCGTGACCCGCAAGGACAGCGAGAAGTGTGAGAGCGCAGACCACAGCGATTCCGAAGCACACTAAAGCTGCAGCCATCACAATGCATGCACTCCCGATAAAAAGATCAGATAGGCAAAACGCCCCGGCCAGGAATGGCCGGGGCGTTTTGATATCAGACGCGTGATCAAAATACAGGGAGATACAGCTGCAGATAGTAGGTCTGCCGCCCTTCCTGCAGTCCCTGGGTCAGGAAGGTACAGTACACGGACTGGGAAGCGTTCAGCCCCAGCTCCTCCGCCCTGCGCACCATAGGGAGCAGATCCGCTTCCGAAGGAGCCTGCCGGTCGGAGGTGCGGAAGGTGGTCAGACAGGTGGCGGCAGGGGTCACCTGGTGGGGCTCCGCGGTAAAGTCGTAGTCTACATAGGGGACTAAGTCCGCGTTCAAGCGAAGGGATGTGTTCCGGTAGGAGATCTCCAGCCCGGCGCCGTTCTTCTTCCAGGTGTATTCGTGGTAGATGTACATCATATCCATCCCCGCATACTTCTGGGTGTATTCAAACCAGGTAGGGATGGCGGAGTTCATATCCGTATGGGGGACGATCACGTAGGACTGGGGAGGCTCCGTCAGGAGGATCTCATCCAGATGGTTCTGGATATTGTCGCAGTCCCGCTTCGTCAGCTGAAGGCGGGCGATCGTCTGCCGGTGCTTCCGGATCGCCGCTTCCTCCTCGGCCAGCCGGTCCTGCATGATCTGGGACAGGGAGGAGACGGACTCGCCCTTGCCCCAGATCCGTTCAATGTCGTCTAAGGCAATGTCCATCTTCCGCTGGTACAGGATCCCCAGAAGCCGGGAAATGTCCTGTCTGGTATAGTAGCGGTAGCCGTTCTCCCCCTTCCGGGAGTTCAAAAGACCGCGTTTCTCATAGTATCGAAGGGTGTCTCTGCTGAGGCCCATCAGGTTTGCCACATCACCGATGCGGAACATCTCTCTCGTTGTCATAATATCACCTCTGGAAAGAGATATAACAGGAAATAGGCCCAAAATCAAGGTAAGTAATAAAAACGTAATAATGTGTAAGACTTTGTTTGGATTTCATAAAGAAGGCCCGGAAAACCGGGGAGACCGGCCGAAAACGAGAAAAAACACGGCTTTTCATTCCTGGGAAAGTGTGCTATACTGGGGGCACTTGGACCTTGGGAGGAGGACCGGGCAGCCAAGGCTGCCCGAGAGCAGGGGCAGCCGTCCCTGTGCCAGAAGGCGCGCTTTCCGGTCCGGGTGTGGAAGAAGAGACAGTATTTGAACAGATAGGATCAAGATAAGATTTGGAAGATAGAATGTGGAACATACAGAGATGGAGAGAGCGGCCGGGGATCCGGCTGTTCCTGTTGGGCGGGCTGACCGCCCTGGCCCTGGGACTGGCCGCCTGCGGCCGGGCCGGGACCGAAGGCGGGCCGGGGCCATCCCCGGAAGCCGGATATCCAGGCGGGACCGCGCCTGACGGGGGAGCGGGCAGCCTGGGGGAGGCGGCCGGAGGTGGCGGGAAGCTTAAGGTGGCAGCCACGGTATTTCCCTATTATGACTTTGCAAGGCAGATTGCAGGGGACCGGATCCAGCTGGAGATGGTAGTGCCGGCGGGGATGGACAGCCATTCCTTTGAGCCTACCCCGGCGGATATGCGGACCCTCCAGGAGGCGGATCTGATCCTCTGCAACGGAGGCGCCATGGAGCACTGGCTGGAGGAGGCTCTGGACGCCCTGGACCAGTCCCAGATCACCGTGGTCACCATGATGGACTGGGTGGACGTGGTGGAGGAGGAGCTGGTAGAAGGCATGGAGGAAGGCGGCCACGGGCATGACCATGATCATGACGGCGAGGAAGCCCTTTCGGATTACCGGGATTATGACGGCCACGAGGATGTGATCGAATATGATGAACATATCTGGACCTCCCCGGTGAACGCCATGACCATCACCGAAGTGATCCGGGACGCCCTGATCCAGGCGGATCCTGCCAACCAGGAGGCATACCGGGAGAACGGGGAAGCCTACCTGGCGGAGCTGAGGGATCTGGACGGGCGGTTCCGCCAGGTGTCGGAGGACCGGGAGCGGAACCTGATCGTGGTGGGGGACAAGTTCCCGTTCCGCTATCTGGCGGATGCGTACCGGCTGGATTACCGGGCGGCGTTCTCCGGCTGCAGCACGGATACGGAGCCCAGCGCCAGGACGATCGCCTACCTGATCGATAAGGTGCGGGAAGAACAGATCCCGGTAGTCTACTATCTGGAGCTGAGCAGCCACCGGGTGGCGGAGCTGATCGGAGAGGAGACCGGGGCCGAGCCGCTGCTGCTCCACTCCTGCCACAACGTGACCCGGGCCCAGTTTGACCAGGGGATCACCTACCTGGAGCTGATGAGGCAGAACGTGGAGAATCTGAGAAAAGGAATTGCAGAATGAAACCATTGATAACCTGTGAACATGTAGATTTTGGATACGAGAACCAGGATGCGGTCATCGACCTTTCCCTCCAGGTCTTTCCCGGCGACTACCTCTGCGTGGTGGGAGAGAACGGATCCGGGAAGAGCACCCTAATCAAGGGGCTTTTGGGCCTGTTAAAGCCCACGGCAGGGGAGATCGTCCTGTCAGACGGCGTCCAGGCCGGCGGCATCGGCTATCTGCCCCAGCAGACCGCGGCCCAGAAGGATTTTCCGGCCACGGTATGGGAGGTGGTCTTATCTGGCACCCTGAGCCGGAGGGGGAGCCGTCCCTTCTATTCCAAGGAGGAAAAGCAGCTGGCCCGCTCCAGCATGGAGCGGCTGGGCATCCTGGACCTGAAGGAGAAGTGCTTCCGAGAGCTGTCCGGCGGGCAGCAGCAGCGGACCCTGATCGCCCGGGCCCTGTGCGCGTCCCGGCAGATGCTGATCTTAGACGAACCGACGACTGGACTGGATCCGGCGGCGATCCAGGACTTCTACCGGCTGATCCGGCAGCTGAACCGGGAGGATGGGATCACGATCATCATGGTCTCCCACGATATCCGCAACGTGATCGGCGAGGCCAGCCATGTGCTGCACCTGCATCAGCGGGTCCTGTTCTTTGGAACAGCGCAGGATTACCGGAGCAGCGGGGCAGGGCAGGCATTTCTGGGAGGAGAACAGACATGAGCATGATTTTGGAAATGGTTTCCTACCCCTTTATGGTGCGGGCGATCGTCGGCGGGGCGCTGGTGTCCCTGTGCGCGTCCCTGCTGGGGGTGAGCCTGGTATTAAAACGGTATTCGATGATCGGGGACGGGCTGTCCCACGTATCCTTCGGAGCGCTGTCCATTGCGGTGGCCGCAGGCTGGTCCCCCCTGTGGGTGTCGATCCCAGTGGTGATCCTGGCGGCGTTTTTCCTGCTCCGCATCACGGAAAGCGGCAGGGTGAAGAGCGACGCGGCGATCGCCGTGATCTCCGCCAGCGCCCTTGCCCTCGGCATCACAGTGACCTCTTTGACCACAGGCATGACCACGGATGTGAGCAGCTATATGTTCGGCAGCATCCTGGCCATGAGCAAGACGGACGTGACCTTCAGCTGCGTGCTGTCGGCGCTGGTGCTGGGGATGTTCTTCTTCTGTTATAATAAGGTCTTTGCCGTGACCTTTGATGAAAGCTTTGCCAAGGCCACCGGAGTGGACGTAGGGCGGTACAATGTGCTGATCGCCGTGCTGACGGCGGTGACCATCGTGCTGGGGATGCGGATGATGGGCGCGATGCTCATCTCCAGCCTGATCATCTTCCCGCCGCTGACGGCCATGCGGGTGTTTAAAAGCTTCCGGGGCGTGGTGCTCTGCTCCGGGGTGCTGTCGGTGGTGTGCTTCCTGCTGGGGATCTGCGTCTCCTATGGATGCTCGACGCCGGCGGGAGCCAGCGTGGTGCTGGTGGATCTGGCGGTATTCCTGCTGTTCTGCGGGATCCAGAGGCTGATGGCAAGGACAGCAGGGAATAATAAGAAACAATAAGGACAACTTGAGGAACGACGGAGGATGATGTTATGGGCATACTGCGAAAACAAGTGGTGCAGCGGATCAGCCGGCTTACCCAGACGCAATTTATCGCCTATGGGTTTATCGGTATGATCCTGCTGGGAAGCCTGCTCTTGATGCTTCCGATCTCCAGCCGGGACGGGACGGTGACGCCCTTTTTGAACTGTCTGTTCACCGCCACCAGCGCGTCCTGCGTGACCGGGCTGGTGATGTATGACACCTGGCTGCACTGGACGGTGTTCGGCCAGCTGGTGATCCTGGCCCTGATCCAGATCGGCGGCCTGGGCTTTGTGACTATCGGCGTGTTCCTGGCCATGGTGCTGCGCCGCAGGATCGGCTTAAAGGAGCGCGGCCTGATGCAGGAGAGTGTGAACGCCCTGCAGATCGGCGGGATGGTGACCCTGGCGAAGAAGATCATCCTGGGGACGGCCCTGTTCGAGGGAGCCGGGGCCGTGCTGCTGGCGATCCGGTTCATACCGGAATTCGGCGTCTTAAAGGGCATCTACTTCGGCATTTTCCATTCGGTCTCCGCCTTCTGCAACGGCGGGTTCGACCTGCTGGGCAGCCAGGGCGCGTACAGTTCCCTGGTGAACTACTATGACGACTGGCTGGTGAACCTGGTGATCATGGGGCTGATCGTGGTGGGAGGCATCGGGTTCGTGGTCTGGGACGATGTGAGCCGGAAAGGGCTGCATTTCCGCAGATACAAGCTCCACACCAAGCTGGTGCTGCTGATGACGCTGATCCTGATCAGCCTGCCTGCGCTTTTGTTCTACCTGATCGAGCGGGACGCCCTGTTCGCGGGCATGAGCCCGTCAGGGAAGTTCTTGTCCAGCCTGTTCAACTCGGTGACGGCCAGAACGGCCGGGTTCAATACCACGGACACGGCCGGGCTGACAGACGCCAGCAAGCTGCTGACCTCGATCCTGATGATGATCGGCGGAAGCCCGGGGTCTACGGCGGGCGGCATCAAGACTACGACCATCGCGGTCCTGTTCCTGTATGTGAAAGCCAGCGTCCAGCGGAGCTACGGGGTCAACGTCTTTGGACGCAGGCTGGATGAGGACGCGATCAAACGGGCCAGCGCCTTTGCCGTGCTGAACGTGTCCCTGGTGCTGGCGGTGACGGTGTATATCATGGCGGTCCAGGGGCTGCCGATGGCGGACGTCCTGTTTGAGTCCTGCTCCGCCATGGGTACGGTGGGGATGACCACGGGGATCACCCGGGATCTGTCGCCGGTGTCCCGGTTTTTGATCATCTGCCTGATGTACAGCGGGCGGGTGGGCGGCTTGTCCTTCGCCCTGTCCTTTACAGAGAAAAAGCGGATCGCGCCGGTGCGCCAGCCGGAAGAGCAGATCATGATCGGATAAGGAGGCTTATATGAAATCAATCTTAATCATCGGTATGGGCCGTTTTGGCCGTCATCTATGCAAGAACCTCTCCCAGCTGGGCAACGAGGTGATGATCGTGGATGAAAAGGAGGAGAACTTAGAGGAGCTGCTGCCCTACGTGGTCAGCGCCAAGATCGGGGACTGCACCAACGAGGCCGTGCTCCGCAGCCTGGGCGTGGACAATTTTGATCTCTGCTTTGTCTGCATCGGCACCAATTTCCAGAGCAGCCTGGAGATCACCAGCATGGTGAAGGAGCTGGGCGGGCGCTATGTGGTCAGCAAGGCGAACCGGGATATCCATGCCAAGTTCCTGCTGCGCAACGGAGCCGACGAGGTGATCTACCCGGACCGGGATATCGCGGAGCGGCTGGCAGTGCGCTACAGCGCGAACCATGTGTTCGACTACATCGAGCTGACGGACGAGTATTCTATCTATGAGATCCCCCCGCTGCCGGAATGGGTGGGCAAGAGCATCCGGGAGGCGGATATCCGCAACCGCTACCGGATCAGCGTGCTGGGCACCAAGGTGGGCGGCAAGGCCAAGGTGATGCCGGGCGCAGGGTATGTCGTCCAGAAGGATGAGCATCTGATGGTCGTCGGCAAGAAGGAGGATATCGACGCGCTGCTGAAGAAGATGCCGTAAGGCGGCGAAAATCCACCGGGTAGGACTTGACATCCGCCGGAGGATCCGATATAATACCGATAGAAAATGATAATCAGTTTCAAAATAAAAGCAGTCAGACAGCACTGCTTTTATTTACCCCAAGAAGTTAGATTAAACTAACTTCAAAAAGTGAAAGGAGAGGCCTTATGTCTGTAGAGAGAAAACGGGAATATATCATGGAAGAACTGAAGAAGCGGGGATACCGGATCACCAGCCAGCGCCGGATCCTGATCGACATCATCCTGGAGAATGAATGCGGAAGCTGCAAGGAGATCTATTACCGGGCGGCTAAGCGGGATCCTGCCATTGGGATGGCGACGGTGTACCGGATGGTGAAGACGCTGGAGGATGCGGAGCTGATCCGCCGCCGGAACATGTACCGGATCGAATGCGGGCAGGAAGCGGTGGTGGCGTAGACCCCGGCGTTGTGGTATAATGGATGATCATATGCGCGCGTGCAGGTCACGGCGCAGGCCATCAGGAGGGATCAGACCATGAAAGATCAAACCATGCGAGATGAGAGGAATGGAGCGAGAGCGCTGTTTGCCAGGCTGCCGAAAAAGGAGCTGGGATTTTTCCCGACCCCGTTTTACCGGCTGGACCGGCTTTCGGAGGAGCTGGGGGTGAACCTGTATGTGAAGCGGGATGATTTTACCGGGATCACCCTGTTCGGGGGCAATAAGGTCCGCAAGCTGGAGTATCTGCTGGGGGACGCGGCGGCGAAGGGCTGTGATACGGCCATCACCTACGGGGCGACCCAGTCGAACCATGCCATGGAGACGGCGGCGGCCTGCCGCCGGTGCGGGATCCGGCCCATCCTGTATCTGACGGCGGTGGTGCCGCCGGATGAGCGGGACGTGCGGGCGAACCTGCTGTTGGATAAGATCCTGGGAGCGGAGATCCATATCGTTGATATCCTGGAAGGGGAGACGGAGGAAGACGCGGAGGCCCGCTCCTTTGGGATGGGAGCGGAGCAGGCGGCAAGGCTGACGGCGGAGGGCCATCCCTGCTATGATATCCCCATGGGCGGAGCCAGTGTGATCGGCTCTGTGGGGTTCGCGGAAGGGTTTTTGGAGCTGCAGGAGCAGATGGACGCCATGGGCCTGGAGGCGGATTATATCTTCCATTCTACCGGCACCGGCGGGACCATGGCCGGACTGGCCGCAGGCCGGGTTCTGGCAGGCAGCCGGGCGAAGATCATTTCCGTCAGCGCCAGTCCCAAGGAGGAGGCGGCGTATCTTAAGAAGGTGCAGGGGCTGGCAGACGAGGTGCTGGGGCTGTTGGGAAGCCCCCTGCGGGTAGATCCGGCGGATCTGCATCTGGACACCGGGTATTACGCTCCGGGGTATGAGATCCCCAATGAGGCGTCCAGCGAGGCTATCCGGCTCCTGGCCAGGACGGAAGGGCTGTTCGCGGATCCGGTGTATACGGGGAAGGCCCTGGCAGGGCTTTTGGACTATGTGAAAACCGGCCGGGTGCCCCAGGGCAGCAGCGTGGTGTTCTGGCACACAGGCGGAGCCACGGCGCTCTTTGCGGAGCCGGCGATCCTGGGCGATCTTTTTAAGTCATAGGTTAACGGCGTCTGGTCCGGGCCCCCGGTTAAACCCGGTCAAGATAGGTTTTCCCTCCAAGAAGGATGAGCGCGATGCCCGATCCGATCATGATCCACTGCAGGGGAAGGATATCAGCGAGCGGGCCGAATACAGCCATGCCGATCGGCAGAAAGCCGGCGTACATGGTCCCGAGCAATCCAAAGACACGCCCCTGCACAGCGGCGTCTGTGATCTCCTGCAGCATCGTGGTGATCGCCGTCTGCACCACCGTCAATGCAATCCCATAGCATGCCATCAGCCCCAGGTAGAGGATAAAGTCCTTAGAAAGGCCCATTCCGATGGCAAAGGAACCAAACGCCAAAAGCCCGGCTGCTAACGTGTTCTTCCGGCTCTGAAATCCGCCCCAGACGCTCATGACAGCTCCGCCTGCCATCATGCCCGCGAAGCCCACTGCTTCTGCCGCGGTAAGATGCCAGTAAGTATCACCGAATACCCGCCGGACGAGAAGCCCGGCCAGATAGCCTGCCGGGACACAAAAGAACGTAAAGGATCCATAGATGATCAAAAGCTTTCGGATCCGCCGGTGGGAAAACGCGTAACTGACGCCGGTCTTCATATCGGAAAAAACACTGGCGTGGGCAGCCGGCCCGTCCTGTTTTGGAAGGACCAGGCAGGATAACAGGGCGGTCCCTATGATCGCGGTTATGATGTCGATCATAAGCGCCGCGCTCAAGGTGCTGACCGCAAACACTGCGCCGGCCGCCGCCGGGGCCGCAAAATTAACCAGGGACTGCATGGCTGCGTTGATCCCGTTGTACCGCATGAGCTGATCCTCTGGGACAAGCTGAGGAATGACCGCCTGGACGGCGGGAGTCTGGATCCCCGACCCGAAGGACCGGATGACCGACATAGCAAGGAGGCCGCCGAGCAGAGCAGGCTCCGATGAGATGTGGGGAATGGCCAATATCATGACCAACGTGGCCAATGCGATCAGCATATCTGCGCCGATGATCAATGGTTTCCTATGGTATCGGTCCGCCCATACGCCGCCTGCAAAGGAAATGAGAAATTGCGGCAGATAGGAGCAGACGGTAAAGGCAGCTACCCATGTGCCGCTGGAGGTCTGCATGGCAGCATACCAAACGAGCGCCATTTGGACAAGGGTAGAGCCAAAGAGCGTGATGCATTGGCTGGTCAGGAAAAGAAGGATCCTGTTCTGCCAGCCGGCGGGATGCGGATTATCCATGTCCCATATCCTCCTGTGTTTTCGGAGGGAGCACAAAGCGCTGCGTAGGATAGCCAAACTCGGTCAGCAATTCCCGCTCAGCAAAGCCCAGCTGAAGCAGCATATCCCGATGCCCGGTGTCCGCCTTGTCCTGTTCCCGGAAGGTAGTGGTGCTGATCTCCTGCCCGGGCAGATAGGTTTTTAACAGGGCATCCAAAAACAACCGCTGCAGTCCCCTGCTGCGGTATTGGGGATGTACTCCAAGAAATGTAATGCTGCCAGGCGAATCGGTAAATGCCATCGCCCCGATCAGAAGATCGCCGTCTCTCAACACAAGCGCCCGCTTTTCGGAGATGCTTTCTTCCAGCCTGGCCAGATAATCCGCCTCGTCCATGACAGGATAGCCGTCAATGACAAGCCGCATGAGCTCCATCCAATCGGATCGATCGGCTGCTTCTGCCAAGCGGATATCCTGCGCCGTAAATTCCCTGCCGCTTATTGCCGGATGCAGCGTAAAGGGCAGCTGCAGGGGATAGAAGCTGCCTCTTTCCCGATACGCTGCGGGGGGCGATTTATACATGGCCTTAAACGCGGATGAAAAGGACTGCTGGCTCTCATAGCCGCAGAGAAGGGCGATCTCTATGACCGGCTTATCGGAAAAGACCAGCAGCTTTGCGGCCTCTGTAAGCTGACGGCGCTGCACATAATCATGGATCGTGATCCCCACGGTTTTCGTAAATAACCGATGCAGGTGATATTTGGAATAATGGACCGCCTCCGCAATGGTCTCTAATTCTAATTTCCCGTCAAGGTGACGTTCGATATGATCAATGACCGCCTCGATGCTGACGATGGATCGATCTTCCATAGGCCTCCCTCCTTTCTATGGAGCATCATAACAAAATAAGCAGATCCTGTTTTCATGATTCTTGCGGTTTTTGAACACGGTGCGCAATACCGATGGGAAGTACCATCTCATTATATCGCGGATATCCCATATCGGAAAGGGTGGGAACAGAGATCGTCAGACGAGAGGCGGGAGGCCGGCGGGATCACGCAGGAGCAGGACCGCGCAGGAGCAGGATCACGCGGGAGCAGGACCACGGGGGTGTATTGACATTCCCGTTTTTTTGTGACAAAATAAATATCTGTGAGAACGGGTTTCTATTCCGGTATTCCGGGAAAGGAATATGACCATAGGACCAACAGGAAAGAAGGATGGAAGATGACCAAGATCGATATTATCTCCGGCTTTTTGGGGGCGGGGAAGACGACATTTATCAAGAAGCTTTTAAAGGAAGCGATCGCAGGGGAGCAGGTGGTGCTGATCGAGAACGAGTTCGGCGAGATCGGTATTGACGGCGGGTTCCTGAAGGATTCCGGCATTGAGATCCGGGAGATGAATTCCGGATGTATCTGCTGTTCTCTGGTAGGCGATTTCGGAACGTCCCTGGAGGAGGTGCTGACCAAGTATCAGCCGGACCGGGTGATCATCGAGCCGTCCGGCGTGGGCAAGCTGTCGGACGTGATGAACGCGGTCCGCAACGTGGCGAAGAACCTGGACGTGAAGCTGAACAGCGCGGTGACCATCGTGGATGCAGCTAAGTGCAGGATGTATATGAAGAATTTCGGCGAGTTCTTTAATAACCAGGTGGAGCATGCCGGGACGATCGTCCTGAGCCGGACGGATATCGTGGACGGGAAGAAGGTGGCCCAGGATGTGGAGCTTCTGCGGGAGCGCAACAAGGACGCGGCCATCGTGACTACCCCGGTGGAGCAGCTGAGCGGAAGCCAGCTGCTGGAGCTGATCGAGAAACCGGATACCATGATGGAGGAGCTGCTGGCCCAGGTGAAGGAAGAGCACGCCCATCATCATGACCATGGGCCGGGATGCACCTGCGGATGCCATGACCACGATCATGATCATGATCATGAGCACGGCCACGATCATGACCATGACCACGAGCACGAGCATGATCATGAGCACGGCCACGATCATGACCATGACCATGACCACGAGCACGAGCACGATCATGACCATCACCATGATCATGACCATCACCATGATCACGATCACGGGCATGATCACGATCACGACCATGATCACGAGCACGAGCACCATCACGGCCATGATCATGACCACCACCATCACCATGCGGACGAGGTGTTCACCAGCTGGGGGATGGAGACGGCGGAGGCCTGGGATCAGGACCGTCTGACGGCGATCCTGGAGAAGCTGGCCCACAGTGAGGAGTACGGTACGGTCCTGCGGGCGAAGGGCATGCTGCCTGGCACACAGGACGGCCAGTGGCTGTACTTTGACCTGGTTCCGGAGGAGTATGAGGTCCGTCCGGGCAAGCCGGACTACACCGGGAAGGTGTGCGTGATCGGAGCGCAGCTGGATGAGAGCGGACTGGCCGAAGCGTTCGGCAGGAAGTAAGAAAGCGGGAGAGAGCATATGGGACCGATGATAGACGACGATATTACGCCGGTATTCCTGATCAATGGATTTCTGGAGGCAGGAAAGACCGAGTTTCTGACCTTTACCATGGAGCAGCCCTATTTTCAGACGGAGGGGAAAACGCTGCTCATCGTCTGTGAGGAAGGGGAGGAAGAGTACGACGAGGAGCTCCTTGCCGATACCCGCACTTCCGTGGTGTATGTGGACAGTATGAAGGATATTTCCCCAGAGCGGCTGACGGAGCTGGAGCTTTTATACCAGCCGGAGCGGGTGCTGATCGAGTGGAACGGCATGTGGAACCAGGACGAGTTCCGGATCCCGGCGGACTGGACCATTTACCAGCAGATCACCATCATAGACATGTCCACCTTTGATCTGTATGTAAAAAATATGAAATCTCTGCTCAACGCCATGGTGAAGGGCTCGGAGCTGATCATCTGCAACCGCTGCGACGGCATCGAGGACCTGGAGCGGTATAAACGGATGCTGATGTCCATGAACACCAAGTGCGAGATCGTGTTCGAGGATGAGAATGGTGAGATCGACGAGATCTCCGAGGAGGATCTTCCTTACGATCTGAGCGCGGAGGTGGTGAAGATCGACAAGGACGCTTACGGCATCTGGTACATCGACTGTATGGACAAGCCGGAGCGGTATGTGGGGAAGACGGTGGAATTTACGGCCATGGTGCTGAAATCTCCGGAATTTCCCAAGAACTATTTTGTGCCGGGGCGCATGGCCATGACCTGCTGCGCCGACGATATGACGTTCCTGGGTTATGTCTGCAAATCCCGGGAGGCCAGACACCTAGAGACCCGCCAGTGGGTGACGGTGCGGGCCAAGGTGGCGGTGGAATACTGGAAGGACTACGGCGGCGAGGGTCCGGTGCTCTACGCGGAGGAAGTGGTCCCTGCAGAGCCGATCGAAGAAGTCGTACAGTTTGGATAACGGAAGCCGGCAGAGGGAGGAGCATATGGAAAGCGGCGTGAGAAAAGGATTCCGGTTTCTGTGGTATCTGGCGTATCCTCTGCTGGTTTATGAAGTGATCTATGAGCTTCCGGTTTTTGTCCTGGCTTCCGCAGAAGGGGGAAGGCTCCAGCGGGAAGCCGGCCTTCCGATCCTGGGCCTGGCCTCGGCGCTGACGGCGGCGGTGCTGGGCTGGCAGTACCGGAAACTGGGCCTGGGGATGCCCAGGTCCGGTTGGGAGCGGACCAGGCAGACTGCGGAGCAGGCCAGGAAGGCTCTGGGAGGGACCAGACAGACTCCAGAGCGGACCAGTCTGGCTCTGGATCAGACCGGGCAGGCGCCGGGACGGGCTTCTGACTGGGAGGGCGGCCTGGCAAAGGCCGGAAGCTGGATCTTCTGGTCGGTCCTTGTGGGGATGGGAGCCTGCCTGTGCTTTAACCATGGGCTGATGCTGTTCCCCCTGCCGGGACAGGAACAGGCGCTGCGGGAGATCGGGGAGGTCCTGTACACCCCGCCCCTTTGGATGCAGGTCCTCTGCACCGGGCTTTTGACGCCGCTGGCGGAGGAGCTGATGTTCCGGGGCATGGGATACGCGCGGCTGCGGAGGGAGCTTCCGGTATGGCCTGCGGCGCTGATCACGGCGGTCTGGTTCGGCATATTCCATGGGACATTGTCCCAGGGGGTGTACGCCGCACTGACTGGCTTTTTGCTGGCGCTGGTCTATGAGTGGACGGGACGGCTTTCTGCCGCCTGGGCGGCCCACGGAGCGGCCAATGTGCTGGCGGTGGGGCTGACCGCCGCAGCGGCGGAGGACTGGGTGGGGACGCGCCCCGTCCTGGCGGGAGCCATTGCCCTGGCGGGAGCGGCGATAGCCGCCCTGGGACTCTGGCGTCTGAAGACGGAATCGGAAGCTGGCGCATGAGGGCGGCATCGGAAACCACCCCTGGAAGCCGGCGCCGGAAACCGAAGGAACTGTTAGGAAATCAAACGGATAAGAGAGGATGAACTAACGTGAAATTATTATCCATTGCGATACCCTGTTATAATTCTGCGGAGTATATGCACAAGTGCATCGATTCTCTGCTTCCCGGAGGGGATGAGGTAGAGATCCTGATCGTGGACGACGGATCGGCGAAAGACGATACGGCGCAGATCGCCGACGAGTACGAAGCCCTCTATCCGGGGATCTGCCGCGCCATCCATCAGGAGAACGGCGGCCACGGCGAGGCGGTCAACGCAGGCCTGCGGGCGGCCCGGGGGATCTATTTCAAGGTGGTGGACAGCGACGACTGGGTGAACGAGGAAGCCTACATGGAGGTGCTGGAGACTCTGCGCACGTTTGTCATGGGCAACCGGACCCTGGATATGCTGATCACCAATTTCGTGTATGAGAAGCAGGGGGCGAAGCACAAGCGGGTCATGCAGTACCGCACCGCGCTGCCGAAGCGCCAGCTCTGCACCTGGAAGGATGTCAAGATGTTCATGCTGGGGCAATACATCCTGATGCACTCGGTCATCTACCGGACGGAGATGCTGCGGGAATGCGGCTTAGAGCTGCCGAAGCATACCTTTTACGTGGATAATATCTTCGTATTCCAGCCGCTGCCCTATGTCAAGACGTTTTATTACCTGGATGTGAATTTCTACCGGTATTTTATCGGGCGGAGCGATCAGTCGGTGAACGAGCAGGTGATGATCGGACGGATCGACCAGCAGCTTCTGGTCACCCGGCTGATGATCAAATATTACCGGGAGTCCAAGATCACCAGCAGGAAGCTGCGCCACTACATGGTGCGGTATCTGGAGATCATGATGACCATTTCCTCGATCCTGGCGATCAAGTCCGGGACAGAGGAAAATCTGGCGAAAAAGCAGGAGCTTTGGACGGATCTGCGCAGACAGGATCTGCCGTTATACCTGCGCCTGCGCTACGGATTCTTGGGCCAGAGCATGAACCTGCCGGGAAAGAGCGGGCGGACCGTGTCCATCGCAGGGTATAAGATCAGCCAGAAGTTCTTCGGGTTTAACTAGTCCTAACTGGTTTTAACTGGTCCGGGACCAGCAGAGCGGGTCGCTGGAAATGTTTGAAAAGCAGAAAAAACTCGAAAAATAGTTGACAGAGCCCAGAGAGTGTGGTATTATAATCAGGCGCGCTGCGATAGAGCAGAAGCGCCCACATAGGGGAATAGTTCAATGGTAGAGCACCGGTCTCCAAAACCGTCGATGGGGGTTCGAGCCCCTCTTCCCCTGCTTACGAGAAGCGTTTGAAAAAGCGGCGGACGTCTTGATGATACAGGCGTCCGTCGCTTTTTCTTTTGCTGGATGCGCCCCAGGTAGCCCCGGCATCTGTCAGACAGGGGAGGAAACAGAGTGCGTCCACATAGGAAATGATCACTGCACAAAGGAGATAACATATGAAATTATCATCCTTTTTCCATTTCGCCGCATTTGGCATGAAAACAATCTTATTTGGAAAAAAGGAACCTATTTTGGGTACGGTTATCGTGACTGACAAATGCAATCTGCATTGCAAGCATTGTTCTGTGAACAATATTACAGCGGTTGTCCATCCATACGAGCAGATCCGAAATGAAATGCAGCAGCTTTATGACATGGGCATTCGTATCCTGTTTTTCTGCGGCGGTGAAACCTTCCTCTGGAAAGACGGAGAGCGCGATCTCCGTGATCTGGTGATCGAAGCTAAGCAGATGGGATTTCTCATCGTCAATGTGGTGACGAACGGCACATTTCCCATTGATCTTCCAGAAGCTGATCTGATCCTTCTCAGCTTGGATGGTGATAAGCAGCGCCACAATGAGATCCGCGGCGATACATACGATACCATTATGGAGAACATCAGCAATGCCACAGCAGACAATATTTGCTTCTACATGGCCATCAACCAGATCAACAAAGACTGTGTGCGGGATGTCTGTATAACTGCCCGTGACACAAAGAATGTCCGGGCGGTATCCTTCAATTTCCATACACCTTATCCAGATACAAAGGAATTGGCGCTCACGAAGGAAGAAAAGGCTGTTTGCTGCGCTGCCATCACACAGATGATGAAGAAAGGTGCGCCGGTATTCAATCTGAAAAGTGCTTTTCCGTATCTCATTGAGAACCGTTTCCCGACGCCCTGCCATCAATGCGTTGTTATGGAGAACGGGAAGCTGTCCACCTGCGGACGCTGTATTGAGGTGCCAGAGCTGTGTGGACAATGCGGCTATTTCTTTGTCGCTGAGTACACGCTCCTGTTCCGAGGTAATCCGAAAATCATATTTGAAATGCTTCGGACATATCTGAAGTACATTTAGGAGAACTATGGGTATCGTTGCGAATCTGACACGAATGTGGCTGACCAGATCGGTCAAGCCCTTTACATTCAAAAATGAGTATGATGAGCAGCTGCCATTTGCAGATTGTGAAAACCTTGGACTATATGTTCATATTCCGTTCTGCAAAAGCATCTGCAATTTCTGCCCTTATTGCAAGGTCCGCTATTCCAAAGAGTTTTGTGATAGGTACATAGATTCCCTGATCAAGGAGATCCACCTTGTAGGAAATCAGCATCCAGGCAGGAAAAAAGCGACCAGCTTGTATTTTGGCGGCGGCACACCGGCTTTGGCGGCTGACCGCATCGGTGAGATCATCGATGCCCTGAACGAGCATTTCATCATCACAGAGGGAATTGGTCTGGAGCTGCATCCGGATAATGTGACGGAAGAAGTCCTTACGGTGTTAAAGGCTGCCGGTGTAACCAAGATCAGCACTGGTATCCAGTCCTTCCGCAATAAATATCAGAGCATCCTTGGAAGAAAGACCGTTGATACCGGCGCAATGAAAAAGGCATTGGACGCGGTGGGGTTTGAAACCGTTTCGATGGATTTTATCTTTGCACTTCCGGAGCAAACCTATGATGAT
>DVLJ01000153.1 GCA_018715565.1 Candidatus Ventrimonas merdavium
CTTGATGAACCGTCCGGTCTCCTGCAGGGTCTTGATATCCGGCGCTCCGCAGTAGCCCATGCCTGCCCGCAGGCCGCCTAACATCTGGAATACCGTATCCTCTACCAGGCCCTTGTAGGCCACCCGGCCCTCCACGCCCTCCGGCACCAGCTTCTTGGCGTCGGCCTGGAAATAGCGGTCCTTACTGCCGTTCTCCATAGCGGCGATGGAGCCCATGCCCCGGTATACTTTATACTTTCTGCCCTGGTACAGCTCAAACTCTCCCGGGCTCTCGTCACAGCCTGCGAACATGCTTCCCATCATGCAGACACTGCCGCCTGCCGCGATCGCCTTCGCGATATCGCCGGAATACTTGATGCCGCCGTCTGCGATGATCGGCACGCCGTACTCCTTCGCCACCGCGTAGCAGTCCATCACTGCCGTGATCTGGGGAACACCGATGCCGGCTACCACACGGGTGGTGCAGATGGAGCCCGGTCCGATCCCGACCTTCACCGCGTCTACCCCGGCCTCGATCAGGGCTCTGGTCGCCTCACCGGTAGCCACGTTGCCTGCGATCACCTGCAGGTCCGGATACTTCTCCTTGATCATGCGCACGCACTTTAACACGTTCTCAGAATGGCCATGGGCAGAGTCTAATACGACCACGTCCACCTTTGCCTGGATCAGGGCCTCCACCCGCTCCAGGACGTTCGCCGTGATGCCCAGCGCCGCGCCGCAGAGCAGCCGTCCCTGTGCGTCCTTGGCGGACAGCGGGTACTTGATCTGCTTCTCGATATCCTTGATGGTGATCAGCCCGGTCAGGTTAAAATCATCATCTACGATCGGCAGCTTCTCCACTCTGGCCTTAGCCAGGATGCGCTTTGCCTCCATCAGGGTGATGCCCTCCTTGGCGGTCACCAGGTTCTCAGAGGTCATGCACTCCTTGATCTTCTTGCTGAAATCCTCCTCAAACTTCAAGTCCCGGTTGGTGATGATGCCCACCAGCTTGCGGCCCTCGGTGATCGGCACGCCGGAGATCCGGAACTTGCCCATCAGCTCGTCCGCATCCTTCAGGGTATGCTCTGGAGAAAGGAAGAACGGGTCCGTGATCACGCCATTCTCCGAACGCTTCACCTTATCTACTTCCTCCGCCTGCGCCTCGATGGACATGTTCTTGTGGATGATCCCGATACCGCCCTGACGCGCCATGGCGATCGCCATGCGGTGCTCCGTGACCGTATCCATGCCTGCGCTCATCAGCGGGATGTTCAGCTTGATCTTCTTCGTCAGGTTCGTGGTCAGATCCACCTGATTGGGGATCACCTGGGAATAGGCCGGTACAAGGAGAACGTCGTCAAATGTAATGCCGTCACCAATAATGGTACCCATACTTCATTCCTCTCTTTCTTCTGTTGTCAGACTGATTTTCCAGTTTCTGGCTCCCTCGCCGAAACGTTAGTGACTAGTTTAGCAAATTTCTGTCCGCTTGTCAAACACTATTGCACCACTTTTCGCGGGGCCGTCTGGCGGAAGCACTGGATCATCTTGTCGCTTGGCTCCAGAAGGAGCTTCACCGTCTCCCCATTCTTCTGGACCACAGCGGCGTATACTCTGGCCCCCGGCAGATGGGATGAAAAATCCAGCGTCTTGCCGTTCGTCTTATGCTCCTTCAGCACATGGTGATCGGCGGGAGCGATGACCTGGATCTCCTCCATGCTGCACTCGTAGGCCTTCTTCCGCTTCGCCCGTCCCAGGATCCGGTCTACGGAAAGCTGCTTTTCTACATAGAGATATTCAAATTCCACATGGGTGTTCCGGTAAGAAAGATAGGTGGCGAACCCGGACACGAACATCAGGATGACCGCCAGCACGCCGGTGGTCAGGGCCAGGAAGATAAAGACTGCGGTGACCGCTGCCAGCACGCCGGTCAGGATCAGGGCGTAAAAGGGGGTTTTTCGTTTGATCAGGTACTCTGCGTAGGACTCGTTCATGATAGAATGGTCTCCTTTCATCATCGTTAAGCGGCTCCTGCCAGGCCGCGGCGGCTCCGCAAGACGGGCGGTCCGCCTTCGTATACAGCAAGGGCGCAAGGAAAACTCATACAATGCATGGGTTCTGATCCTTGCGCCCTCAGTCAGCAGGTCTGGGAAATGTTCCCGTCCGGGATTACATCATTCCGCCCATACCGCCTGCCGGCATAGCCGGAGTTTCTTCTTTAATATTAGCCACAACCGACTCGGTTGTCAAGAGTGTAGATGCAACGCTGGTCGCATTCTGCAGCGCGCTCCTGGTCACCTTCGCCGGATCCAGGATGCCGGCCTTGATCATATCGACATACTCTTCCTTGTAAGCGTCGAAGCCGGTGCCTACCGGAGCCTCTTTTACCTTGTTGATGATCACGGAGCCTTCCAGTCCTGCGTTAGCTGCGATGTGGAACAGCGGAGCCTCCAGAGCCTTCAGGATGATCTTGCCGCCGGTCTTCTCATCGCCTTCCAGACCCTCGACTACGTCCTTGATCTGCTCGATGGCGTGTACATAAGCGGAACCGCCGCCTGCGATGATGCCTTCTTCTACCGCAGCTCTTGCAGCGGACAGAGCATCCTCCATGCGCAGCTTCGCTTCCTTCATCTCCGTCTCGGTAGCAGCGCCTACCCGGATCACCGCTACGCCGCCGGCCAGCTTCGCCAGACGCTCCTGTAATTTCTCCTTATCAAACTCAGAGGTGGTCTCCTCGATCTGTGCGCGGATCTGGGAAACTCTTGCGGAGATCTCCGCCTTGTCGCCGCAGCCGTCTACGATGATGGTGTTCTCTTTCTGGACTTTTACGGATTTTGCACGGCCTAACTGAGCCATGGTGGTCTCCTTCAGATCCAGGCCCAGCTCCTCGGAGATCACGGTGCCGCCAGTCAGGATCGCTAAGTCTTTTAACATCTCTTTTCTTCTGTCGCCGTAGCCCGGAGCCTTTACGCCCACTACGGTGAAGGTGCCTCTTAATTTGTTGACGATCAGGGTGGTCAGAGCCTCGCCCTCGATGTCCTCAGCCACGATCAGAAGCTTCGCGCCGGACTGTACGATCTGCTCCAGGATCGGCAGGATCTCCTGGATGTTGGAGATCTTCTTGTCGGTGATCAGGATGTACGGATCGTCCAGATTGGCCTCCATCTTATCCATGTCGGTGCACATATAAGCGGATACGTAGCCCCGGTCAAACTGCATGCCCTCTACCAGGTCCAGCTCGGTCTTCATGGTCTTGGATTCCTCGATGGTGATCACGCCGTCGTTGGAAACCTTCTCCATGGCGTCTGCTACCATCTCGCCTACCTCGTCATCTGCAGCGGAGATCGCGGCAACTCTGGCGATGCTTGCCTTGCCCTCGATCGGCTGGCTCATCTTCGCGATGGCTTCTACCGCAGCCTCGGTGGCTTTCTTCATGCCCTTTCTCAGGACGATCGGGTTGGCCCCTGCCGCCAGGTTCTTCATGCCCTCGTTGATCATCGCCTGAGCCAGAACGGTCGCGGTGGTGGTGCCGTCGCCGGCTACGTCGTTGGTCTTGGTAGCAACCTCCTTCACCAGCTGAGCGCCCATGTTCTCAAATGCGTCCTCCAGTTCGATCTCCTTGGCGATGGTCACGCCGTCGTTGGTGATCAGGGGAGCGCCGAAGGATTTATCCAGGACTACGTTCCGTCCTTTCGGTCCTAAGGTTACCCGCACGGTATCTGCCAGCTGGTTTACACCGGCCTCCAGAGCTTTTCTGGCTTCTACGCCGTATTTGATCTGCTTTGCCATAATATCATTCCTCCAAATTCTGTCTATATTCTATAAAAAATGTGTGCTTACTCGATAACTGCCAGGATGTCGCTCTGCTTTACGATCACGAACTTCTCCTCGTCTACTTCCACCTCGGTCCCGGAATACTTGGAATAGATCACCTTGTCTCCGGCCTTTACCTGCATGGTCACTTCCTTGCCGTCGATCACACCGCCCGGTCCGACTGCGATCACCTCAGCCTGCTGGGGCTTCTCCTTTGCCTGGCCCGGAAGAACGATGCCGGACTTCGTCGTCTCTTCTGCAACCAGCTGTTTTAATACGACCCGGTCAAATAACGGTACTAACTTCATGGATGATTCCTCCTTATATACATGGTTTCGTTTTTCTATCAAAGGATTCCAGAAAATCCCTCTTTTTATTCACAATACCTGTTATACCACGCACTGTTAGCACTGTCAAGTGTTGAGTGCTAATTTTATAAAAATTTTTCACTTGTCCCCTTTCTTTTTTGTCTCATTCGTATTACAATATTCCATAAGATGTGTTGACAGTACGGAGACCTGTCGACGGAAAGGAGCACGATTATGTCAAAAAAAGGATTCGGCAAACTGATTGCGCTGACGGCTGTTGCCGGCGCCGCCGCCGCAGGGATTTCTTATTTTAAGAAGTATCAGTCATTCAACAAAGAGCTGGACGAAGAATTCCACGATTTCGAGGATGAGGAGGAAGCTCCCGTACCAGACAGCACCATGAACCGCAAGTACGTTTCTCTGAACGCGAACAAGGACGAGCTGCTGGTAGCCGCAGGCGATATGCTGAGCGCGGCCAAGGATGTGGCCGGTGCCGCCAAGAACGTGATGAAGGACGCCGCCGCCATCGTAGCGGACACCACCCGGGAAGCCATGGGCGCGGCCGCAGAGACCGCTTCCAGGATCACCTTCAGTGAGGAGAAGGACGAAGAGGCGGAGGAGGCCAAAGAGCCTGCCGTGACCGAGGAAGATGAGGCGGATGCTGTTCCAGCGGATGAGAAGGAAACTGCGGACGCCGTGACTGCGGCAGACGAAGCGGAGGCAGACGCCCCGGAAGCCGAGGCCGCAGACACCCCGGCAGATACCATCGAGGTCGCCATCGACGCCGACGCGGAGATGGAGGACGCCGAGGTCCAGGAGACCAGCCGCACCGACGACGCAGCGAAGTGATCCTCAACCGTTCGTGATTGGAAGGCCATTGGGAATGTCCTTCCCCACAGCACCACATAAGAGATATCAGAAGAACGATGGGCAGAAACGATACAGCCGTGTCAGGAAGACGGAGTTCCCTCCGTTTCCCTGACACGGCTGTTTTTATCTGACCAGGTCTGCATCTCCTCCAACCGGCTTTCCCAGAAAGCATTCCTTTAGCAGCCCTGCTCCCCGCAGGATCTCCTCCTCGCTGAGGCAGGCGTAGCCCAGAACGATGGTCCCCGGGCGGCGGTTATGTTCCGGATGGATAAAATAGCCGCTCAGGCCGTAGACCTTCACCCCCGCCGCCTCCGCCCGGGCGATCAGCGTCTCTTCCGGGATCCCGGTCCTGCTGGTGAGCAGGATGTGGATGCCCGCGTACTCTCCCCGGATCTCAAAGAGCGGCTGGAGAGGCTGGATCGCCTCCAGGAACAGATCGTGCTTTGCCTTGTAGATCGCCCGCATCCGGTTCAAATGCCGTTCAAAATATCCCTGGGCCAGGAACTGATACAGGATATTCTGGTCGATCCGGGACACGGTGGAGGCATAGAATCCCGCCTGCTCCCGATAGCGCTTCAAAAGCTTGGGCGGCAGCACCAGGTAGCTCACCCGGATCGCCGGAGCGATGCACTTGGAAAAGGTGCCCAGATAGATGACCCGCCCGCTCCGGTCCATCCCCTGGAGAGCCGGGATCGGCTTGCCCCGGTAGCGGAACTCACTGTCATAGTCGTCCTCGATCAGATACCTTCCATCTGCCGCCCACTTAAGCAGCTCCTGCCTGCGCCCCACCGGCATCACGATCCCGGTAGGGAACTGATGGGACGGCATCACATAGGCCACATCCGCTCCGCTGGCCTTTAGCTGGTCCGGATCCATGCCATTTTCATCCATCTCCACCGGGCAGACCTGATACCCCAGGCTGCGAAAGACCAGATACGCCTGGCGGTAGGTAGGGTTCTCCATGGCGATCGTCCTTCCCCCGCCCAGGATCTGGGCCAGCAGCATCAAAAGGTATTCACTCCCTGCTCCCACGATGATCTGCTCCGCGCTGCATAACACCCCGCGGGCCGAATGGAGGTAGCTGCGGATGGCCTCCCGCAGCCCCGGCTCCCCCTGATGGCTTCCCGAATGGAACATCTCCTTATTGTCATCCACCAGGGTATTGCGGCTTAATTTGCGCCACACCCCATAGGGAAAGCTTTCCAGATCGATACCCCGTGGGGAGAAGTCCACGCTCCAGGGGGACGGCTCCGGCAGGGCGGTCTCCATCTCCTCTCCTCCGGCAGGTCCGGTCTCCATCAGCTCCTCCACCGGGTTTACAAAATAGCCCCGGTACGGGCGGGCCTCGATATAGCCCTCCGCCAGCAGCTGGTCGTAGGCCATCTGGGCCGTGCTCCGGCTGATCTTCATATGCTCCGCCAGGATCCGGGTAGAAGGCAGCCGGTCTCCGGCCTTCAGCCCGCCGCTGCGGATCTCTCCCCGGATGTGAGCATAGATCTGCTCATACAGCGGCTTTTTCTCCTGCGGATCCAAAGGGATCAAAAGTTCCATCTTCCATACCTCCCTGGCCCTTCTGGCATTCCGTTTCCTGCGGACCATACGGCGCCGTCAAATCTTCTCTATGGTCTTGGCCGCCGCAGCGCAGGCTGCGCATCCGCGCAGCTGCAGTTCCTGGCCATTCAGCAAAAGCCGCCTGCATCAGCCAGGCGGCTTTTCGTCCATTCTCTTATCCTTCCAGATCGGATCTTATCTGGATCTTATCAAAAAATCCCTCTCCTACTTCGGCAGCTTGAAGGAGCTCTTCAGGGATACGATCCGGTTAAATACCGGCGCTCCCGGCTTGCTGTCGTGGCTGTCCGCGCAGAAATATCCGTTCCGCACGAACTGGAAGCTGTCGTAGGGCTTCGCCTCAGCCAGGGCCGGCTCCACATAGCATTCCTTCAGGATCGTCAGAGAGTTGGGGTTTAAGTTCAGGCTTCCGTCTTCATTCAGCTTGCCCTTCTCCTCATCCACGATGTTCTCGTATAAGCGGCACTCCACCTTCTTCGCCGTCGCTGCAGCCACCCAGTGGATCGTGCCTTTTACCTTACGCTCGCTGGAACCGCCCCGGGTCTCCGGATCGTAGGTGGCATGGACCACGGTCACATTGCCCTCCGCATCCTTCTCACAGCCGGTGCAGGTCACATAGTAAGCGCCCATCAGACGCACCTCATTGCCCGGGAACATCCGGAAATATTTGCGGGGCGGCTCCTCCATAAAGTCCTCCCGCTCGATATAAAGCTCCCGGCCAAAGGGGATCATCCGGGAACCCAGCTCCGGATTCTCCAGGTTGTTGGGAAGCTCTACCAGCTCCGTCTCACCCTCCGGATAATTGTCGATCACCAGCTTCACCGGATCTAAGATCGCCATCATCCGGGCCCGCTTCAGCTTCAGATCCTCCCGGATGCAGTATTCTAACATCGCATAATCCACCGAGCTGTTGGCCTTGGAAACGCCCACCATGTCCACAAACATCCGGATGGATTCCGGCGTGTAGCCTCTCCGGCGCAGAGCCGCGATGGAGACCAGACGGGGATCGTCCCAGCCGTCCACGATGCCGTCCTCCACCAGCTTCTTGATATACCGCTTGCCGGTCACCACGTTGGTCAGGTACAGCTTGGCAAACTCGATCTGGCGGGGCGGGTTCTCAAACTCGCACTCCCGCACCACCCAGTCGTACAGAGGACGATGGTCCTCAAACTCCAGGGTGCAGATGGAATGGGTGATATGCTCGATGGCATCCTCAATGGGATGGGCAAAATCGTACATCGGATAAATGCACCAGGCGTCGCCGGTATTGTGATGGTTCATGTGAGCCACCCGGTAGATCACCGGATCCCGCATGTTGATATTGGGGGAAGCCATGTCGATCTTGGCCCGCAGGACCTTCTCTCCATCCTGGTACTTGCCTTCCTTCATCTCCTCAAACAGGCGCAGGTTCTCCTCCACGCTGCGGTTCCGGTAGGGGCTCTCCTTGCCCGGGGTGGTAAAGTCTCCCCGGTACTCCCGGATCTCCTCCGCGGAAAGGTCGCAGACAAACGCCTTGCCCTTCTTGATCAGAAAGACCGCGCACTCATACATTTGCTCAAAGTAGTTGGACGCAAAGAACAGACGATCCTCAAAATCCGCCCCCAGCCACTTCACATCCTCCATGATGGATTCCACAAACTCCGTCTTCTCCTTCGTGGGGTTGGTGTCGTCAAACCGCAGGTTGAACTTGCCGCCGTACTTCTGGGCCAGGCCGTAGTTCAGCAGGATGGACTTGGCATGTCCGATATGCAGGTACCCGTTGGGCTCCGGCGGGAAACGCGTCTGTACATGATCATACACGCCCTCCGCCAGATCCTTGTCGATCTCCTGCTCGATAAAATTTTTAGAGACAACCTCTTTCTCTGCTCCCTCTAAAACCTCTTTTTCTTTTTCCATTATCCGGTTCCTCCGTCTTATGTGATGTCCCACCGTCCGTGGGCT
>DVLJ01000154.1 GCA_018715565.1 Candidatus Ventrimonas merdavium
GCAAAAAGGTATAGAAAGCATGAAAAAACTAGCATTAAGCGATGAAATCTTACTCAGCGTCCAGCAGCCGGCCCGCTACTTAGGCAACGAGCTGAATGTGACGGTGAAGGACCCCAAAGCGGTGGACATCCGCTTTGCCATGTGTTTCCCGGACGTGTACGAGATCGGCATGTCCCATCTTGGGATGCAGATCCTCTACGCCATGTTCAACAAGCGGGAGGATGTGTACTGCGAGCGGGTCTTTTCCCCGTGGACCGATCTTGATGAGGTCCTGAGACGGGAGCAGATCCCGCTGTTCGCCTTAGAGTCCCAGGATCCGGTCAGGGACTTTGATTTTCTGGGCATCACCATCCAGTACGAGATGTGTTATACCAACATCCTGCAGATCCTGGATCTAAGCCAGATCCCGCTGCACGCCCAGGACCGGGGAGAGGACGATCCCATCGTCATCGGCGGCGGCCCCTGTGCCTACAATCCGGAGCCTCTGGCGCCGTTTTTTGACCTGTTCTACATCGGCGAGGGAGAGACCCAGTACGACGCTTTATTTGACTTATATAAAGAAAATCAAAAGCGGGGCGGGAGCCGGACCGACTTTCTGGCGGAGGCGGCCAAGCTGCCTGGCATCTATGCCCCCATGTTCTACGATGTGACTTATAAAGAGGACGGCACCATCGCCAGCTTTACGCCCAACCGGCCCGGGATCCCGGAACGGATCAAGAAGGAGCTGGTGGTGGAGATGGACGACGCTCCTTACATCGAGAACCCGATCGTCCCCTTCTTAAAGGTGACCCAGGACCGGGTGGTGCTGGAGATCCAGCGGGGCTGCATCCGCGGCTGCCGGTTCTGCCAGGCGGGCAATATCTACCGTCCCCTGCGGGAGCACAGCCTGGAATATTTAAAGAAATATGCCAAGCAGATGTTAGAGAGCACTGGCCATGAGGAAATCTCCCTAAGCTCCCTAAGCTCCAGCGATTACACCTATCTAAAGGAGCTGGTGCTGTTTTTGATCGACGAATTCCAGGGCAAGGGCGTGAACATTTCCCTGCCGTCCCTGCGGATCGACGCCTTCTCTTTGGATGTGATGAGCCGGGTGCAGGATGTGAAAAAGAGCAGCCTGACCTTTGCCCCGGAAGCGGGGAGCCAGCGGCTGCGGGATGTGATCAATAAGGGACTGACCGAGGAGGTCATCTTAAAGGGTACGGCGGAAGCCTTCCACGGCGGCTGGAACCGGGTGAAGCTGTATTTCATGCTGGGCCTGCCTACAGAGACAAAAGAGGATATGGAAGGGATCGCCCTGCTTTCCGAAAAGGTAGCGGAGCTGTACTACGACGAGATCCCCAAGGAGCAGCGTAACGGCAAGGTACAGGTGGTTGCCAGCTCCTCCTTCTTTGTCCCCAAGCCCTTTACCCCCTTCCAGTGGGCCACCATGTGCACCAAGGAGGAATTCCTGGAGCGGGCCTACCTGGTAAAGGACAAGTTCAAAGAGATGTTGAACCGCAAGAGCTTAAAATACAACTACCACGAAGCTGACCTAACAGTGCTGGAGGGCGTTCTGGCCCGGGGCGACCGCCGGGTGGCTCCGGTGCTGGAGACGGTTTACCGGAAAGGCGCCATGTTCGATTCCTGGGGGGAATACTTCCACAACGATCTGTGGATGGACGCCTTTGCAGAGTGCGGCGTAGACCCGGATTTCTACACGGTGCGGGAGCGCAGCTTAGACGAGATCTTCCCCTGGGACTTTATCGACGCAGGCGTGTCCAAGGAGTTCTTAAAACGGGAGTGGAAGAATGCCCTGGCAGGAAAGGTGACCCCCAACTGCCGCCAGCAGTGCTCTGGCTGCGGGGCAAGAGGATTTGGAGGAGGTGTCTGCTTTGAAGATCCGAATTAAATTTACCAAAGAGGGCGCCCTCAAGTTCATCGGCCATTTAGACATCATGCGCTATTTCCAGAAGGTCATGCGCCGGGCAGGGGTGGACATCCGCTACAGCGAGGGCTTCAGCCCCCACCAGATCATGTCCTTTGCAGCGCCCTTAGGCGTAGGCATAGAAAGCCGGGGCGAATACGTGGACATCGAGGTGCTGTCTACCGATCCCTCGGAAGTGATGCTGAAACGGATCAACGCCGCCATGGCAGAGGGCATGGAAGCCCTTTCTTACCGGCGGCTGCCGGATGACGCGGTCAACGCCATGTCCGTGGTGGCGGCTGCGGATTACCAGGTCCGGTTCCGGGAAGGCTGTCTGCCGGAGGAATGGACGGCCTTTGCATCGGGCATCCAGGACTTCCTGGCTCAGGAAGAGATCCTGGTCCTGAAAAAGACCAAGAAAGGGGAGCGGGAGATCGATATCCGCCCCATGATCTACGAGATGCGGGCGGAGGAAGCCGGAGAAGCGCTCTTTCTTAAGATCGCCGCGGGAAGCGCCGCCAACCTAAAGCCGGAGGCCGTACTCCGGGCTTATGCAGACTTCCGGCAAAAGCCCCTGAAGGATTTTGCCCTGCTGGTAACCAGAACAGAAGTATACGCAGACCAGGGGGACGGAACGTCTCATGCGTTCCGTTCTCTGGAGTCCTTTGGTGAAGACATTGAACAGTAAGCTGATCATCACCAGGTGGAAAGACCGTCTCCTGACGGTCTTGTTTTCCAGTCAGGAGGCCGTGGAGGCGGGACTGGAGGACAGCGCGTCCACCCTGGGCAATATTTATATCGGAAAAGTAAGCCGGGTGGTCAAGAATCTAAACGCCGCCTTCGTAGACTACGGAGAGGGCAGGAGCGGCTATTTCAGCCTGTCGGACAATCCAGTAGTCTTGTTTGCCGACGGACGCCCCCGGACATTAAAGGGCGGGGATGAGATCATCGTCCAGGTGGCCCGGGACGCGGTGCGGACCAAGGATCCGGTGCTGACTGCCAACTTAACCTTTGCCGGCCGGTACGCCGTGCTGACTGCCGGAAAGCCTGTCATCGGATTTTCTTCTAAGATCACCGACCGGGCCTGGAAGGAGGGGATCCGTCCCCGCCTGGAGGAGCTGACCAGAGGCACGGCGGGCCTGATCGTCCGGACCAATGCCTATGGCCGGGAGGAGCTTCTGGAAAAGGAGGTCCGGACCCTGATGGAGACCTGCTCCCAGGTATTGGAACGGGGCCGTTACCGGACCTGCTACAGCCTGCTTTACCGGGCAGAGCCGGAGTATCGGAAGACCATCCGCAGCTGCCCCGCAGGCACCCTGGAGGAAGTGGTCACCGACGACGCCCAGGTCTATGAGGAGCTGGAGCAGTATTTTTCCTCCTGCGAGCCGGAGCAGCGCTGTCCGGTCCGGTTCTATGAGGATCCCCTGGTAAGCCTGTCCAGCCTGTATTCCCTGGAGACTGTGATGGAGCAGGCGTGCCAGAAGCGGGTCTGGCTGCGGTCCGGCGGCTATCTGGTCATCGAGTACACAGAGGCCATGACGGTCATCGACGTGAACACCGGCAAATACGCCGGCAAAAAGAACCAGGAGGACACCATCCGCATGACGAACCTGGAGGCGGCAAAGGAGATCAGCCGCCAGCTGCGCCTGCGGAACCTATCCGGCATCATCATGGTGGATTTTATAGACATGAAGCGGCAGGAGGACCGGGAAGCCCTGATGGATTCTCTCCGGACCTTTGTGCTGGCTGATCCGGTCAAGACCACCGTAGTAGATATGACCGCGCTGAACCTGGTGGAGATCACCAGGAAAAAAGAGAAAAAACCGCTCTGGGAGCAGATCGCCCAGGCAGGGAAGGAGAAGGGAGAAACCCAATGAAGATCATTATCGTGGGCTGCGGAAAAGTAGGCGCTACCCTGGCCGAGCAGCTCAACAACGAAGGCCATGACATTATCGTAATCGACAAGGACGGAGGCAAGCTTCGGGCTCTCACCGACAGTCTGGATGTGATGGGCGTAGAAGGGAACGGAGCCATTTACCAGATCCAGATGGACGCCGGGATCCAGGACGCCGATCTGCTGATCGCCACCACCAATTCCGACGAGCTGAATATGCTCTGCTGCCTGATCGCCAAGAAAGCCGGCGACTGCCATACCATCGCCCGGATCCGGAATCCGGAATACTCCAAGGAGATCCCGTACATCCGGGAGGAGTTAAACCTTTCCATGGCCATGAACCCGGAGATGGAGTCTGCGGCGGAGATCTCCCGGCTCTTAAAATTCCCGTCCGCCATCAAGCTGGACACCTTTGCCAAGGGGCGGGTCGAGCTGATGAAATACCGGATCCCGGAAAACTCAGTGCTCCATGATATGCAGGTGTTCGAGGTGGCCCCCAAGCTGAAATGCCAGGTGCTGATCTGCGCCGTAGAGCGGGGGCATGAGGTCATCATCCCCGGCGGAAGCTTCCGCATGCAGGCGGGAGATACCATCTCTTTCGTGGCGGCGGCCAAGGAGGCGGCGGCCTTCTTCCACAAGATGGACATCGCCAAGACCGCCATCAAATCCGCCATGTTCGTGGGCGGCGGCAAGCTGACCTACTACCTGGCAAAGCTTCTGGAGCAGACCAGGATCCAGATCAAGATCATCGAACAGGATCTGGCCCGCTGCAATGAGCTGAGCCTTTTGCTCCCCAAGGCCATCATCATCCACGGGGACGGCTCTGACCAGCAGCTGCTCCTAGAAGAGGGGCTGGCCCAGACCGAGGCGTTCTGCGCCCTGACCGGCTTTGACGAGGAGAACATCATGCTCTCTTTGTACGCCGCATCCGTCAGCAAGGCCAAGCTGGTGACCAAGATCAACCGGATCGCCTTTGAGGACGTGATCCAGCAGCTAAACCTAGGAAGCATCATCTATCCCAAGCTGATCGCGGCAGACGCCATCGTCCGCTATGTGCGCGCCATGCAGAACTCCATGGGCAGCAATGTGGAGACCCTGTACAAGATCGTGGCCAACCGGGTGGAAGCCCTGGAATTCCGGGTAGGCAAAGACGCCCCCATGACCGGCATCCCCTTAGAGCAGCTTTCCTTAAAGGACAACCTGCTGGTAGCCTGCATCAACCGGGGCGGCCGGATCATCACGCCCCACGGAAAAGATACCATCGAGCCGGGCGATACGGTCATCGTGGTCACCACCCATTCCGGGTTAAATGACTTAAAGGACATTCTGAAATAGGAGATACAGACAGATGAACATCGGAATGATAATCTATTTTCTTGGATGGGTTTTAAAAACAGAGGGCCTGCTGATGCTGCTCCCCTGTCTGATCGCCGTGATCTACCAGGAGGCCAGCGGCCTGTATTTTCTGGGGACCGGCGGCTTCTGCGTGATCGCCGGATGGCTGATGAGCCGCAAGAAACCGGAAAACACGGTCTTCTACGCCCGGGAGGGCTTTGTATCCGTTGCCTTAAGCTGGATCGTCCTCAGCTTCTTCGGCTGCATGCCATTTTTCTTAAGCGGAGAGATCCCCCGGCTGGAAGACGCCATGTTTGAGATCATCTCCGGCTTTACCACCACCGGCGCCAGCATCCTTTCAGATGTGGAGGCTTTGAGCAAATGTATGCTGATGTGGCGCAGCTTCAGCCACTGGATCGGAGGCATGGGAGTGCTGGTCTTCATCCTGGCGGTTCTTCCCTTAGCCGGCGGCCAGAACATCCACATCATGCGGGCGGAGAGCCCGGGACCTTCCGTAGGAAAGCTGGTCCCCAGGGTCAAGCTAACGGCCAAGATCCTGTATGTGATCTATTTTTGCATGACCGTAGTGCAGATCCTGATCCTTCTGGCCAGCGGCATGCACTGGTTTGACGCCGTGGCCATGAGCTTCGGTTCTGCCGGGACCGGCGGCTTCGGCATCTTAAATTCCAGCTGCGGCTCCTATACCATGTTCCAGCAGGCGGTCATTGCCGTATTCATGACCCTGTTCGGCATCAACTTTAACGTATACTACCTGTTCCTGATCAAGCGGCCGAAGGAGGCCCTGCGCTGTGAGGAGATGCGGGCGTACTTAGGCATCATCCTGGTCAGCATCCTGCTGATCGCCTGGAACATCCGGGGATATTTCCCCACCCTGCTGGAGGCCCTGCACCACAGCGCCTTCCAGGTATCCTCCATCATCACCACCACCGGCTATTCCACCACGGACTTTGACCTATGGCCGTCCTTTTCCAAGACGATCCTGGTCATGCTGATGTTCATCGGCGCCTGCGCCGGCAGCACCGGCGGCGGCATCAAGGTATCCCGCCTGGTGGTAGCTATGAGAACGGTGAAAAAGGAGCTGCTGTCGGTGATCCATCCCCGGAGCGTCAAGGTCATCACCTTCGAGGGCAAGCCCATCGAACATACGATCCTCCGGTCCATCAATACGTTCCTGGTGGCCTATGCGGTGATCTTCGCCCTGTCTGTGCTGTTCGTCAGCATCGACAACCTGGATCCCACCACCAACTTTACAGCAGTAGCAGCGACCTTGAACAACATCGGCCCCGGACTTGGCATCGTGGGACCGGTGGGGAACTTCGGCGTATACTCCCCATTTGCGAAGATCGTGCTGATGTTCGACATGCTGGCCGGGCGGCTGGAGCTGATCCCCATGCTGGTTTTATTTTCTCCCGCAACTTGGAGAAAAAACAGTTGACAAATTTTGCATCCGATGCTATTATGAACAAGTATGCCGCACAATGAGGCGAAAAAGCGCCGGACAGACCCGGCCGCCGAAGTTGGCGAGTAATGATAATAGGAGGTGCCAATATGTACGCGATTATTGCAACAGGCGGTAAGCAGTACAAAGTAGCAGAAGGCGATATCATTAAGGTAGAGAAACTTGGTGCAGACGCCGGCGAGACCGTTACCTTTGACCAGGTTCTGGCTGTGAACAACGGCGAGCTGTCCATCGGATGCCCGACCGTAGCCGGAGCAACCGTAACCGCATCCGTAGTGAAGGAAGCAAAAGCGAAAAAGGTAATTGTTTACAAGTATAAGAGAAAAACT
>DVLJ01000155.1 GCA_018715565.1 Candidatus Ventrimonas merdavium
GGGCATGGGTGTGGAAGGTGTGGCGATCCCCACCCTGGTCTCTCGGATGGTGGCTGCGGTGATGATCATGATCCTGGTGCGCCATCCGGACAACGTGATCCGGGTGACCAGCATTTCCCAGCTCCGTCCCAGAAAGGATATGGTGGGAAAGATCTTAAGCGTAGGCATCCCCAGCGGCCTGGAGAACGGCATGTTCCAGTTTGGAAAGCTGTTCCTCCAGAGCCTGGTCTCCACCCTGGGCACGGCGGCCATTGCAGGATTTGCGGTGGCCAGCAACCTGGTGACCCTGGAGTATCTGGCGGGCAATGCCCTTGGCCTCGGCCTGATCACTATCGTGGGGCAGTGTGTGGGCGCGGGGGAGGTGGAGCAGGCCAAAAGCTACACGAAAAAGCTGCTGGTAATCAACTATCTGGCGGCGGCGGTGGTCTGCCTGGTGATCGTGGCCTTCCGGAACCCCATTGTATCCTTCTACAATCTGTCCCAGGAGGCGGCGGTGCTGACGGCCAGCCTGCTGGTGGTCCATTCTGTGGCTATGATCGTCTGGCCGCCGGCCTTTGTGGTGCCCAACGCCCTGCGGGCGGGGATGGATACCCGGTTCACCATGACCGTTTCTGTGTTTTCCATGTGGGCGTTCCGGATCGGGTTTGGCTATCTGTTCGTAAAAGCCATCCATTTCGGCGTATTGGGGATCTGGTACGGCATGTTCATTGACTGGGTATTCCGCGCGGTCCTGTTCGTATGGCGGTTCCGGCAGTTTGGCAAGATTGCGCGGCGCGTGTAGCGCAGCGGATAGGAGGGAAAGGATGAAAGTTGGAAAAGACCGGGCGGAGGAGATCCGGGTAACGTATATCGGAGGCGGTTCCAAGGAGTGGGCCTGGAAATTCATGATCGACCTGGCCCTGGAGGAGAGCCTCCACGGGACCATGACGCTGTATGATATCGACCGGCCGGCGGCGGAGGAGAATGCCATCGTGGGCAATCAGATCACCGCCAGACTGGAGAGCCGGGGGAAATGGCATTACCAGGTGGGGGATTCCCTGGAAGCGTCCTTAGAGGGGGCAGATTTTGTGATTATTTCGATCCTGCCGGGGACCTTTGACGAGATGGAGTCGGACGTGCATCTGCCGGAGCGGCTGGATATCTGGCAGTCCGTAGGCGATACGGCAGGCCCTGGCGGCATGGTGCGGGCTCTCAGGACCATTCCCATGTATGTGGAGATCGCAGAGGCAATCCGGAAGGTCTGCCCGGACGCCTGGGTGTTGAACTATACCAATCCCATGAGCCTGTGCGTAAAGACCTTATACCAGGTATTTCCAGAGATCAAGGCGTTTGGCTGCTGTCATGAGGTGTTCGGCACGCAGGAAATGCTGGCCCGCATGTGCCGGGAGGTACTGGGGGAGGCGGACATTTCCCGGGAGGACATCCTGGTCAATGTCATGGGCATCAACCATTTCACCTGGTTTACGGAGTGCGTCTGCCGGGGGCAGGATCTGTTTGGAACGTATGCCAGGTTTATCGATGAGCATGAGGGAGAGGGCTTTGACGACCCGGCGGCCAGCTGGATGGATTCCCCCTTCCACGGGGCCCATTTGGTGAAATTCGACTTGTTCCGGCGGTTCCATGCCATTGCGGCGGCGGGGGACCGGCATCTGGCGGAGTTTATGCCGGGGGATTCCTATCTGAAGGATCCGATGACTGTGAACTCCTGGAAATTCGGCCTGACCTCTGTGGATTTCCGCCGGGCCCAGCAGGTATCGAAGCTGGCCCGCCGGAAACGGTTTGTCCGGGGAGAGGAGCAGCCGGAGTTAAAGCCCTCCGGTGAGGAAGGCGTACAGCTGATGAAGGCCCTGGCCGGCCTGAGCCGGGTAGTGAGCAACGCCAACCTGCCCAACCGGGGCCAGATCGCCAACCTGCCGGTGGGAGCCATCGTGGAGACCAACGCCGTGTTTTCCGCAGATAGCGTGAAGCCGGTGATGGCGGGAGAGATGCCGGAGGCGATCCGGGAGCTGACTATGCCCCATGTAGAGAACCATGAGCTGATCCTCCAGGCGGCCCTGACCTGCGACCGGGAGCTGGTGGTGGAAGCATTTCTGCACGATCCCCTGGTAAAGGCAAAGTGTACCGACCGGGAGACGATCGCTCAGCTGGTAGATGACATGCTCTGGAATACCAGGAACTATCTGCCAAAGCAGTGGTTCCAGGCGTAGGAGCGGCTGTGCCCCATGGCTCTGGCGCTGAGGATTGAGTAGATTCCGAACAAAGATGGAAAAAAGGAGAGAACGTCCAATGAAAAAACGTGCGTGCGGGATATTGCTTCCCATATCCAGTCTGCCGTCCCCGTATGGGATCGGCGCATTTTCCAAGGAGGCGTACCGGTTTGTTGACTGGCTGGCCGGGGCCGGGCAGAGCTGCTGGCAGATCCTGCCCCTGGGCCCTACGGGCTATGGGGATTCGCCCTATCAGTCCTTCAGCGCCTTTGCAGGAAATCCCTATTTTATCGATCTGGATCAGCTGATCCGCAAGGGACTCCTGACCAAGGAGGAGTGCGAGGCTGCGGATTTTGGCGGCGACGGCCAGGATATTGATTACGGAAGGCTGTATGAGAACCGGTTCCCGCTGCTGCGGAAGGCCTATGAACGGTGGAAGGAACGGGAGAAGGAGGCGGGGAACGGCGGCCATGACCTGGACCGGATCTTTGCCCGGAAGCTGGAGCCGGAGACCATAGAATACTGCTTTTACATGGCGGTGAAAAACCGGTTTGGCGGGAAAAGCTGGACGGAGTGGGATGAGGATATCCGTCTGAGAAAACCGAAGGCAGTGCGCCGCTATCAGAAGGAGCTGGCGGATGAGATCCGGTTTTACTGCTTCCAGCAGTATGTGTTCCAGAAGCAGTGGAAGCAGCTGAAGGCCTATGCCAATGACCGTGGCGTCCGGATCATCGGGGATATCCCGATCTATGTGGCCTTTGACGGAGCGGACGCCTGGGCCCATCCGGAGCTGTTCCAATTTGACAAGGAAGGCCAGCCTAAGGCCGTGGCGGGCTGCCCGCCGGACGCATTTTCCGAGACCGGCCAGCTGTGGGGGAATCCCCTGTACCGTTGGCCGTACCACAAAAAGACCGGCTATGCGTGGTGGATGAAGCGGCTGAAATACAGCTTCTCTTTGTATGATGTAGTGCGGGTGGATCATTTCCGGGGATTTGACGAGTATTATTCTATCCCGTTTGGAGATTCCACCGCAGAGTTTGGCCATTGGGAAAAGGGGCCGGGCTATGATTTCTTCCGGGCCATCAAAAAACGGTTCGGCCAGGTGGATATCATTGCCGAGGATCTGGGATTTTTGACCCCGTCGGTGCTGGAGCTGGTAGACCGCACGGGCTTCCCGGGGATGAAAGTGCTGGAGTTTGCCTTTGACGACTCTGAGGACAGCGCCTACCTGCCCCACAAATATCCGGAGAACTGCGTGGTATATACCGGCACCCATGACAATACCACCCTCCAGGCATGGTACCGGGAGCTGGAGAAGCCAGTGAAGGATTTTGCCGTCCGGTATGTGGGCAATGAGCGGACCCCGGAGGGGGAGATCCACTGGGATTATATCCGCCTGGCCCTGCAGAGCAAGGCACAGCTGGCGGTGATCCCCCTGCAGGATTACTTAGGCTTAGGCGCCTGGGCCCGGATGAACGAGCCCTCCACCCTGGGGAAAAACTGGCGGTGGCGTATGGGAAAGGAAGATCTGACCGACGCTCTGCGCACCCGCTGCCGGGATATGGCTCAGCTGTATGGGCGGTGTGAGAAGGCGAAGCTGGCGGAGGAATGCGTAGAGGAATGTGCGGAGGCGGAGCAGGCATAGGGAGAGAAAGTGTCTGCGCGTAAGAAGCCTGCGCTTAAGGATGACGCGTTCAAGGATCTGGTGCTGAGGAGCAACATGCTCAAAGACAAGTATGAGTAAGAAAAAAGAGCCCCACAGTGGCTGGAGCGAAGGGAAGATTTGGTTCCCGGCTCCGCGGCTGTGGGGCTCTGTTCTGTTTTCTAGAGGCTGCAGTCTGCGAGAAATCGGTGAGCAATCTGCAAGTAGTCTGTGTGAGGTCTGTGAGCAGTCTGCGTGAAATCTGTGAGCAGTAGCAGTCTGCGGACTGCCTGCGGACAATCTGATCTGCGGACGGGCTGGTCGAGTTATACCGTCTCGCCGCCCTCCTCTGCACTGTCGCTGTCTGTGTCCACGCTGTCCAGCACCTCGCTGCCGCCTTCCTTGTGGGAGGTGAAGGTGCCCTGCACCTCGTTGCCTGCCTTGTCCTGGGCAAAGACCCGGGTCCCTGCGGCGTCCATGGGGAAGGAGAATACGTTGATCTCCGGATTCCGCATGGTGGCTTCGATCGTCTCACCGGCAGAATCTACGGCGTAAACCGAGTCAAAGTTGATGCCGGACTGGCTGTCGCTCAGCTCCACGGTCAGAATGCCATCTTCGATATGAGATTCGCCAAAGCTGGGGGGCGTGTCGTCCAGCACATTGATATGGTCGGTCAGCATCAGCGGCATACCGTTCAGGTTCACGATGGTGGCCTGTACGGAACCATTCTTGTATACGGTGGTGCTGTAGGTACGTCCCTTACCCTTGGTCAGCTCCACTTCATCCCCATCGATGGACATGGTGACGGACTTGGTAGGATACCAGGAATCCACCTTGAGGGTGACTTCCGTGGAAAGGTAGTCTGCACTTTCCGCAATGGTCAGCGTCGCCTTGGGGGCGGAGACCACCAGGAAGAACACGATGCCGTTAAATACAATGAACGGCAGGATATAGAATAAAAGGATATGCGGCCAGTCGCTGGACTTCTTTCTGCGGTAGCGTCCCGGCTGGCGGCTCTGAGAGGTCTGTCTGTATTCCATGAGCTGCTCCTTTGCATCACTTGGCATGAGAATGCCGTATTGTCTGAGGTTAAGCATAGCAGAAAGGCGGGAGATTGACAAGTGAAGTTTTTCTTAAGCAAAGCGGTCATAGCTTACAGGCCAGCCTGGTATGGCTTAGAGCTTACCGATAGATTTACTTTATGATGCAGCCAAGACTTCTTAATCTAACAGACCAGAGAGATTGATCTTTAAATCCGAGCTGTAAATGGCTGCAGGGATTTCGTCATCAAACGAATAACCAGCAGAATCCCCATGTTCAAAATCATAAACGGTCACACTCTTGGCGGAAGGATTGATGATCCAGTATTCACGGACTCCATACTTCTCATAAAGCCACAGCTTTTTCAAGTAGTCGTGGCCTTGGGTGCTGGGGGAGGTGATTTCGATGATCCAATCGGGAGCGCCGGCACAGCCGCGGTCAGTCAGCTTAGATTTGTCGCAGATCACGGAGATATCCGGCTCTACCCAGTTCTGAGCATCCGCATCCAGGTTGACGGCAAATGGAGCGGGATAAACGTCGCAGTCTCCGCTGTTGTTTTTGATATACGCCAGGATCGTTCCCGCAATTTCCATCAGAAGTTTCTGATGGATCCGGCTGGGCGGCGCCATATCATAAAGGTGACCGTCGATCAGCTCGGCCCGGTGGTCCTGCGGAAGGCTCCAATAGTCGGAGCAGGTGTAGGTATGTTCTTTAGGTAAAGGCATGATCAATACTCCTTTCTGGCAGGGGTGTCAGGCAGTTTGCAGCTGGATGCGTTTTTTTCAGTATATCATATCTCGTTGCGGCAAATCAACATCATAAACGGAAATGAGAAAAGGGTGTTCCCCAGCAAGGCAGGCCGGGGAGCGGGTATATTTTTTATCTATAGGGAAGGATATACTCCATGAATTACAAATATACCCCACCCCTCTTGCCTTCCCCCGCCGTCTGTTGTACAATATCAAACACGAGAACGCGTTCTGCCAGTTCTTGGCAGGATTCTCAGACACGGACGGATTCTCTGTCCGACATTCCCAGAATTTCGTACAGAAGCTAGAAAACCAGGAAACAAAAAATCAGAGTTTTTCTGTCTGTTTTTTAAAATTCGTGCAGATCCGAACCCAGTGCAGATCCGAACCCAGTGCAGATCCGAACCCAGCGCGGTTCCGATGCCGCATCGCTTAGGCTATCACATTTTGGAAACGAATATGGAAAGGTCGAAAAGGCCGGAAAGGTACCCTCAGAAGAGGCTCGCCGTGCCGCCATACACAAGAAAACAGCCAGAAAACCGATCAGGAAAAGGAGCAGGGCCTATGGAGGGAAACAAGGGGAACAGCAGGGAGATAGACAAGGAGAAAAATAAGGAAAACAATAACGAGAACAAACGGAAAGCCGAGCAGGAGCGGTTATGGAAGGTCATCCGGGGAGAGAAGCCGGAGCGGACCGCAGAGGAACGGGAGCAGGAGCAGCGAGCGCGGGTGCACACGCTGCAGACGGCGCTGTGGGTGTGCCTGATCCTATTCCAGATGGCGGTGCTCCAGAGTATCACGGTGCGGGCGGAGACGCGGGCAGAGGACAAGGCAGAGACATGGGCAGAGGCGAGAACAGAAGATGAGGTGGCAATGCCGACAGAAGCGCGAACAGAAGCGCCAACAGAGACGCCGGCCGCCATGTCCGCTTCCCCGCTTCCCGCCACCCCGTCAGATGCTGGCGGCCGCTTGATCCAGCGGGAAGTGGTCTACCGCCAGGTGGAAGGGGCGGCAGAGCTTCCGGATACGCTGAAGGTGACGGTCAAGGAGAACGGGGATTCGGAGGTGGTCCTTTGCCAGATCGTTTCGGCAGTCCCGGAGCGGGAGCAGTGGGTGGACGATTTTTCATTTCCCGTAACCTTCCATACTTATGGAGCCCAATATTACCAGGTGGGGGATCTTCTGATCACAGAGGAGGGAGACCAGCCGCCTCTGGAGACGTGCCGGGAAGAACTGCTCCGCATGCTGGGGCTTTCTTCGGATGCGTACGAGATCACAGAAGCAGTCTGGGACGGGGACGCTTACCCGGCGGAGGATGGGACCCTGTGCAGAGATGCCCTGGTCCGGGGCCGGAAGCTGGTGCGGGACTACCGGGTCCGCTACGCAGGTTCCCTGACGCTTTCGGAAAATGGAGGGTCCGCCGCGAGCAGCTCACTGTCCGGAATATCCTGGGGGCGGGCGGGGCAGGGACCGACAGAGGAGAACCAGACCGGAGATGATGGAGCAGGGGAGCAGAGCGGCTTGGGAACGGGAGCGGGCGCGGAGGTGCGTCTGGAGCCGGAAAGCTCCGTGCCCGCCCGGGACCCCATGGCTTTCTGGAAGGTCGTCACCCGGACCCTGCTCATCATCATCGGGATCGGAGCGCTGCTGTTTTTTGGCGGACTGGTGATTTTAGCAGTCCTGCGTCTGGCAAAATCGGTGCGGAAGTGGTATACTGTCCATGAAAACAAGAAATCCTGGAAAAGGTAAATCCTGGAAGCAGTAAACTCTGGGAACAGGAAAACTTGGAAACAGTAAATTCCAGAACCGGTAAGTCCCAGAAAAAGGAAGAGGAGTCAGACAGATGGATTGGAACACCCTGCTTTGCGAGGACCGCATCCGTTCCTATAAGAAGGCGGGCGGCGGCGATCTGCGCACTGAATTTGAAAAAGACTATCACCGCATCATCGGGAGCGCGTCTTTCCGGCGGCTGCAGGACAAGACCCAGGTCTTTCCCTTGGATCAGAGCGATTTCATCCGCACCCGTCTGACCCATTCCCTGGAGGTATCCTCCTTCTGCCGGTCCCTCGGACAGAATGTATCCGAGAAGATCATGCAGATGGGCCTGGATCCGGCGTTCGATGAGAAGAAGAAGGCGGCTGTCTGCGATATCCTGCAGTGCGCCGGGCTGATCCATGATATCGGGAACCCGCCGTTCGGCCATTTTGGGGAGACTGCCATCCAGGACTGGTTCAAGAAGCATTTAAAGGACCTGACCTTTCGGGGGCAGTCCTTAGACCAGGTGCTGACGGAGCAGATGCAGCAGGATCTGTGCCATTTTGAGGGCAATGCCCAGGCGCTGCGGCTGGTGACCAAGCTCCATTATCTGGTGGACGAGCACGGGATGAACTTAACGAAGGCCCTTTTGGGCACCATAATCAAATATCCTGTGGCATCTACGGAGATCAATAAAAAGAGCGGCAGGATCCGGGAAAAGAAGATGGGATATTTTTACGCGGACCGGGAGGTGTTCCAGGAGGTCCAGAGGGCGACCGGGACCTGCGGGCGCCGCCATCCCCTTACCTATCTGCTGGAGGCCGCGGATGATATCGCCTATCGGACCGCGGATCTGGAGGATGCGGTGAAAAAGGGCTGCATCTCTTACCGAAAGCTGGTGGAGGAATTGAGGAACTGCTGCGGGGACGCCTCCGGGCCATGCGCCCGGATGATCGGCTGGCTGGAGGAGAAGTATGAGAAGGCCATCCGCATCGGTTATGATAAGCCGGAGACCTATGCGGTCCAGAACTGGGTGGTATCGGTACAGGGACAGATGCTGACCGGAGCCACGGATGGATTTGTGGACCATTACCAGGAGATCATGGACGGCGTTTGGGAGCACGATCTGTTTTATGGGACCCCGGCGGAGCCGATGATGAAGGCGCTGGGGGATATCGCGTACCGCTATGCCTTTATCTCCCGGCCGATCATCAAGCTGGAGATAGGGGCGGACGCTATTTTCCAGTTCCTGCTGGGGCGCTTCGTGGACGCCGTGATCCCTTACGATACCGAACCGGGACTGACCATGACGGCGGTGCAGGAAAAGCTGGTATCCTTGATCTCAGATAACCATATGCGGATCTACCGGATCTATGCCAAGGGCAAGGACGAGACCGAGAAGCTGTACCTGCGCCTGCTGCTGGTAACAGATTTTATCAGCGGGATGACGGACAGCTATGCCAAGCGGCTCTATCAGGAGCTGAACGGGATCGCGTAAAACGGGATCCCATAAGCGGCGGCGCCGGACGGGAGCGGAGCCTGTCATCATCATCAAAGAGAAAGCGAGGAAAGACAAGGATGTTATTTATCGAATACCCCAAATGCACCACCTGCCAGAAGGCGAAGAAGTGGCTGGACGATCACGGCGTGGCCTATGAGGACCGGCATATCGCAGAGCAGAATCCGACGGCGGAGGAGCTGCGGGAGTGGATCCCCCGTTCCGGGCTGGAGATCAAGCGGTTTTTCAACACCAGCGGCCTGAAATACAAGGCATTGGAATTAAAGGACAAGCTGCCGGCTATGACGGAGGAGGAGAAGATCGCCCTTCTGGCCACTGACGGGATGCTGGTGAAGCGGCCCCTGATCATCGGAGAGGACCGGATCTTAGTAGGCTTCAAGGAAAAAGAGTGGGAAGAGGCCCTGCTGTCTGATTGACAATCCAGAGGCTGGATGATACACTAAAAGGCAGTTGTGTGTTAAAGGAGATAACCGATTATGTTAGATGGAAAAAAAGTACTGTTCAGCGGTATGCAGGCCACCGGGAACCTGACCCTGGGGAACTACCTGGGCGCGCTGAAGAACTGGGTGACCATTGCAGACGAGTATGAGACGTTTTACAGCGTGGTAGATATGCATTCCATTACGGTGCGCCAGGATCCGGCGGAGCTGCGCCGTCGGGCCCGCACGCTCCTGACCCTGTATATTGCGGCGGGGCTGGATCCGGAGAAGAACTGCATCTATTATCAGTCCCACGTATCCGGCCATGCGGAGCTGGCCTGGATCCTGAACTGCTTTACCTATATGGGCGAGCTGAACCGGATGACCCAGTTTAAGGACAAGGCGGCCAAGCACGCGGACAATATCAACGCGGGCCTGTTCACCTATCCGGTGCTGATGGCGGCGGATATCCTGCTGTACCAGTCTGACGTGGTGCCGGTGGGCATCGACCAGATGCAGCATTTAGAGCTGACCCGGGATATCGCTCAGCGGTTCAACGGCGTTTACGGCGATGTGTTCACCATTCCCGAGGCATATATCGGCAAGGTGGGCGCCAAGGTCATGAGCCTGCAGGATCCGGCGAAGAAGATGTCCAAGTCCGATGAGAATCCCAACGCCAGCATCTATCTGATGGACGATCCGGATACCATCATCCGGAAGTTCAAGCGGGCGGTGACGGATTCCGAGGCCTGCGTGCGCTACTGCGAGGAGCAGCCGGGCATCCGGAACCTGATCGACATTTACTGCGCCTGCACCGGCAAGACGCCGGCGGAGACGGAGAAGGAATTCGACGGCAAGGGCTACGGCGACTTCAAGATGGCCGTAGGCGAGGCGGTAGTCGGCGTGTTAAAGCCGCTCCAGGAGCGGTTCGCAGACCTTTCCAAGAACAAGGACTATTTAGACAGCATGATCCGGGCGAATACGGAGAAGGCCCAGTATTTCTCCAATAAGACCCTGCGGAAGGTCCAGAAGAAGGTGGGCTTCCCGGAGCGGATCCGGGGATAGCGGGAGACTGCGGCCCCGGAAGAGGCGTTTGTTAAAAGTACGTAAAGAATCCAATTTCCGCTTGACGGAGACGGATTCCCATCGTATAGTAACAACAGAATCGTAATAACATATGCAAAGGGAGTAGTTGCAAGGACATGGTCAACATACGCGGCGGGCGACCGTCTGGCCATGGACACCGGCGGATCTGAACGGTAACGAGACTTTTCATACATGATTTTGTCGTGTATGGAAGGTCTCTTTTGTTTTCTGACGCACACTTTTTCCGGATTTGGAGATACTCTTAATCAGAAGGAGGCGCGTTCCGTAAAGATAGGCCGGCAGACTTCTTTTTTATGCAAGAACCCACATACCATTAGGTATGGGAGAGGAGTGACGAGATGAAAGAATGGTATCGAATGTCAGGGGAGGAGGTCCTCCGGGAGATGGGAGGCAGCCGCCAGGGCCTTTCCAGCGCCCAGGCGGAGGAGATCCGCGCCCGGGTGGGGGAAAATGCCCTGGAAGAAGGAAATCGAAAAAAAGCCTGGCAGGTTTTCCTGGAACAGTTCCAGGATCTGCTGGTGCTGATCCTGATCGCGGCGGCGGCGGTGTCGATGCTTTCCGACAACGTAGAGAGCGCGGTGGTCATTTTCGCCGTGATCCTGATGAACGCGGCGCTGGGGACCATCCAGCATGAGAAGGCCCAGAAATCCCTGGACAGCTTAAAGGCCCTGTCCTCTCCCGTGGCCCGGGTCTTGCGGGATGGTGTGCAGACGGAGATCCCTTCCGCGGAAGTGGTCCCCGGAGATCTGGTCCTGATGGAAGCTGGCGACCTGGCCGTTGCGGACGGGCGGCTGCTGGAATGCCACAACCTGCAGGTGAATGAAAGCTCCCTCACAGGAGAATCCCTGGCGGTGGAAAAACAGGCGGCGGCGCTTTCGGATACGGGGGCCGTGGCCCTGGGCGACCAGACCAATATGGTATTTTCCGGCTCCCTGATCACCGGAGGGCGGGCCGTGATGGTGGTGACGGCCACGGGCATGGGCACGGAGATCGGAAAGATCGCCTCCCTAATGAACGCGACCCAGCAGAAGAAAACTCCGCTGCAGGTAAGCTTAGACCGGTTCAGCAGCCATCTGGCGGCGGTGATCCTTTTGATCTGCGTGGCGGTGTTCGGGCTGAGCCTGTATCGGGACATGCCGATCCTGGATTCCCTGATGTTCGCCGTGGCCCTGGCGGTGGCGGCGATCCCCGAAGCGCTGGGCTCGATCGTTACCATCGTCCAGGCCATGGGCACCCAGCGGATGGCGAAGGAGCACGCGATCATCAAGGATCTGAAAGCAGTAGAAAGCTTAGGCTGTGTGTCGGTGATCTGCTCGGATAAGACCGGCACCCTGACCCAGAACCGGATGACCGTAGAGCACGTCTTTGCCGATGGGGAGATCCTTTCCCCGGGAAGCCTGCGGCTCTTCCATCCGGTGCACCGGTATTTCCTTTACGGGGCGATCCTGGCCAATGACGGCCAGCTGACGGAGGACGGCGATCTGGGCGATCCCACGGAGACCGCCCTGCTGTCCATGGCCCGGCGGGCGAAGGTCCAGGAGGAAGAGGTGCGCCGGGAAATGCCTCGTTTAGGTGAGCTTCCCTTTGATTCGGACAGGAAGCTGATGAGCACCATCCACGAGTGCGACGGATCTCATGTGATGTTTACCAAGGGCGCTATGGATGTACTGTTAGACCGGGCAGACCGGATCCTGTTAAGCTCCGGCGTGCGGCCCCTGACGCCGGAATGGCGGCAGCGCATCCAGGACCAGAACGTTGCCTGGTCCAAGCAGGGCCTCCGGGTGCTGGCCATCGCCTACCGGCCGGTGGCAGAAACCTGTGCCTGCAGCCTGGAGCTGGAGCAGGGCTTCGTCTTCCTGGGCATGGCGGCGATGATGGATCCGCCCCGGCCGGAGTCCCGTCCTGCGGTATTAACGGCCCGGCGGGCGGGCATCCGTCCGGTGATGATCACCGGAGACCACAAGGTGACGGCCATGGCGATCGCGGAGAAGATCGGCATCTTAGAGCCGGGAGACCTGGCGGTGAGCGGTACGGAATTAGACGCGATGAGCGAGGAGCAGCTGCAGAAGGATCTGGAGCGGATCTCCGTATATGCCCGGGTGTCTCCGGAGCATAAGATCCGGATTGTAGACGCCTGGCAGAAACAGGGACGGATCGTGGCCATGACCGGCGACGGCGTGAACGACGCTCC
>DVLJ01000156.1 GCA_018715565.1 Candidatus Ventrimonas merdavium
TAATATATCAGTTATAAAAATACTTAGGAGGTGCGGTATGACAGACATTATCGCAGGCATTTTGCTGTTGATCACATTCGTGGGATTGATCGCATATTGTGCCAAAGGTGGCAACTTGTTGATCGGCTTTATCGTAACAGCAATTTTATGGTGTATCATCGGCATGGTGCCGATCGAGACCGTGGTAAACGTGGTGTTCCAGCAGTCGGTGGAAAGCTACGGCGCGACCATCGCCATCATCGTATTCGGTGCATGGTTCGGACGGGTGCTGGTGGATACGGGGATCGCCGGATACATCATTAAGAAGACCGTGGAGCTGGCTGGGGATAAGCCTTTGATGACGGCTTTGCTGCTGAACATCGTGTGCGCTCTGATCTTCTGCAGCGCGTTCGGCGTAGGCTCCGTTATGGCGATCGGTATGATCGTACTGCCGATCATGTTCTCTCTGGGCATTGACAAGAAGACCGCGGTAGGCTCCTACATGCTGGCGGTCGCATCCGGCATGTACCTGAACATCGCTTATGTGAGCCAGTTCTTTGCAGTGTTCCCCAACATTCAGTACGACGCCAACTATCGCCGCTTTGCCATCATCGCTACGGTGATCAGCGTGGTGATCATGATCGCCTTTATCGTGTTCAACTACATGAGACAGGGCAAGAGCCGGGCGTTCGCGGCGGCAGCCAAGGTGGAGTCCAAGCAGCTTCCCTGGTACTGCGTGATCGTGCCCTTCGTTCCGATCGTGATGGTATCCTTCTTCTCCTGGCAGCCGGTTCCGTCCTTCCTGCTGGGTATCTTCCTGGGCCTGTTATTTACCCGGAACATGACCAGCTATGCCAAGGCAGTGGAGAAGGTGCAGAAAACTCTGTATGACGGCGTTGCAGATTCCGGCCTGCTGATCGGTATGCTGTACGGCGTGAATATCTTCCAGGCAGCTGCAAAGCAGGTGGCTCCCATCCTGCAGAACCTGTTAGGCGGCATCATCCCTCAGGATCCGGTGGTCCTGCTGATCGCATTCTGCGTGCTGTCCCCCATCGCCCTGTTCCGCGGCCCGCTGATGATCTGGGGCTCCGGTATCGCTCTGGCCTCCATCCTGCAGGCGATGGGCATCTTCACCGAGCCGTACCTGTTCATGCTGTTTTTGGTCCCGCCGGTAGCGATCGTGGCTTCTTCCTGCCCGACCCAGTCCTGGACCATGTGGGCGTTAAGCTACGCAAAGCTGGAGCCGAAGACCTATATCAAGACCAACCTGCCCTGGGGCTGGATCGCCTGCGTCGCTATCCAGATTGTTGGCTATCTGACCTACAGCCTGGTTGTCTAAAGGCAGTTTTACGTACATAGGGACTCAGAGATCAGACCGGTACAGGCTCCGGATAAGGGCCTGTACCATAAGAGACAGAGAAGTGGAGGAGAATCATGGGAAAACGAGCAATCCGAATCGGTATTGACGTAGGCGGCACCCACACCAAGGCGGTGGCCATCGACAATAATACCAATGAGATCGTAGGAAAAGGTTCGGTCATGACCACTCATTTTGCCGAGGAGGGCGTGGCGAAGGGCGTTGTGGATTCGTTCCGCAAATGCCTGGAGACCAGCAATATCAGCCCGGACGAGGTGATCTTTATCGCCCACAGTACCACCCAGGCGACCAACGCGCTGCTGGAGGGCGACGTGGCAAATGTAGGCGTGATCGGCATTGGCAAAGGGGGCCTGGAGGGCTTCCTGGCAAAACGGCAGACCAAGATCCCGGACATTGATCTGGGAACGGGCAAATTCATCCATATTGACTCGGACTTTATGAAAGCCAAGGAAATGGACCGGGAGTCGGTAAAGGCGATGATCCAGCGGATGTACGACCAGGGCGACCGGGTGATCGTAGCGTCCAAGGCGTTCGGCGTAGACGATATGTCCGAGGAGCAGCTGGTGGCGGAGACCGCGGAAGAAATGGGCCTTCCGGCGTCCATGGCGTCCGACATTACCAAATTGTACGGACTGACCACCCGGACCCGGACCGCGGCCTTGAACGCCAGCATCCTGCCGAAGATGATGGAGACTGCCAACAGTACGGAATCTTCCGTTCGCTCCACCGGCGTCAGGGTGCCGCTGATGATCATGCGCGGCGACGGCGGCGTTATGGAAGTGAACGAGATGAAAAAGCGTCCGGTGCTGACGATGTTAAGCGGCCCGGCGGCTTCTGTGATCGGAGCCCTGATGTATCTGCGGGCGTCCAACGGCATCTACTTTGAGGTGGGCGGGACCTCGACCAACATCGGCGTGATCAAGAACGGCCGTCCGGCTGTAGACTACGCCATCATCGGCGGCCACAGGACCTACGTAAACTCCCTTGACGTGCGGGTCCTGGGCGTGGCCGGCGGCTCCATGGTGCGGGCCGGCAAAGGCGGCATCGTGGATGTGGGACCCCGTTCGGCCCACATTGCAAACATGGGATACGCCTGCTTTACGGATACGGAGCTGTTTGAGGGCGCAAGCCTTTACTATATGCAGCCGAGAGAGAACGATCCCAGCGATTATGTGGCGATCCGCTTAAACAACGGCGAGAGCGTGACCATTACCAATACCTGCGCGGCCAACGTGCTGGGCATCCTGGCCGAGGGCGATTACGCCCGGGGCAACGTGGAATCTGCCAGAAAAGCCATCGGCCTTCTGGCCAAAGAGGTGGGTATGTCCATCGAGGACACGGCCCGGGCCATCCTGCAGAAGTCCACGGACAAGATCAAGCCGGTGATCGAGGATCTGATCAGCAAGTACAAGATCGAGCGGGATCAGATCGTGCTGGTAGGCGCCGGCGGCGGAGCGGGTACCCTGCTGACCTTTACGGCCAACGACATGGGCTTTAAGTATCAGATCCCGGAGAACGCGGAAGTGATCTCCTCCATCGGCGTGGCTCTGGCCATGGTCCGGGAGATGGTAGAGCGTACCATTCCCAACCCGACTGCGAAGGATATTGCGGAGCTGAAGAAGGAAGCCAAGGAGATGGCGATGAACTCCGGCGCCGTGGAGGACAGCATCGAGGTGTATGTGGAGATCGACGAGCAGGCCCAGAAGGTAACGGCCATCGCCATGGGCTCCACCGAGGTGAAGACCACAGACCTGATGAAGAACTGTGATGAGAAGGAAGCGGTGCAGATCGCGGCAGAATCTGTCGGCGTTTCTCCGGATCAGGTAGAGTTGGAGGCTTCCAATGGCATGGTATTTGTGGTAACCTGTAAGCAGGGGAACCGCAAGCAGCTGCGGGTGATCGATAAGAAGGGCTTTATCAAGATCCAGCGGTCAGATGGAGGCTGTGTCCGCACGACCATGCAGAACGTGGCTGACGACTTAAAGCAGATCTGGGATGCGTCCTCCAACTTCTCTTCGGAGGTCCGCATCAATCCGGATGTGTATGTCATCGCCGGATCCCGGGTGATCGACTATTCCGGCATCCCGGAGTATGCCCAGGTGGCCGGCCTGATCGAGGCAGAGTTAGCGGACAAGCAGCCGGATGACGACATCATCCTGGTGCTGGCGAAGAACGCCCTGCGGTGATCCGGTGGTAATCCGGTGGGAACCGGAGCAAAGGCCGGTCTGAACGAGGCGGACGCGAAAGAGGCCGGGGAACGGGAACGAGAGATTCCGTGTCAGATCGGATTCCAACATAACGACACATAAATATAACGATACGTGCACACAGACAGCGGTCTGGAGGCAGATGGAGAAAGAGGGAGTCAGGATGAGAGACCAGTGGAGCGATGAATTCTGGTATGAACGGCTTCTGAATGAAGATTCTGCCGCCAGACCGTTGAATTCTTTGGAAAAATCATCTATAATAAACCTGTGCATGCAGGAAGCGCAGATACAGAAAGACAAGTTGGAACAACGGTTTGGAATACGGAACGCGGAAGCGTATATTGCAGAATTCGGCTATCAGATCGAAGAGGAAGAACCAGACCTGATGCCGTCTTTTCTTTATATGGGCATGATGGTGCCGGACGAACGGAAGATCCGGCTGAACCGGACGGTGATCCGGCTTTTGGATGCCTATATGCGGGAGCGGTTCCCGGAGGACGACGAGCGGATCGGGAAATTGATGGAGATCATCCGGTTCCACGAGCTGTTCCATGTGGTGGAGGAAGCCACGGAAGGGATCGTGACCAGGAACGTGCAGGTTCCTGGCCGGATGCTGGGAGTGATCCCGTGGAAGCGGAAGGTGGAGGCAGCCAGCGAGATCGGAGCCATCCATTTTTCCAGACTGATGACCGGGGCATCGTTCCCGCCGGGACTTTATATTTCCTATCTTCTTGCTGCAACAAACCAGAATGCGGATGAAGATGATGAGTACAGAGATAGTAAAAAAGGCAGACGGGAATGACCTGTATTCCATTCTGCGGGATGATATTGTGAATCTGAGGCTGCGTCCGGGGACCCTGTTCAGTATTCGGGATCTTTGCGAATTCTATCAGGTGGGAAGGTCTCCGGGACGGGAGGCGCTGATCCGGCTGGAGCAGGAGGGCCTCATTACCTTTCTTCCCCAGCGGGGGACGATGATCTCCAAGCTGGATCTGGAACGGATCGACAATGAGCGCTATATCCGGCGGGCCATCGAGGAGAATGTCATGAAGGATTTTGTGGCCATGTTCTCTCCCACGGTGATCCTGAGCCTGGAGGATATGATCCAGGAGCAGAGGAAGCTGATGGAGAAGCAGGACCACCGCGGCTTCTTGGACGCCGACGACCGGTTCCACCATGTGTTCTATGAAGAAGCAGGGCGGGAATACTGCCAGGCGGTGATCGACAAGGAGTGCAGCAATTACCGCCGCCTGCGGATGCTGGCCCAGATGATGGATCCGAAGACGATGGCGCAGACCGTGGAGGAGCATGAGGCCATTGTGGCTGCCGCCTCTACCAGGGATATCGAGAAGGTGATGTTCTGGTTCTACCTCCATCTGGATCAGATCAAGAGCCAGGAGCGGAAGATCGTAAAACGGTTTTCCGAGCTGTTCACCCATGCGGACGGACAGGAGCGGAAGGAGAATTATGATCTGAAGACGGATTTTCTGGTTTCGATCCGGAGCCGGGGGCTGTGAGGAGATGGCAATTGACGGCCGGATATCCTGGATGGGACCGGCCCTTTTATTATGATAGAAAGTACGAATTGGAACATATGGTTACAGCAGATATCCTGTAGCAAGGAATCTCCGGCTGCCTGAGCGCATCCGGGGATTTTTTGTTTCCGTTAGGAGCGGTTAGGAAGCTGTGCCGTATAGAACAAGAACGCATCCGTAGCCGGCTCCTTTCCTGGCTGGAGAAGATCCCATTACAAAAATATCAGAAAAATTTAAGAGAAGTCCCGCCCATTTTATGATATACTTTTTCCATAAGGCGCCGGTCCACAGAGCGCGCCGGCCTGGCGTCAGGCGAGAGACTATCATCCCAAGGAGAAGCACGAATGAAGACATTAAGAGCAACCCTGATCACCATACTGGCCACGATCCTTGTGCTGGCTGCCGCCGCAGGCGGCGTGTTCTGGTATATCCGATATTCCCCGTCGAAAACTCTGGCCGATCAGTCTGTCTGGTACGGCGTGAGCGGCGACGAGATCGCGGTATTTTTGGACAATGAGAAGGTGGACGGGATGACCGGGCGCTATCGGAACGGCCAGCCGTATCTGCCTCTGGAATGGGTCGTGGATACCCTGAACGAGCGGTTTTACTGGGATGAAGCGAACAGCCAGCTGATCTACACGCTGCCGGAGGAGATCGTATACGCGGACGCCTCGTCGATCGGAAGCAACGGCGCTCCTCTGTTCATTCAGGAAGGCGGGCAGGTGTGGCTGCTGACGGCGTTGGTAGATTCCTATACGGATATCCGGACGGAATTGTTCGCTGACGGGGATGCCAGAAGGCTGTTCGTGAATACCAGCTGGGAACCCATCCAGGTGTCCCAGGTGAAGAAGGGGGAGATGGTCCGCGTCCGGGGCGGGATCAAGAGCGAGATCCTGACCGAAGCGGCGGAGGGCGACCAGGTGACGGTCCTGGAGACCTTGGAGAACTGGAGCCGGGTGCGGACGGCGGACGGCCAGGTAGGCTATATGCGGAACAAGCGGCTGGAGGAGGCTGAGTCCCAGAGCATGATCAGTACCTTTGACGCGCCGGTGTATACCAACATTTCTATGGAGGAGCCGGTGGTGATGGTATGGCATCAGACGACCATCCCGGAGGCGAACCGGGCGATGGAGGAGCTGATCGCCAACACGAAGGGGGTCAATGTGATCGCCCCCACCTGGTTCATGCTGACGGATAACAGCGGTTCCTATGACTCGCTGGCGGACCGGAGCTATGTGGAGAAGGCCCACAGCCTGGGGATGCAGGTCTGGGCGGTGCTGGATAATTTTAACCGGGGATCCAATGTGCAGTCGGAGATCCTGTTCGCCAGTACGGAGGCGCGGAAAAAGCTGATCGCCGATCTGATATCCGAGGTGCAGCAGTACGGCATCGACGGGATCAATTTAGATATAGAAGGGATCAAGCCGGAGGCAGGACCCCACTACGTGCAGTTCATCCGGGAGCTTTCCGTGGATTGCCGGAAGCAGGGCATCGTGCTGTCGGTGGATACTTATGTACCCTCTGCCTACACCGAATTCTATAACCGGGCGGAGCAGGGCCGAGTGGCGGATTATGTGATCATCATGGGCTACGATGAGCACTATGCCGGCGGCGAGGCTGGATCGGTGGCGTCCCTGGGCTATGAGCGGAAGGGCATCGAGGACACCCTGGAGGTAGTCCCCGCAGAGAAGGTGATCAGCGCGATCCCGTTCTACACCCGGATCTGGAAGACAGCGGACGATGGCAGTGTAACCTCCGACGCCATGGGCATTGCCCAGGCGAAGAAGTGGGTGGAGGAGAACCAGGTGGAGCTGTACTGGCAGGAGGAGCTGGGCCAGTATTACGGCGAGATCCGGAAGGATGGTCAGGATTATGCGGTCTGGATGGAAGAGGAGCGCTCCATTGGATTGAAGATGGATCTCATCCGGGATAATGGGCTGGCAGGCGTAGCCTGCTGGAAGCTGGGATTTGAACCGGCCACGCTGTGGGATGTGGTGAAGCTGCCGTAAGTGCAGAAGGAGTCTGCAGGGAGCAGGAGGCGGCAGGTCTCCTGCTCCTGCTTTATGGGACAGGCGATCGTGGCCTGGAAGCGGGAACATACATCAGTACGATATGAGGAGAAAAGGGGGAGCGGCGATGAGGATATGGAGCAGGCTGCGGACATATGGACAGGCATCTCTGGTGATGGCCGCATTTGCACTGTCGGTGACGTTGTCTGGGTGTACGAGAGAAAGCGGACCAGGCACGGCGGAGACATTGGAAACGGATGGAACGTCCGCGCCGGCAGAGGAGCCGGAGATCCCTCCGTTCCCAGGAACGTCGGCGGACGGTTCCGGCAGCAGCCCGGGGAAACCGATGGAAGGGGCTGACGGAGAAGGAACGGAACACGGAACAGGAGACGGATCAGACGCGGAACCGGATGATGGATCGGAAAGCGGCAGGGAGACAGATGGAACACACGGCCATGACGCCTCCGAAGACGATCGGGATCCGGATGAGGATGACGAAGACGCGGTAGAGTACCAGTGGATCGAGAATATCATCATTGCCACGGACATCCATTATCTGTCCCCCTCCCTCCAGGACGGGGGCGAGCGGTTCCGGGAGATGGAGCTTTATGGGGAAGGGCAGATCATTTCCTATATCGACCAGGTTACGGATGCATTTCTGGAGGAAGTGATCAGCCTGCGGCCCAACGCCCTGATCTTAAGCGGGGACCTGACCCTGAACGGGGAGAAGCAGAGCCATGAGGAGCTGGCGGAAAAGCTTTACCAGGTGGAAGAGGCGGGGGTCCCGGTGCTGGTGATCCCCGGCAACCATGATATCAACAATAAGCAGGCCGCCCGGTATGTGGGCCGGCAGCGGCAGCCTACGGAGTATACCACCCCGGAGGAGTTCCGGGAGATCTATCGGGACTTTGGGTATGACGAGGCGATCAGCGAGGACGCCAGGAGCCTGAGCTATGTGTACCAGCTGGATGAAAATACCCGTTTCCTGATGCTGGATACCTGTCAGTACCGGCCGGTAGCCAAGGTGGGTGGCGCGATCCTAAGCCCCACCTATGATTGGATCGAGGATCAGCTGGAGTGGGCCTGGGCGGACGATGTGGATGTGATCCCGGTGGCGCATCACAACCTGTTGGAGGAAAGCCAGGTCTATGTGGATAACTGCACCATCGAGCACAGCGAACAGCTGGTGGAGATACTGGAGGCGTGGGACGTGAACATTTTCTTAAGCGGCCATCTGCATGTCCAGCATCATATGCGCTCCGACGGCAAATGGGGCATCTGGGAGCTGGTGACATCTTCCCTTGCCACGCCGGTGTGCCAGTATGGGGTCCTGGATTACCGGGATGACCAGAGCTTTACCTACAAGACCTGGACCGTGGATGTGGAAGGCTGGGCCAAACGGCACGGAGTGACCACCCCGGAGCTGCTGGAATTTAACAAGTTCAAAGGACCGTTCCTGCGGAAGATCTTCTATAACCAGTCTATGGGAGCCCTGGACGCCTTTTATGGGATCAGCAAAGAGGAAAAGGAGCAGATGTCCCAGCTCTACGCGGAACTGAACTATTACTATTACCAGGGCACCGCTTATCAGATCCGGGACCAGGTCGAGAAAGACCCGGCCTATGCGCTATGGATGGAGAAAGGCGTGCTGAGCGTCCTGGGGGATTATGTGATGTACATCATGGACGATGCGGTGCAGGATTACAATTTTGCTCAGGAGGACTGACCGAGAGAACGGACTGATTCTTTTTTGCCGGTCTGCCGGATATATTGAAATATAATCTTGCAGAGATATGAGGGCGGAGCGGTGGAAAAGAGTTCGGCAAGGCAGGAGAGCGGACGAAAGGGAGAAGCGCTGATGGCGGCGCTTCTTCTGGTATTTGTATTTCTGGTATCCCGCCACGGCGGGATGATGGCGTCGGGCCAAAATGTGACGGCGGGGAAGGAAAAGCCGGTGGTGGTGATCGACAGCGGCCATGGCGGCAACGATCCGGGAAAGATCGGGGTGAACGGGAGCCTGGAGAAGGAGATCAATCTGCAGATCGCACAGCGTCTGAAGGCGTATCTGGAAGCCTCGGATGTGGAAGTGGTGATGACACGGGAGGACGATCAGGGCCTTTACCGGGAATCGGACAGCCATAAGAAGCAGGCGGATATGAAGAACCGATGCGAGTTGATCAGTGAAGCGGAGCCGGATCTGGTGGTCAGTATCCACCAGAACAGCTACCACGAGGAGCCGGTGTCCGGCGGCCAGGTCTTCTATTATAAGGATTCGGTAAAGGGCAAGCGTCTGGCGGAGATCTTACAGAAGCGGTTCGACTACGTGCTGGGAGAAGCAAACCGCCGCCAGGCCAAACCCAACGGCACCTACTACCTGCTCCTCCACGTGAAGCAGCCGATCGTGATCGTGGAGTGCGGGTTCCTTTCCAACTGGAAAGAGGCGGCTGCCCTGGCCGACGGAGAATATCAGGACCGGCTGGCGTGGACGCTGCATATGGGGGTTATGGAGTATCTGAATAGCCGGTAGATTGGAATCAATTTTGGTATTGAGGTGAACGAATGAGTAATGAATTTCAGTTTTTAATTTATCAGTCTGCAGAGGAAGAGGTTTCTGTTAATGCGGTTATCAGGGACGAAACAATCTGGCTTACACAAAGGTCCATGGCGGAATTATTTGATGTTGATATTCCGGCCATTTCTAAACATTTGTCGAATATCTATCAAGAGGGAGAACTTTTGAAGGATTCAACTATTTCCAAAATGGAAATAGTTCAGCAAGAAGGCTAAAAATGCTCAGATCACTCATGATTTTTATGCTATGGTGCAGAACAAATTCCATTTTGCAATTACTGGACAAACCGCGGCAGAAATTGTTTATACCTCTGCGGATAGAACCAAGGAGCATATG
>DVLJ01000157.1 GCA_018715565.1 Candidatus Ventrimonas merdavium
GTCCCGGTAGGCTAGGTACATCTGGAAGTTATTCTCATAGCGGACAGCCAGGGCTTCCTTGATCTTGGCATCCCAGGTGAGATTGTCCATCACATTTTTGTAGGCGTCTAAAGTAGAATCCAGGGTGATGACGCTCTGTTCCAGCGTCTCCCGCAAAACCTCCTTTTCCCGGTTGATCAGGAGATTTCTGGTCTGGATATAGCAGAATGCCCCCAGGATGATCACAGGGATCAGGCTTACCGCCAGATGGCTGTATAAAACGCGCTTGCGGAACACCAGGTTCCGATACCATTGTCTGATCCGTTCTCTCATTCCCTGCCAGTCCTTTCTGCGTCGGTCCTTTCCGGACGGTCCTGCCTGCGGTACTGATCCGGCGTGACGCCGTATTCATTGCGGAAACTCCTGCAGAAATACGAGACGTTGGTGTATCCCACCTGGATGCAGATATCGCTGATCTTCCGGTTGGTTTTCATCAGCAGTTCCCGGGCCTTATCCATCCGGATCGTCTTAATGTATTTGTTGATCCCGACTCCTTTTTCCTGGATGAAAATACTGCTCAGATAATGGGGAGTCAGATAGACCTTTTCTGCCAGAATATCCAGGCTCAGCACGTCCTCATAATGCTCCCGGATGTACTGCTCGACAAGCTGTATCATGTGCCGCGGGGATTCCCGGTCCGGCTCCAGCTGCTGCTCCAGCTCATCCTCCAGCGTCCGGATCATCGTCTCCGCATCCGCAAACCGGGTGCAGGAATAAAGCTGTTCCACCAGACCGGCCAGGCGCTCCTTGCCAGATGGGAGACTCTGACAGATCAGCTTCAGCAGATTTGCGCAGACAAAGCGGGTATAGATGTAGGACTGGAAGCCGTTGCTCCGGCATTTGTCCATTAAAATCTCGACATCCTTGCGCACCCCTGCCATATCGCGGCAGATAATCCCCTGCTCGATGGCCTGCAGAAGCTGGCCGTCATCGGCCAGAGCGCTTCCTTTTTCCTGCCCATTGGCGTCCATGGGATAGACATAGCTGTCCTTATAGAAAAATCGCTCTCCCAGACTTTCCTCGGTGCGTTCAAAGGCCGGGCCAATCTGATCAGGGTGGTCCAGCTTTTCGCTTACCGCCAGATACCCTTTCCATCCGTATTGCTTTTCTACGGTCAGGTGGATGCACTGGGCGATCTTTCTCACACAGTCCGGATCCGGATCATAATCCTGGAGGAAGAAAACCCCCTGGGATGGGTTGATGTCCAGAAACTCATAGGGACAGGGTAAGATCTCCTGGAACAGTCCGGCAAAATCCGAAATCGAGGTGACCTCTTTCCCAAAGAAGTCCCCGTCGAATTCCAGCAGGATCAGCCGGGTATACCGGCGGAGAACATCCAGTTCCTGGCTGCCGTACCCGGCCTCCAGCTTTTGCAGGGAAACCCCGTTTAAAAGCCGGGAAAGAAGAAAATGCCGGTGGAAATACTGGGTCCGGCTGTCCTGTTCTTCCTGATCCTGGAGCCGTTCCAGCACCGTGGAGATCGTCCGCATAAATTCTCCGGGATCCACCGGCTTTAGGATGTAATCAACTGCCTGCAGGGACAGGGCCTGTTTGACATATTCAAAATCATCATAGCCGCTGAAAAAGATGATGGGAAGACCCGGATATTCCTGCCGGATCTCCGTAGCCAGCTGGATTCCATTTACAAAAGGCATTTTTACGTCGGTAAACAGGATGTCCGGCTCAAAGTCTCCCATCTTTTCCAGGGCTTCCCTGCCGTCCGCCGCTTCCTCGATCTCAAAGGAAAATCCAAATTTGTTCAGAAGAAACCGGATTCCGATCCGCTCTTCATCCTCATCATCTACGATCATCAGCCGATACATGCGAAGCCCCCCTTATCGCTTTTCATTCGTTTTCTCTTGTTTTCTTGTTCTCATCTTTGCCTGGCTCTCTGGGATTGATTCTAAGCTCTATGATACCAAATCCGTTCCGGGATTTCAATCACAGAGCAGGACAAGGGCCTGAAAAGGACGGAGACGGATCCCCTCTGCCAGGGATCGGGGAGTGGACGAAGATCCCGGATTTCGGAAAGCCGGGGCCCCATAATTGTCCAGCAGGAGTTCTCGCACCCTTCGCTCCGGTTCCTCGCATCTCTCACGCTCCAGAAAGCATTCCTGACCGGACAGATTGCAGAGAACTGCTGCCCGTTTTCCATCCAGAACCCGTTCGAAAGCAATCACTTCGTCTGTTTCTTCGTACATGGGTACGGTCTTTCCATAGAGGAACACATCCCTGCAATCTTCCCGCTTCCGCACGGCGATCATGGCCTTATAGAATGTATACAGCGAGGCAGGATCCTGCTTCTGGGCCTCCAGGTTGATTTCCCGGTAATTGGGATTGACCGAAAACCAGGGCTTTTTGTCGGAGAATCCGCCGTTAGCCTCTGCATTCCACTGCATAGGTGTTCTGGCGTGTTCCCGGGAATCCCGGTTGATCCGCGCCAGCGCTTCCGCTCCGGTCATGCCCTCTTGCAGATAGTCCCTGTACAGATTATAGGTTGTAAAATCCCGAAATTCTTCCAATGCGGCTTTGGGATAGTCCCGCATGCCGATCGCCTGTCCCTGATAGAGGAACGGGATCCCGCCCAGAAACAGGTTCAGGCATCCAATCATGGAAAGGCTGAAAAACCCGATCTGATCGGGAAGGAAGAACCGTTCTCCAACGCGGGGCGTGTCGTGGTTTTCCATCACATTGCAGAACAGGGCGCGTCCATAAGCAGTTCGCTGGCTCTGAAAGCAGGCTTCCCGGCAGGCCCGGATCATCTCCCGCCGTCTGCCGGCCCACTGGGGATCCCGGATCCGGTAGCGGGTAAAGGTAAAGTCGAACATGGTGGAAAAGTAACCATTTTCTCCAATATATGCTTCCAGCTGTTCGGGGTGGATGCCGTTTACCTCTCCGATGGTAAAAGCGCCCCTGGGACCGTAGGTGCGATCCTTCAGCTCTTGGAGCATGTCCCCGATCCCAGAAACATTGGTGCAGTAGGAAAAGGGATCGCCCTTATCGGCGGCATCACCAAAATCCTTTTTCAGATGATTAATGGAATCCAGCCGGAATCCGGCAATGCCGAAATCCAGCCACCGGTTGATCATGCCGTAAAGCTCCTGACGAACCTTAGGGTTCTCCCAGTTCAGATCCGGCTGGTATTTGGTAAAGATATGCAGGTAATACCGGTTGCTATCTCCGATCCGCTCCCAGGCGCTGCCGCCGAAAAAGGATCTCCAGCGGTTGGGCGGCAGCCCTTCGCGGCCTTCCCGAATGATATAGTAGTTCCCGTAGAGGCCTTCGGGATCCTTTAGAGCTTCCTGAAACCAGGCATGCTCCGAGGAGGTGTGGTTGAGCACCAGATCCATCAGGATACGGATCCCGCGTTTTCGGGCTTCTGCAATCAGCCGTTTTGCATCGTCCAGGCTCCCAAACATGGGATCCACCTGCTCATAATCTGCCGCGTCGTATCCGCTATCCCACATAGGAGAACAGTTGAACGGGCAAAGCCAAAGGGTATTGATGCCCAGGTCCGCCAAGTCGTCCAGATGGGCGATGACCCCGGGAAGATCTCCGTTCCCGTCATGATCTGTATCCTGAAAGCTGCGGGGGAAGATCTGGTATCCGATCGTATCATGCCACCATTGTTTTTTCATACTCTGATCTCGCTTTCGCTTATTTGTGCTGGTAATAGATCCGCGCCTCGTAAGGTCGCAAGGTTTCACAGCTGGTAGAAGGACTGTCTGCGGATGATCCATAATTGGTGAGAATCAGGTCCATTCCGCCGCACAGCTTCGAGATGGGCCGGGATACGGTGTTTCCGAAGAAGTTGCACACCACCAGCAGACGGCTTTCTGTATCTTCCCGGCGGTAGGCAAAAATCTCCTCATCATCCTCCAGGAGCATCTCGAACCGCCCGTCGGCGAATATCGGAAAGGTCTTGCGCAGAACGATCAGCTTCCGGTAAAACTCGAAGACGGAACCCTCCACGCCCACCTGGGAGGCGGCGTTAATCTCCTGATGATTGGGGTTGACCTTGATCCAGGGCGTTCCATCGGTAAACCCTGCCTGAGGACCGGCGTCCCACTGCATGGGGGTTCTGGCGTTATCCCGACCCTTGGCGTAGACGGACTCCATGACCTGCTCTTTGGGATAGCCCTTTGCAATCCGCTCCCTGTACATATTTAACAGCTCGATATCCCGATAGTCCTCGATGCTGTAGCGGGCATTGGTCATACCTAGCTCCTCGCCCTGGTAGATGTACGGCGTACCCTGCATGCCGTGGAGCAGAACAGCCAGCATCTTCGCGGACTCGGTCCGGTAAACGCAGTCATTTCCCCAGCGGGAAACGATCCGAGGCAGGTCATGATTGTTCCAGAACAGGCTGTTCCATCCACAGCCATAGAGGGCGGTCTGCCATTTTCCCAGGACCTCCTTCAGCTTGCGAAACGGCAGGGGAGCCAGATCCCACTTTTCGCCGCCTTCCTGCTGGTCTAAGCCGATATGCTCAAACTGGAAGACCATGGAGAACTCAGAACCGTCCGGATTGCTGTACCTTTTGGCCAGCTCCGTGGTGGCGCCCCAGGCCTCGCCCACGGTGATCAGATCTCCTTTCTGGAAGGTTTCCCGGCTCAGCTCTTGGATAAATTCATGGAGCCGGGGACCATTGTTGGTGATCATACGGTCCGGCTCTTTGGCGATCTGATCGATCACGTCCAGACGGAAGCCGCCCACACCTTTTTCCATCCACCAAAGGATCATATCATAAATCTCCCGTCGCACCTTGGGGCTTTCCCAGTTCAGATCCGGCTGGCGGACGGAAAACTGGTGGAGATAATACTGTCCCAGCTCTGGCACCCATTCCCAGGCCGGTCCACCGAAGCAGGCCCGCAGATCGTTAGGCAGGACCCCTTCCTTTCCATCTCGCCAGACATAGTAGTCATGATAGGGATTGTCCCGGCCTTTAAGGGCTTCCCGGAACCAGGGATGCTCGTCAGAGGTATGGTTGAGCACCAGATCCATGATAATCCGGATGCCACGCTTTCCGGCCTCCCGGATCAGGGTTTCCATGTCCGAAAGGGTCCCAAACATGGGATCGATGTCCTGATAATCCGAAATATCATATCCGTTGTCATCCTGAGGCGAACGGCATACCGGCGACAGCCATACTGCATCGATGCCAAGGGTTTCCAGATAATCCAGCCTTTGAATGATTCCCGGAAGATCGCCGATCCCGTCTCCATTGCTATCTTGAAAGCTGCGGGGATAAATCTGATACACCACCGCGTTTTTCCACCATTTTTCTGTTTGTCCCATATCTATAACCTCCTTTTGGTTGTCTGAACGGTCCAAGTCGCTTCTCCGACTGTGGACCAGATGCTTACTCTGTCTTTTCACCCCTATTTTAAATGTCGGAGAGGGAATTTGTATATGACAATTCGTAACGATTTATTTTCGTTTTTCCCGAACGTTGCTGAAGGAACTGCGGCACGGAAATTCTTATGAAACAAATATTTGGAAACGTGCGCCGCCAGGCGCACAACAAAAAGCGGAGATCCTCCCAATGGAAAAATCTCCGCCCTGTAAGATGCTTTGCGATAAGTTATTTCCCGGCATACTCCCCGATCGTCTCTGCCAGCCGCACCAGCAGCTTCACGATCTTATCCATGGACTGGATGGAAATGTACTCGTACCGGCCATGAAAATTGTGTCCTCCAGTGCACAGGTTGGGACAGGGAAGGCCCATATAGGAAAGCCGGGCCCCGTCGGTGCCGCCCCGGATGGCGCAGATCTTCGGCTGGATGTCCAGCGCCTTCATAGCCTCTCTGGCCGCGTCGATCAGATAGAAATGAGGCTTGATCTGCTCGATCATGTTGTAGTAGGAATCCTGGAGCTTCAGCTCCACGGTGCCGGAACCGTACTTGACGTTCATATAATCTGTCGCCGCTTCCATGAGCTGCTTTTTCTTCTCAAACTTGGCCCGGTCGTGGTCCCGCAGGAAATACTTCATGGAGCAGGTCTCCACGCAGCCCTTCATGTCGTCTAAGTGGAAGAATCCCTCGTAGCCGTCGGTGCAGGCCGGGTTCTCATAGACCGGGAGCAGGCTGTGGAGCTCCATGCCCAAAAGCAGGGCGTTCTTCATCTTGCCCCGGGCGGAGCCGGTGTGGATGCTCACTCCGTGGATCGTCACAAAGGCGGAAGCGGCGTTAAAGTTCTCATATTCCAGCTCTCCCAGCGCCCCGCCGTCCACGGTGTAGGCCACGTCCGCGCCGAAGCCTTCTACGTCGAAGAAGTCCGCGCCCCGGCCTACCTCCTCGTCCGGAGTAAAACCGATGCAGATCTTCCCGTGGGGGATCTCCGGATGGGCCATCAGGTAAGCGGCCATCTCCATGATCTCCGCCACTCCGGCCTTGTCGTCGGCGCCCAGCAGGGTATTGCCGTCGGTAGTGATCAGGTCCTGCCCCTTATAATCCGCCAGATCTTCAAATTCCGCCGGATCCAGGGCCAGTCCCATTTCCCTGTTCAGCCAGATCACACCGCCGTCGTACTGCCCAACGATCTGCGGGTCCACTCCCGTGCCCAAGCAGGCGGGGGCTGTGTCCATGTGGGCGATAAAGCCAAGGGACGGGACCGGATGACCCTCTGCCCCATCCAGGTTGGACGGGATCACGCCGTAGACGTACCCATGGGCGTCCATCCGCACATCAGAAAGGCCCAGGGCCTTCATCTCCTCCACCAGAAGCTCCCCCAGCCGCTTCTGCTTCTCCGTGCTGGGGAAGGCCTCCACTCCGTCCTGGGACTGGGTGTCTATTTTTGCGTATCGGATAAATCGTTCTGCAACTGCAAGCATGTTCGCGCTCTCCTTTTATGTCGTGTTTGTGGTGTTTTTCATCTGTCGGATCCGCTGCCGGGATTGGCTTCCCGGGCCGTTGCCTAACAGGCGGGAATGTCTCCGGGCACGCTGTCGATCAGGTTGGAGGCCATCAAGGCCCGGCCTAACAGGTACTGAAGCTCCAGGGGCAGCTCCTCCGGATGGTCCGGCATCTCCACCCTTCCCTGGAGAAAGCCTGCGGAAAGGCGGTAGACCACCTGATCCGGGCTGTCGTCGTCTTCGGCCATCAGCTCCCCGCTCAGGCGCATCTCCTCCGTATCCTGCTCCTTTGCCAGGACCATCCCGGCCAGGGTCTCCAGCATCACGGCAAAATGCTCCTCGTCCCAGGCAGCCAGATACATGCACTTGCACAAGCCCCTGGTGAAAAAGGAATACCGTCCGTAGCACTCCAAAAGCTCCCAGAACCGGGTCCGGTGCCCCGACGACTCAAACATCATCTCCTCATCCATGACCTGAAAACAGCGGTCGATCCACCCCATACCTTTTTCCCCCTATTATCGTTTGGCTAATTCTTCTGTGATATCCTCCCAGGAAACTCCTTTTTCCGCCATCAGCACCATCAGATGGTACAGAAGATCCGAGATTTCGTACTTGATCTCCTCCGGATCCGGATTCTTGGCGGCGATGACGATCTCCGTAGCCTCTTCTCCTACCTTTTTTAAGATCTTGTCGATGCCCTTCTCGAACAGATAGTTCGTGTAAGAGCCCTCCTTGGGATGCTCCTTCCGGTCCAGGATGACCTGGAACACGGACTCAAAGACCTTCAAGGGGTTCATCTCCCGGCTTTCCTTCTCCGCCAGCGGCTGATAGAAGCAGCTGACCGCGCCGGTATGGCAGGCGGGGCCGATCTGATGCACTTTCGCCAGGATCGTATCATTATCGCAGTCTAACCGCAGGGAGCGGACGTACTGGAAATGGCCGGAGGTCTCCCCCTTCAGCCACTGGCACTTCCGGCTGCGGCTGTAATAGTGCATCTTCCCTGTGAGCAGCGTATCCGCAAAGGCCTGCTCGTTCATGTAGGCCATCATCAGCACCTCCATGGTGCGGTAGTCCTGGACGACGACCGGCATCAGGCCGTCGGAATTTAGCTTGAACGCGCTCCAGGGGATCTGGCTGCGGAGCAGGTCCATCTCATTGCCCATAGTCTCCAGCTGCTGCTTGATCTCCATATAGTGGCCTTCCCGCTCCGGGGAGGCGATCAGCACCACGCCGTCAGACTGGCCGCAGCTCATGGCGTCGGAGATCAGCTCCAGGCTGTTGTCCGTGCAGACCGTAAGGAACGGGATGTCCCAGGGCTCCATGCAGCCGGTTCGGCGGATGCGGGCCGCATCCAGGTCCAGGATCATCCTGGAAGCCCCCAGCTCATAGAATTCCGGCACCCGCTTTAGCTGCTCAGAGCCGGTGATCAGCATATGGATCTTCTCTCTGCCGAACCGGTCCGCCGCTTCCTTCAGAAGGCCGACGTGCACCGGATCGCCGGCGTGGAGGAAGACGCTCCGCGCCCCGGCGTAGAGGTATTTCTTGATATCCTCCAGGCGCTTGATATATCCTCCCACCACGATCGGGATATCCAGGAGCCTGCCGGCTTCCTTGATCTGTCCGATATTTTTCTCATGCTCCTGGTCGCTCTCCGCCAGATCCAGGACCAGGAGCGCGTCTGCCCCGGTGTCGTTGCACTCCAGGGCATAGCTTAAAAAGGGCTGCTCCGTAGACGGGTGTCCCTCGGTGAGCTTTACCGCCATCCCATTCCGGCATCCGATCCCGGCTGCCAGCCGTTTCATCTTTGCCATGTCGTTCCCTCCTCCTGTTCAAACCGCTCCACCGCGTCCCTTAACGAAATGCGGTGCTCGTAAAGCGCCTTTCCGATGATGGCGCCCTGGATGCCGCTTTCGTGGAGCCGCTCCAGATCCGCCATGGAGGACATGCCGCCAGAGGCGATCACATCCAGTCCGGTGGCATCGGTCAGGGCTTTGGTCATCTCCACGTTCGGCCCGGACAGCATCCCGTCCCGCAGGATATCTGTGTAGACAAAATGCCGGACGCCGTACTCCTTCATCTGCAGGCAAAGCTCCACCGCCGACACGCTGCTGACCTTCTCCCAGCCGGCTACGGCTACCATGCCGTTCTTGGCGTCCACGCCTACGCAGATGGCCTCCGGGCCGAAGGTCCCGATCAGCTCCCGGACCCACTCCGGATCCTGGACGGCCCGGGTGCCGATGATGCAGCGGGTAATGCCTAAAGAAAGCAGGTGCCGCACGGCCTCCGTGGTGCGGATCCCCCCGCCCAGCTGGACAGGGAGCTGCACCTCCTTAAGGATCTCCCGGATCGCGGCCTCATTGACCGAATGGCCGGCCAGGGCCCCGTCCAGATCCACCAGATGGAGGTAGGAAGCCCCTTCCTCGGCCCATCTTTTGGCCATGTCCGCGGGGCGGTCTGCATAGATCTGCTCCTTATCAAAGGCTCCCTGGGTCAGGCGGACGCACCGGCCGCCCTTCATATCGATCGCCGGATACAACTGCATGGCTACAGCACTCCCTTCGTAGATAATACGCCGGTCACCCGCTCATCCTTCCGGGTGGCCAGGCACAGGGCCCTGGCAAACGCCTTGAAAGCCCCTTCGATGATGTGATGGTCGTTGAGACCGCTTAACTGCTTGACGTGGAGGTTCATCATGGCTCCATAGGATACGGCGTAGAAAAATTCCCGCACCGTCTCCGTCTCCAGGCTGCCCACCCGCTCGTGGGTCAGGGAGACATCCCAGGAAAGCCAGGGGCGGCCGCACAGATCCACGGCGCACAGCATCAGGGCGTCATCCATGGGAAGGATCATATGGCCGTAGCGGGCAAGCCCCGCCTTATCTCCCACGGCCTCCTGGATGGCCTGTCCCAGCACGATGCCGGTATCCTCCACCGTGTGGTGGGTATCCACGTGCAGGTCGCCTTCCACGGTCAGGGTCAGATCGAACAGGCCGTGGCGGGCAAAGCCCTCCATCATATGGTCGAAAAACCCGATCCCGGTGCGGACCTCCGCCTTCCCTGTACCGTCCAGATCCAGGGTCAGGGAGATCTTCGTCTCCTTGGTATTGCGTGTGATGGAAGCTGTGCGCGTCATAAGCGATCCTCCTTTATTCAAAACGGACCCGGATCGAATTGGCATGGGCCGTCAGATGCTCTGCCTCGGCAAATCCTTCGATGTCCTTGTGGATCGGCTCTAAGGCCTCTCTGGAATAGTAAATGATGCTGGATTTCTTGATAAAGTCGTCTACGCCCAGGGGGGAGAAGAACTTGGCCGTCCCGTTGGTGGGCAGCACATGGTTGGGGCCTGCGAAGTAGTCGCCCAGGGGCTCGGAGCTGTACTCTCCCAGGAAGATGGCTCCCGCGTTCTGGATCCGGGTCATAGTGTCAAAGGGGTTCTTCGTCAGGATCTCCAAGTGCTCCGGGGCGATCTCATTGGCTGCGGCAATGGCGTCCGCCATGGTGTCCGCCACCAGGATCCGCCCGTAATTGTCCAGGGACTTTTCCAGGATCTCCCTGCGGGAAAGGATCTGGACGAACTGGTCCACCTCTCTGGAAACCTGCTGGGCCAGCTCCATGCTGGTGGTCACTAAGATCGCGCTGGCCAGCTCGTCATGCTCCGCCTGGGACAGCAGGTCTGCCGCCACGAAGCGGGGATTGGCCGTCTCGTCGGCCAGCACTAAGATCTCGCTGGGGCCGGCGATGCTGTCGATGCTCACATGGCCGTAGACCGCCTTCTTCGCCAGGGCGACGAAGATATTGCCCGGGCCCACGATCTTGTGGACTCTGGGGATGGAAGCCGTGCCAAAGGCCAGGGCCGCCACTGCCTGGGCTCCGCCAACCTTATAGATCTCCGTGGCTCCTGCCAGGTGGGCGGCGATCAGGGTCACCGGGTTCACCTTCCCGTCCCGTCCCGGCGGGGTCACCATGACGATCCGCGGCACCCCCGCTACCTCTGCCGGGATGATGTTCATCAGTACAGAGGACGGATACGCCGCCTTGCCGCCCGGCACATAGACGCCGACGCTGGAAAGGGCCGTGACCTTCTGGCCTAAGATGGTGCCGTCCGGCTTGGCGTCGAACCAGCTCTGCTGCAGCTGCTTTTCGTGGTAGGTGCGGATATTCTTCATGGACCGCTTCATGATGGCCAGGAGCTGGGGATCTACGTGGGCTAAGGCCTCCTGGATCTCGCCGTCCGTGACCCGGATGGTAGAAGGATCCAGCCGCACACCGTCAAACCGCTCCGTATAGGAAAAGACGGCCTCGTCCCCCTTGGCCCGCACATCGTCCACGATGGCCTGGACCGCGTCCTCGTATTCCGTATAGTTGTTGGGGTCCCGTTTTAATAACTGGGACAGGATGTCCTGTCTGCTCTGTTCGTCCAGTTTGATGATCTTCATTGTCTGTGCCTCCTGCTTATGAGATGCGGGACCGCAGCTGCCGGATGATCCCGGCGATCCGCTCCTGCTCCCGTTTCATGCTGACCTGGTTGATCACCATCCGGGCGGATAAGGGACAGATCTCCTCTAAGACCTCCAGTCCGTTCTCCCGCAGGGTGGAGCCGGTCTCCACGATATCCACGATGACCTCGCTCAAGCCCACCAGGGGAGCCAGCTCGATGGATCCGTTCAGCTTGATGATCTCCACGGTCTGATGCTTCTTGTTGTAAAAATAATCCTTGGCGATGGAGGGGTACTTGGTGGCGACCCGGATCAGCTCATGGTTGTGCAGATACCGGCTGGCCTCCTTCGGTCCGCAGACGCACATGCGGCATTGGCCGATGCCCAGGTCCAGGACCTCGTATAGGTTCCGCCCCTCCTCTAAGATCGTATCCTTCCCAACGATCCCGATGTCCGCGGCCCCGTACTCCACATAGGTGGGTACGTCGCTGGCCTTGGCCAGGAAGAACCGGTATCCCAGCTCCTCGTTGACAAAGATCAGCTTCCGGGAATCCGGGTCCTCCATCTCCTCGCAGGTGATCCCGATCTCCCGGAACAGTTCCATGGCCTTCCGGGCCAGACGGCCCTTGGCCAGTGCAAATGTCAGATATCTCATCTTCTCCTCTTTTCCTGCCGTACCGGCATCGCTCTTCCCGTTATCCAGGCACCGCTCTTCCAGCGATCCCGGCACCATGCTTCCTGCCGTCCCTGCACGGTTCTTCCCGCGATCAAGGCATCCCGCCCAGATAATCGGATAGGGACAGCGTATCGTAGGTTTCCTTCTCCGCATCGTAGGCCAGTACCTGGCTGCCGTCCCCCGGCAGATACAGCACGTTCCGCAGTCCCTGCCGTCTGGCCCAGGCCAGATACGCTGTTACCTCGGAAGCCGAACGGCGCCGCACCAGCTGCACGCCCAGCTGGTTCTTCCGGAAATGCTCCGCCAGCCGGATGCCGCTCTCCCGGGCGCTCCGCTCATACAACACCGCCGTCACCGTCCGGTCGATGGGCACAGAGATCTTCTGCCCGGAAAGGGCCAGCATCAGCTGGTCGATCACGATGGCGAAGCCCACCGCCGGGGCCTTTTTGCCAAACTGCTCCAGCAGCTTATCATAGCGCCCTCCCGTCACCACATACTCCCCGGTGCCATAGGTGTATGCCTTGAAGATGATGCCGGTGTAATAGGAATATTTGCTCAGCATGCCCAGGTCGTAGCACACATAGTCCCCTAAGCCGTAAGCATCCAACAGCTCCTGCACCTGCTCCAGCCGCTGGATGGCCCGGACCGCCCGGGGATTCTCTGTCATGGAGCGGGCCAGCCGGATGTTCTCGATGTCCCCGAACAGCTCCGGCAGCTTGAAGAACAGCTCCTTTAACTCCGGCTTGATGGAAAGCTCGCTTAACAGCTCCTCCACGCCGAAATAATTCTTGTGGTCGATCAGGGTCCGGAGCTGCTCCTCCGTCTCCCCGTCCATCCCGGCTTCCTCCACTAAGCCCCGGTAGAACTCTACCTGGCCTAATTCCACCTGGAACTCCGTGAGCCCCGCCGCCTTCAGCGCCTCGATCACCAGGGCGATCATCTCGGCGTCCGCGTCGCTGGAGTCGTCTCCGATCAGCTCCACGCCGGTCTGGGTGGTCTCCTTTAACCGGCCCTGATAGCTGCTGCTGTTGATAAAGGTAGGAGCCCCGTACCAGAGGCGGATCGGACCATCCTCATCCATAAAATACTTGGCCGCGCAGCGTGCGATCGGCGGCGTCATATCGGGCCGGAGCACCAGGGTATTGTTGTCCCGGTCAAACAGCTTGTACAGCTCTCGGCTGCCCACGCTGCCCCGTTCCTTACTGAAGATATCAAAAAATTCAAATACCGGGGTCTCGATCGGCTGGTAGCCATACAGATGGAACACCTGGCTGATGCGGCGCTGCACCGCCAGCTTTCTCGCGCACTCGTCGGCATAGATATCCCGGACTCCCTCCGGGGTATGCAGTAACTGATCGTCCATAGATCCTCCCCCTTTTCCATTTCTATCTATTTTACGTGTTCCGTCTGGTTCCGTCAACTGCCAAGTGTTCCTCTGATCCGAAAAAGATTTATAAGTATTTTTAATATATACTAC